>JANQFZ010000077.1 GCA_028277605.1 Vallitaleaceae bacterium | reverse complement strand
AGCAACATATAAAATACAGTAAAAATCAATATAATATAAGAATATAACAAAAAATAATGAGTATACATTTAATATAAAAGTAACTATTCAAAATATTTGTTGACAACAGGGTTTACTAACTATATAATTAATTACAGTTCACAAACAAAGTCTTAAAAAGAGAATTTACAAAAAACATCATTTATTGATTGTCATACTACTATCAAAAAACTTAATATACGATTGTATTAATGCGAAAATATGACATAATGATCTTTGGAAGGATATAATCTATTCTTTATAATTTAAAATTGGCTTTTTTAATCTAAAACACATCATATGTAAACAAACCATATGTAAACAAACAAGCTATCTTAATACCTTAGACTAATCCTTTTCTCAAAAACATAAAGAAATAATCAAATGAATAATTTAAATTCTAGATATTTTGCTTACTAATAACGTCGGGAAGCGTTGCTGTACTATATCGAGGAATTAAGCTATTTGGAGGGTTAATATTTTTATTTGTTGTAAGTTTTTAATAAAGCTAAAATTTAAAACTATAGTATACGATGAAAGGGGATTTAATATGAAAGCAAGTCATTTGAAAATTAGGAGTGCTACTCATACGAATGTTGGTTTAAACGAAGCTAGTACCATAGCATCTGCTCCGATCAATATTGAAAAAGCAAGTGGTGTATATTTATGGGATGACCATGGTAATAAATATTTAGATTTATTCTCCCAGACATGGTCATTGCCTCTTGGACATAATCGACCAAAAGTGATAGAGGCAGTAGAAAACCAGATAAAAAAAGTCACGCATTTAAGAACTGCTTTTACGACCAATGAAAAATTAGAACTCGCCAATTTTCTAATAGAAAATTCACCAGAACACTTAAAAAAGGTTAATTTTACTCTCCATGGAAGTCTTGCTAATGAAGGTGCTATGAAACTTGCTATTAATAACTATAAGCATAGGGAAAAAATTCTGTATTTAGAAGATGGTTTTCATGGCAGAAGTTTTGCTACAATGGGCGTTAGCTGGAAAATTCCTAATAGCAAGTACAAAAGCTATTATACGAATGGAATTGAAGTTAAAAAGAATCTGATAGACATAGAAAATAAAATGCTAACCCAAAAACCAGCTGCTATAATCATAGAGCTTGTTCAAGGAAATTGTGGTTTTCAAATATTGGATAAGGCATTAGTCAAGGGAATAAGAGAGCTTTGTACTAAGCATGATGTAGTGATGATAATAGATGAAATACAGACAGCATTTGGATGTGTTGAAGATTTATTTTTAAGTCATGTTTATGATGTCTCTCCTGATATTATTACTTTTGGAAAAGCAATCGGTGGAGGATTCCCATTAGCTGGAATTATTTATAAAGATAAGTTCTGTTTTCATCCTGGAGAACATTCATTTACATTTGCGCATAGCCCAATAGGTTTTGCAGCAGCTACAGCATTCATTAAGGAGCTGCAAAAAGAATCCTATAAGGCAAATGTGCTTTATGAACATATTAACTCTCAATTAGAAGAATTGCAGGAAAAATACAGCTTTTTATCTGGAGTAAGAGCAATAGGTACTAAAGGTGCTATGGACGTAGAGCTCAATAATTTTCAAAAAAGCTGTGAAATAGCAAACGTGATTGTAGATAAAATGCTTGAAAGAAAAATCATTATTTCTGCTTCTAGATACAGAGGGCTTGGAAATAGCATTATGCTTCAAGCGCCACTCATACTTGAAATTGAGGTATTGAAAGAAGCGTTCCATCAATTAGACGAAGTGATAGAAGATGTTTCAAGAACCATTGGAAGAGAGTATTTTAAGCCCAATCTTTATCAGGTAAAAAAAAACGTTCAATAATGTCTATGACAGAAAAAGAACTACTTGTAGACGTTCCTAATTCTATTAAGGAGCACTCCAAGAGACACGCTATACTATCATCAATAATAGCTAAAAAATTAAATTTACCAGAGGAACAAATTGAGATTTTAAAAAGAGTAGGCTGGGTTCATGACATTGGCGGCGACTTAAAAGAGAAGTACAAAGAAGAACAGAAAAGTCTCCTACAGATGGAGTTTGCACAATCCAGTGAGTTCGGTAGTAAACCAAGCTTTAATCCTAATATTTGTATTGAGCATGCAAAAGAAAGAGTAAAGCTTGGCTTAAGAACAGAACTAACCGATAAAGAATTAAAGGAGCCTTTTTTATTATATTTAGAAGAATTTGCAGTGCTAAAACAGAAGCCGCTTTCCTTAATAGAAAAAGAGCTTTTAAAAATATGGTGGTATCATCCGCTTTATTCTATCAATATGTTAGAGCAAAAACTCATTAGTGTACCACCAGAAGTAGAGATTCTAGTTAGGTGCAATGAACAGCCATGGTTATTGGAAAGTGATGAAAGAGTTGTATCCTGTTTGCAGAGATCTTCACTTACATATAATCAGATAAAATTACTCCTAGCAATAGTACGAGCTGCTGATGTTGTAGAAAATGGTAACAATGCTAAAAGAAGAAAGCTTAGAAATGTATCAATAGAAGATTTTCAGACGACGATTAATTTTATCAAATATAAATTTGATATTGATGGTTTGAAGGAATATGGTCATGTGATTGAAGCACTTGAGGATTTAAAAAAAGAGGGGGATGAAGAATTACTTAATGTTATACTACAATGTAGAGGTCATTATATTAAGTTAAATCATGATTTTCCTCATGCAAGTATTACAACTATTATTCAAGAATCATTTGTAAGAATTAATCGTTGTAAGAATCGGGTTACTAATTATTTATATGATTCTAAGAATGAATATGAAGTCTTGTATAATAATTTGTGGTACAAATTTAGTTTTGTAAAGGATAGAAGAGGAGAGTTTGATAAGACGCTTCTGCTTGAAGAGGTTCTTCCTAAAGTTAAATATGATGAACTAGATATCCCTCACCTTTCCCCAGAAAATAGACCCTGTCCATTCTGTAACCCTAATATAGATGAGGTATTATGTAAAGTTGAGTTACCTTCTCAAAGCAGGTATGTTTTTCTTGCCAATATTGACCCATATGGTGTAGAGCATATGATTATGTGTGCAAAAAAAGACGCACCACAGATTTTGTCAGAAGAATATGTTGTTGATTTATTAAGTGCTAGCTATGCTTTAGGTCACCATTATGAAGGGTCATTTACAAGTTTCTCAGGAGCTAGTATCAAACATTGGCATGGACAGTTCTATCAGGTTAAAACCCCTGTATGGAAAAATATATTTGAAGGACGAACTGAAGTCATCAATCAAAGAAATGTTGATGGTGTTATATGTGGTGAATTATCGAATTGGCCTGCTAGAACATTTATATTTAAAGGCAAAGATAAGTACAAAGTGGCTCAACAAGTGTGGCAGTATACCTTAAAATTAATGCATGATGGCGTTGCATACAATACTAAATTTCTTTATAGTGAAGAGGGAGATTATATATGGTTGTTATCTCCAAGAACTCATGGATTTATGACATTTGCAAAATACTTTCTTGAAGGTAAAGATGCTATAGAGCCTAAGTATGTAAGTGGCTGTGGCAGTATAGAAGTCCCTGGTGGGGATGTGATTATGTTTTTTGACCCTCCCAAGAGAATGTCAGTAGAACAAAAGGCACTGATGGCTTCAAGATTTGAAAAAACCATTAGGGAAACATCTAATTGGCAGACTCAAGGATTACATACCTATGATACTTTGACCGCAGTTGTAAAGCAATGCAATAAAGAAACTGATAAGATAGCCCATAGAATTGAATCTATTGATGATGCCAAGAAGGCAATAAAGCTAGGTTATCATATCATTGAAGTAGATGTTCAAATGACAAAAGATCATGTACTGGTTGCTCTATGGGGAGCGATAACAGATTGCAATGGTCATACTTATCAATCCTTTGAGCTAACTTATGATGAAATGAGTCTTATGTTAAATGATAAAGTATTAAAGATAGATGAGTTATGTCAAACCGTTAATGGAGAAGCGGCCATTAATTTTGATATTAAAGATTGGTCAGATACTATCGCTGGCTATAGAAATGCATTAATTCATGAATTACTTAAACTGATTAAAAAGTATCATTTACAAAACAATGCTTTGTTTGATAGCTTTAATAGTGACATTATCTATGGTTTAAAACAAGAGGCAATAAAAATAGGTATGGAGATAATTACAGGTTCAGCATTGCATCCAAATCTTAATCAGGGTCAAATCATAGATAGGATTAATGAAATGAAAATACTAGGTTTTTCTACCTTGTTTATTTATCCTCAAAACCTTTCTTATGAAGTAATAAAAGCTGCTAATCAAGCCAATATTTCTATCATAAGCTCGGATAAAGGTATCACTGATGATGTTAAGAAAATGATTCAATTCTTGGTAATAGATAATTAAGCAGATTTTCATTACCTTGCTATGTAAACTTGTATAGGTTGAATGGACTTATATTTGATATTCAACCTATACAATAAAAAATTAAATGTTGAGCTCTATAAACTTTTAAAGTCTTAATCCATTTTATATTATTCTATAAATGGAATGACTTAAGGGATCAATACTTCTCAAAGAATGGAAAGGAGTGAAAGGGCGTTGCTTTGACGCTAGTCAGATATTTACGCTCATTTTTCATGAAAAAACTTAAACCAACGCTTTTAATTATTGTTATCTATATCTCATTTATTTCATTAGGTCTGCCAGATACAGTACTTGGTGTAGCATGGCCATCCATTAGAAGTACATTTAAATTGCCGCTGCAAGTTGCAGGTGTTATAACAGTCGTAACAACTATTGGTACGGCAATTTCATGCTTTGCGAGTGGGATAATACTACGAAAAATAAAGACGGGTCAAGTGGTCTTTATAAGTTCAGTTCTAACAGGAACAGCCCTTCTTGGTTATTCAATTGCTCCAGCTTTTAGTTGGCTGTTATTACTTACGATTCCTCTTGGTATAGGTGCGGGAGCTGTAGATACTGGGATAAATAATTATGTAGCTTTAAATTATTCCCAGAGGGATATGAACTGGCTGCATTGCTTCTGGGGAATAGGTGCATTTGTAGGACCTAATATTATCAACTTCTCCGTTATGTATTCCAATGGCTGGAGAGGTGGATATCGAATGATAGGAATCATTCAAATATGTATAGCCGCC
This sequence comes from Vallitaleaceae bacterium, assembly GCA_028277605.1. GTDB lineage: Bacteria > Bacillota > Clostridia > Lachnospirales > Vallitaleaceae > JANQFZ01. Next base: position 28,578 of record JANQFZ010000077.1, on the reverse strand, counting down.
ATCATTCTTATAAGTTTACCCTTATGGAGGAAAAAAAGTGAATTGTCAAAAACTGATGATAGGAATGATTCTCAGCATAAGGAGAAGCTAAAGGCTTTTCAATTGTTCACCAAAAAAGGAGTTGTTTTATCTATTCTTGCATTTCCGATGTATATAGCTGTTGAGATGGGCACAGGTGTATGGCTTGCGAGCTATTTAATTGAAAGTAGAGATATTAATAAAATTAGAGCAGGTATTTTAGTATCTATCTTTTATGCTAGTATAACAATAGGTCGATTATTGTCAGGTATAATTGCTACGAGATATTCTAATAATGAGTTAATAAAGAAAGGATTAGGTATCATGTTGATTGCAGCTATACTGCTCAATATTCCTAATCCAATCTTTATTATACCAGCAATTATACTGTTAGGTGTTGGTTGTGCACCTATCTATCCTAGTATGCTTCACAACACACCTAAACTATTTGGTATCCAGCATTCCCAAGAAATAACGGGATATCAAATTGGAAGTTCCTATTTAAGCGGGGTAATTATTGTGCCTTTAATTGGGTTTTTAGCTGACAAAATAACAATTGAAATAATACCACTTTCAATTCTTTTATTCACGATTTCAATCATTATTATTATGAGAAAGTTGAATACAAAGGATTTATCAAACAGTGAAAACTTAAAGCAAGAATCCTGTATAATAAGAGAATAAAATAGTGTCAAATGAATCAAACGATATAAACCCCCTCACGATATCTCATCATTAGTGAGGGGGTTTGGAATGCATAGGAAAAGTTGAATCATTATAAAGAGTTTCTAGTATCGCAGTATTCGCATTTGTATTCTTTCTTCTTTTCGTCCACGAGGGTAAACGTAATGTCATCAATTTCTTCTATACTTGAAATGCATCTAGGATTCTTGCATTTAAGAATTCCTGTTACTTTTTTTGGTAGTGAGAGCTTTATTTTGTCTACAATTTGTTCGTCTTCTATTATAGTTATAGTTAAGTTCGGATCAATCAGTCCTAGAACATCAAGATTAAGATCCACGACATTATCAATTTTAATTAAGTCCTTTTTACCTAATTTATTTGATGGAACATTTTTAATTAAAGCGGTCGTATATTCAGCTTTATCTAAATTCAATTCTTTAAAGATTTTATGTCCAAGACCTGCCGTGATATGGTCAATCACAATACCTTTATTGATACCATTAATTTTTAACACACGTATCATCTCCTAAAAGCTTTAGTATTAACGCCATCCTAACATACATCCCATATCTTGCCTGCTTAAAATATACAGCTCTCTTATCCGTATCCACTTCCTTAGCAATTTCGTCTACTCTTGGCAAAGGGTGTAAAATAATCATGTCTTTCTTTGCAAGAGAAAGCTTTTTGTTATCCAACACGAAATATCCCTTTAGTCTTAAATATTCCTCCTCATTAAAGAATCTCTCACGCTGAATTCTAGTCATATAAAGAATATCAAGTTGAGGTATAACTTCTTCTAAACTTGAGGTTTGTATCAATTGATGACCCTTTACTTCATCAATGATGTAATCTGGAATTTTTAACTCTGGTGGGGAAATAAAGATAAAAGTCATTGATTTGTATCTAGATAGAGCTTTAACGAGTGAATGAGCGGTTCTGCCAAATTTAAGATCGCCGCAGATACCAATAACATGATTAGAAATATTTTGTTTCAATGAACGTATGGTTAATAAATCAGTAAGCGTTTGAGTTGGATGCTGGTGTCCTCCATCTCCTGCATTGATAACAGGTATATTAGAGTATTTAGAAGCCAGCCTTGGAGCACCTTCTTTAGGGTGTCTCATAACTGCTATATCGGCGTAGCAAGCAATGGTTCGTATTGTATCACTGATAGTTTCCCCCTTAGACACAGACGATGAATTGGGTTCAGAAAAACCAATAACCTGTCCACCGAGTCTAAGCATAGCAGCTTCAAAACTAAATCTTGTTCTAGTAGAAGGTTCATAAAATAAAGTAGCTAACAATCGTCCTTTGCAACAATCCAAATATGCCTTTGGATTCTTAATAATAGAGTCAGCTAAGTTAAAAATATCTTCTAACTCCTGTAAGGATAAATCCGTAGGTTCTAATAAATGTTTTCCTTTTAACATTATCATTTCTCCTTTTTAGCTTCGCTGAACTAGATTAAAGGGATTATGTAACCATAATCTATCCATAAAAACTAGAAAGGACGTAGTAAAATTCATTAGAAATACACTAATGAAATAAATGCGTTTTATATTGTTTATTCTATGACCTTTCCAGCCTCACGGGACCAGATTAAAGATACATTATCTTAAAATAGAATAGCATTATAAATAGAATGTGTCAATAGAGTTCGAAGTTAAATACAAGAACAGCAAATGTTTAACAATAGATGAAGATTTTAGTAGAACATAACAGTAGATAATTAGGTGTTATCTATGGTATAAATAATATAGAAACATTTTTTAAGAGAATTTATGTATCTTAAAATAGGGAATATGAGCTAAGTTATTATTGATGTATCTATATCTATGAATCAACCTGACGTATTCTTAATCAATAGTTTTTTATAAGTAGTCTTAGTATCTTGGGAGGTTATTAAGAATGCAAAGGTAAGAACATGAATTCTCGCATTATTTAAATAAGGAGTGGTAGTATGAAAAGAATTGGTGTCATTACTAGTGGTGGGGATGCTCCAGGTATGAATGCCTGCATAAGAGCAATAACCAAAGCAGCCCGTGCCAATCAAGTTGAAGCGGTTGGTATATATGAAGGCTACAAAGGCTTAATGGAAGGAAATATGACCTCACTTGATGTCAATTATGTTGATGAGATTGTAGAATTAAGCGGGACAGTTTTAAAAAGTGCTAGAAGTAAACTTTTCAAGACAAAAGAAGGGCAAAAAAAAGCCAAAGCTCAAATTGAGGCAAATGATATCAGTGGTTTAATTGTCATTGGGGGAGATGGTTCTTTTAAAGGAGCGAATCTTTTATCGGAAAATGGAATACCTGTTATAGGAATACCTGCTACCATAGACAATGATATTGCTGGAACAGATTATTCAATTGGGGTTGATTCTGCCATTAATATCGTAGCTGGAACAATATCTAATATCCATGACACAGCAAGATCTCTTGTTGTGGACACACCGAGAGTTTTTCTAATAGAGGTTATGGGCAGGCACTGTGGTTATCTTGCTATTACAGCAGCTATTGCGGCCGGAGCTGATTACTGTCTTATACCAGAAGTACCTTATGAACTTCAAGACATGTGTAGCCATATTGAAAATAAGTTTAGAGATGGAAAGCAATACAGTGTCATTGTACTTGCAGAAGGCGTTATGAATGTCGATAAACTTAAAAAGGATGTTGACAAAATCTTAAATATAGACTCAAGAATAAGTTTGCTCGGACATCAGCAGCGAGGAGGTACTCCAACTGTTTTTGACAGACTCATTGCAACTCAGATGGGTGTAAAGGCTGTTGAACTTCTGTTAGAGGGGAAAACAAACAGAATGGTGGGTATAGTCGCAGGAAAAACAGTTGACCACCCCATAAAAAAAGGTATAAATGATAAATATAAGATTAATCAAGACTTGATTAAAGCGTACAATATTTCGATTCTTTAATGTAAAAAGTAAAGAACTCCCCCTAATCTATAAAATGTAAAAATAGCTACCTTTAATTAATTAAAAAGCTTAATTAAAAGAGTCTAATGTCTTGACAACAAACAAAAAAATAGATATGATATTAATGAAAGTAAAATAATCATTTGCGTTTTTATAAGAAGCACAAGTAATATTTCCCTTTTTTTTTCTTTATAAATTAAAAGCATTAATTAATATATTGTAAAGGAGAGCAAAAAATGAAGCATAAAATAACATTAGGTGTGGTATGTCTTGCAAGAAAAACATTTGATTATCATGCAGCTCAAGATATTTATAATGCAAAAAAAGAAGAACTAAAAAGAATTGAAAACGTAGATTGGGTATGGATAGAAGATTTAGTTATAGAAACAAAAGAAGCAGATGAAGCTGCCAATACATTTACATCTGTTGGGGTAGATGGAATAGTTATTATAAGCGGGACATTCCATCTAGGTCATTTAGCACTTATCCTTGATAACAAAGTAAGAAAGCCCATACTTTTATGGCCATTTGATGAGCTGCCTTATAATGGTGGGAAAATCAGACTTAATTCAATTTGTGGCATGAATTTAAATGCTTCTAACCTATATAAATCTGGTAATGATACTTTTTCTTATTGCGTTGAATCTCAAATAGATGAGAATTGGATAGATGCTATTCGAATTAAAGTAGCAATGGAAAAAGCCAATATTGGATTAGTAGGCTATAGAGCCCATGGTTTTTTTAACCTAGATATTGATGAATTAAACAATTTCAAAAAAACTGGTACTTTGATCAATCACTATGAAATTGAAGCACTGTATCATACAAAACCATCAGAGGTAGCTGTTCAAGATAAAGAGAAGCAGCTAAGAGAGGTATTTGATACAACAGGTGTAACAGATGATCAAATCTATAAAGTAGCCTACCTAGCAGCCAGTGCAAAAGAATTTATGACTAAGCATGACTTAACAGCAGTAGCTATACGCTGTTGGCCAGAATTTGCCACAACCTATGGTATAGCACCATGTGCTGCCATGTCAATTCTTCAATCAGAGGGCTATATTATGGGATGTGAAGGAGATATTGAAGGAACACTATCTATGATTGCCTGTAGGGCTGTAGGTGCCCAGACTCCATTCTTAGCAGATTTATCTCAAGTTAATTTTGAAGAAGATTATGCTTTGATGTGGCATTGTGGCGTTGCACCAGCCAACTTGTGGGATCAAAAATGTGTTAGAAGTTTAGATACATATTTTGCTGGTGGAAAAGGTGTAACTGCGGACTTCGTTTTAAAATCTGGACCGGTTAGTGTCGTCAGAATAGATTCAGCCAGAGGTAAAACAAGGGTTTTTGTCAGTACTGGAGAGGCTATTCCAATGTCCAAGGATTTAAGAGGAACCTATGCTAAGGTTAGATTTATAAAACCTATAAAATCTATAATTGATATGGTTATTAAATCTGGATTAGCACACCATGTTTCTATGGTCTACGGTGATTTTATAAAACCTTTTATCAAATATGCAGAAATTATGGGTATGGAAGTCATAGAATAACCTAAACAAAGACGTTAGTGGGTTCTAGAGCTAATAGTATTCATTCTTGACCGTTAATTTATTTTATATATCTATTTTAAGAGGTGAGCGTACTGCAGCCATTTACAACGCGTTCAATAGACATAATTAAAAAAATTCCGTACGGAAAAGTGATGACTTATGGACAGATTGCAGCACAAGCAGGTAATCCAAGAGGTGCTCGTCAGGTTGCAAGGATATTATATTCAATGAGTCAAAAATACAATCTTCCATGGCATAGAGTTGTTAATGCAAAAGGCTGTATATCATTAAAAAATGAAACATACATGGTACAAAAGCTGTATTTAGAAGAGGAAGGCATTGTCTTTCAATCAGATTCAAGTATAAGCCTATCAAACTATCAGTATTTCGCATCAAAAGGCATCTAACTTAAAATTAAAGTGTCTAAGGACATATATTTCTAAAAAAGCACCTTATATAAGGGTGCTTTTTTAGGTATAAATAAGAAACAACAAAAAAGTTTTAGTAAATAGTAACTAATATATTCCCTTATTAAATATAGGTTAAAGCGCAGTGCTTAATTTTAAAATTGTAATTCTTATTATTGAAAATTATACTGGTAATGTTATAATATAATAAAAACAGGAGAGTATGCATTAGATTCAAAATATAACCTAATTTTGAACTACTTATTAATAAGGGGGAATACTAAAGTGAAATCTAAATCATTTTATGAAGAAATAGAACTAGCTATTAATCAGACAGCTAAATGTCCAAGCTGTAGCCATGATATGGTGTATCATTCAGAAGAAAATAATTTGGTCTGTGAGTCATGTGGGCAAATTGTAGAATTTTCAGACAACAAACAAATAGAAGAAGAATATACAATTAAACCAATAGATCCGAATACGAATATTAATTGGGATATAGAAAGTAAAATAGTCAAGTGCTATACATGTCATACCAAAACAATCATAGGAGAAAATAAGCCCTTAAAACTAGAGCAAAATGTACTTGGAGATATGCCAAATGCAGCTATACCATTTTCAATATCTTACGAGCAAGCACTCATCAAATTAAAGGCATGGTGCCGACATAAGTATTTAGCTCCCGAGTGTTTTAGAAAGTGTATAGTAGAAAAATCATTCCAATCCGTTTATATGCCTTGTTGGATATATCAATTTGATGCGTTTTCTTCCTATTCTATAGATATAGGAATAAAAAGAATACGTAGAAGTGATGATAGACAAGAAATAACTTATAAATATGATAATAAAACGGGAGTGAGACACAAAGTTTTTAATGATTATTTAGTTTATGCAGGACACCCATTGCTAGAAAAATGTATTCAATCCATTGCATTATTTAATACTAAAGACACTATTTCATATCATCCTAGCTTGTTGCAGGATAGTTATATTTGTCCATATATAATTGATCCACAAGTTGGATTTAATGAAGCTAAGAAAAATAGTGTTCCCGAAATTGAAGAAGATATAATGGGTAGCTTATCTGGCGATAGATTTATGAATCTTAAAGTAAGTACAGTTTATAAGAACATTCAATATTTACGTGTTTTAGTTCCTGTGTATCTTTTTAGTTATAATAGTAAAAATAAAGTCTTTCGCTATATCATCAATGGACAAACTGGAGAAGCGAAGGGACAATACCCCATCAGTGTATTTAAATTGATTATGCTTACCATGATTTTATTTGTAATTTTTCTTATTGCTTTGATTTTTTAGGTAATATGATACCGCGATAGGATAAGAACTCTCCTCTAAATCATAAGAAATGGATAACTTGAAAATTATGGATAGAGTCTATTCATTTTTTTTGTGTTGCATTATGTTAAGATATAAGTGTGTTCTTTTATTTATTAAGATGCAAATTTTTACATGTGGTTTATTTTAATTCATAAGAAATGAGGAGCTCAATATGCAACAGGTTATACTATTATTCTTACTATTGGTACTTTCAATGGAACATAATGATGAAAGGGTTATTAGCAGATTTCATGATCAGACTGATTATAAGATTATGGAAGAAAAAGAAGAGGTTTTAATTACGTTAAGTGCTGCTGGAGATTGCACATTAGGAACAGATAAGATTTTAGAACAATACAATTATCCAACGTTTTTAGATGAATATGAAGCTCAAAACAAAAATGAAGATTACTTCTTTAAAAATGTTGTGCCTATATTTACCGAGGATGATCTGACGATAGTTAATCTTGAAACTACGCTGACTCACGCAACCAAAAAAGCTGCAAAAAAATATCGATTTAAAGGCTATCCAGAATTTACAAATATCCTTAATGAAGGTGGAATAGATGCTGTGAGTTTAGCAAATAATCATACTTATGATTACTTAGAAAAAGGATACGAAGACACTCAACTGTACTTAGAGCAAGCGGGTATCGGATACTTTGGATATGAAAAAGTGTTAATTAAAGAAATCAAAGGAGTTAAGATAGGACTCTTAGGTTATACTGGTTGGACATCGACACAAAAATTAAAAAACTCTATTAAAGAAAGTATAGATGAGCTGGTGAATCAGAAGTGTGAGCTTATCATTGTTTCATTCCATTGGGGAGAGGAATATACTTTTTATCCAAATCAAGTACAACAGGATTTAGCACATTATGTTATAGATGAGGGGGCACATTTAGTTTTAGGTCATCATCCTCATGTCATTCAAGGAATAGAAAAATACAAAGATAACTATATTGTTTATTCATTAGCAAATTTTTGCTTTGGTGGTAATCTAAATCCAAAAGACAAAGATACCTTCATATTTCAGCAAACTTTTAAGTTTGTAGATAATAGAAGGCAGGAGTATGACCATATTAAGCTTATTCCATGCTCGGTTTCATCAGTTAAAAATAGAAATAATTTTCAACCAAAGCCCGTATACACTGCTGATTATGAACGAATCATAAACAGAATCAATCAGTATAGTAAAACACTAGGATTCTATTATCAGGATTAGTTCTACGCTCTCTTTGTGGTTTAATTCAGCAGGGGTTAAGTTACAACGAAGCTTTAGGTAAAGTAATAGTAAAGGTTGAGCCTTTACCTAAAGTACTACTGACATGTATTTTGCCATTATAGAGCTTTAGTATATTATCTACTATGGTTAAACCAATACCCATTCCGCCTGTTTCTTTATTTCTTGATTTATCTGCTCTGTAAAATCTCTTGAAAATATAGGGTTGATCCTCTTGGCTTATCCCTATACCGTTGTCTTCTACTGACAGGTAAACGTTTTCTTGATCATCTAACAATGTAATACCAACGTGTCCGTGTTCCATAGTATAACGATAAGCATTGGATAATAAATTATCTACAATTTGTTTTAGCCTATGCTTATCGATAGAGATATAGATATCTGGATTAATGTTTAAACGGATGGAAAGATTTTTTTTAGCCATAATTGGGCGATGTATATCAATGATGGATATAAGATCATCGCTTAAATTGATTGGCTCATTATGATAAGTAATGTTAGAGGCTTCAATATTTGCAATATCCTTTAGCTGGTCAACGAGCTTATTTAGACGTTCTGTTTCATGGTAGCATTTGGATAGATTCGTTTTGTTAGGTTCCCATACACCATCTATAAAAGCTTCAATAAAAGTACTTACAGTAGTTAAAGGAGTTCTTATTTCATGTGCCATATCTGCGGTTAATTGCTTTCTCAAATAATCCTCTTGCTGTAATGTTTCTGATAGATAGTTAATGGTGTTTGAAAGCTCTACCAGCTCCTTGGTATTGGTTTTGGGATCAGCTCTAGCAGATAGCTGTCCTTTTTGTATTTGTTTAGCTGCTTTGTTGATCTTATATATAGGTTTTGTTATACTTCTTGAAAAAAATGTACTAATAATAAGTGCAGTAAGCAAAGATATTACAATAACAATCTGGAATGATTGTGTAACAGAATTTTTAAAGGCAATATCTCTTGGAGCTAAAGTAGTTCTATTTAAGTATGAAATATGTATACTGCCAATGGTTTGATTATTCTCTACAATAGGATAGGATTCCTGCTTAAGATCAAAACGCATCTCAATCAATTTGTTAATCAAAGGTGGAGGCTTGATACCATGTGGCTCTTTCTGGATGGGTTTGTCAATGGCATGAATCTCCGTAAGTACTTCGCCTTGATTATTTTTAATCATCAAGGATTGAATACCTGCTTGAGTGATCAATTGATTTGGAACACGTACTTGAGTTCCATCTATACCATTGATTAATTGGCTTTGAACCATCTGTACAATAGTTTCCATTCGTGATTCATGATTTTCCTTAAAATAATTATTCATTCTTGTTTGTACTAAATAGCCACCCACGATAATCATAGCACTTGTTGATATAAAAACAGCAATAAGAATTAATAGCATGGTTTTGAAAAATAATCGTACTTTAATTTGTGGTTTTTTCATCATGTCACCTTTCCTATCCAATAAATTGATAGCCTGTTCCATAAATAGTTTTGATATATATGGGGCTCTTAGGACTGTCTTCTATTTTATAGCGAATATTCTTAATATGCGTATCTATAGTACGATTAAACCGTTCATAGTCATTTCCAAAAGCATCTCCTATAATTTGTTCTCTAGATAGGACTTTATTTCTATTGCTAACTAATATGGATAAAATTTTAAATTCTCCGGGTGTCATTTCTACTTTATTTCCTTTTTTATAGAGAGTCATTTGATCCAGATTAACCATTAAATCCTGTTGATTAAATGAAAAAATTCTTTCCTTGCTTTCACTATCTTTATATGCACGTCTTAATAGAGCACTGACACGTACCATGAGCTCCCTTACTTTAAAAGGTTTACGAACATAATCATCAGCGCCAATCGTTATACCATCAATTAAATGCTGTTCTTCTACTTTAGCAGTAAGCATAATAATAGGAACATCCGACTCTTGACGTATCAGCTTGCATACCTGTTCTCCACTTATATAAGGCAACATTAAGTCTAAAATAATCAAATGAATAGAATGCTTTTTATACGTATCTAGAGCATCTCTACCGTTGTCTGATTCAAGAACACAATAGTTCTCTTTCAGTAAATAAGCTTTCACAATATCTCGGATATTTTTTTCGTCTTCAACAATAAGAACGGTATATGGTGATTTCAATTAAGACACCTCGATTTAGCAAAGTTTATTCGGTCTTTATAGCTTCTAATGCACTGCTTTTCATAGCTTTTCTTGCAGGTATATACCCAGATATTATACCTATGAGTGTAGTAAATATCAAGCCTATGATAATCAGCCACGATGGAATCGAGAATGAAAAGGCGCTTAAAGGAGACATGCCTTTGCCGCCTCCGCCTCCCATAGCCATTTGGCTGAATCCAGAACTGCTTAGCAGCTGGCTTGCTAAAACTGAAAGAAGTATACCAATAGCTCCACCAAAAAAACCTATAATAGCAGCTTCCAATAAAAAGAGGTTCCGAATATCCATAAGCGTAGCACCGATAACCTTCATGACACCGATTTCTCTTTTACGTTCATGAATAGCCATAATCATGGTATTGGTTATACCGATACCTGCAACAAGCAGAGCAATAGCGCCAATAGCACCTAAGGCTACTTGAAGCATATCGGTAGTGCTTTGGAGTGTTTCAACAAAAGAAGCGTAGGAAGTCGTTTCATATCCTTGTTGTTCTAATAGAGATTCAATGGGATCGCAATAATCTAGGTCATAGACTTTGACATAGGCTTTATCATAACCATCCTCGAGTGTTGTTCCATCGGCTTCACTATAATCTTCTAATAGCTGTTCCAGAGCATGTATATTCATATAGGCGTTACGGTCTCTTGTCATATCTCCGTCTGCAAGAACTCCAATGGCATTCACTCTATAGATGTTATATTGGGTTTGAGTTGTACCTTTTTGAGGGCTGTATTTTGTATCTAAGGTCATACTTATTCTATCATTAAATACATCAACATTCAAAGTTTCTTCCTCTTCGGTAGGTTTCATTCCTCCAAACCCAAAACCTCTAGCATTATTTTTAGGTGCTGAACCTCTCGTGTTGCTTTCAACAGCCTCTGTAAAACTAGAGGGTAATTTGCCGCCTAGTAATAAAACATTTTCATCGTCATCAGTGAGAAGTCTTCCTGTGTCTATATCAAAGCTAAAAGCATTCATTTTATCAGGCTCCAAACCAATGAGAGAGGCTGACATTTCATATTTGCCAGATACTAGTTTAATATTGGTCTGAAGGACAGGAGATACAGCTTCTACCCCCTCTAAACCTTTAAAATATTCTATATCAATATCTTTTAGTTTATTATCGGTTTGTTCTGCAAGTCTTGTTGAAGCAGTGGAATCTTCACTTTTAGATACTTCAATTATATTAATACTGCCAACTTGATCCAACTGTTGACTAAATGTCTCCTTCATACCCAGCCCCAGAGCAACCATTAGAACAATAGAAATAGTTCCTATTACAATACCCATAATCGTTAATAGTGTTCTTGATTTTCTTCGTTTTAAATTACTAGTTGCCATACCGGCAAGATCAATGTTCTTCATCTTAGCTCATACCTTTCTTTCTCTTTTTCTTGCGAAGAATAATCACAAAGAGAAGAGCTAATACAATGGGGATGCCAATCCATAGTACTGTTGATGGTATAAATGCTGTAGTCTTGCTGTTCGTAGTTTGAGATATATTTTCCTTATTCTTACCGCCTCTAGAAAAGGCTTCTTTCGATCTGCCTCCGTTTCCTAATTCCGATCCTATTGATTTATTAGCTCCCGTACTTTGTTCGTTCTTGATATTAAACGGTTTCTCAACGACGACTTTTTCACCAAAGGTGTTATCATAGGTAAAGATAATCTTGCCTTCAAGTGGTTTTGGTATAGAGCCGTTAAGGATAACGTCGTAAATATCCGTTCGACCAGTAGAGAAATCACCAACATAATAGTTGCTATTTTGTGCGTTCTCAACACCTTCAATATCAACCATTAGATTACTGATGTCAACCTTTCCAGTATTAAAGAAATCTACCTCTATGGTATAGCTGTTATCTAGTATTTTACCAATACGAACATCCGATATAGTTATTTCTGTATCTTGATAGACCTGTATATTGATAGTTTCGTTATCGCTATATTCATTCCCGTCATCATCCTGATAGTCAAAAGCTACATCAAGTGCATATATCTTAGATTCTGCGCTCGATATAACCTTTAGAGGTATTGATAAGTTAGCCTTTTTCTCTGGTGATAAACTGTTAATATATAGGCTGTTACTTTGTCCAATGGGCATAAATACGGGTGTATCCCCGTCTGTATTAAGGGATATTTTTACGTTTTTTACCGTTTTTTCAGTACTTGTATTTAACAAAGTAAAAGCAAGGTCAAAGCTTTCTCCTACGGAGATTTGCTCTTTTCCTGTTGAGTATTCATTGATCATGAGCTTAGGCAGATAGATGATTTCATCGTCATCATTGTTAACATTGATTCCTGTATATTGTTTTAAGGATGATTCACCATCATTATAATTGACGTACACAGTAATAGGATAGTTCTGTGTTATGGAATTATCCGTAGCTTCTAATTGAAAAGATACGGTTTGTGATGAACCTGCTGGTAAATCTTGAATAACAAACTTACTCTGTGATATAGGAACCAACTCTTGTTCATGCTCAATATTAACTTCCACATTTTCTGCGTCAAATGAGCTAATGTTTTCTATATCAACCTCAATTGTAAAACCCTGTTCAGGTATGACAGTGGTATGGCTTTTATTTATATTTTGGATAACTAAATCAGAATCTTGTTCTTCAATGATATTGATAAAGACTTCATAGCTCTTGTTTTTAACTTCTTCATCTTCATTTTCATAGTCTATGTTAATTGATACAGGATAGACACCTTCAGTTAGAGTGGCATTAGCATATAAGCTAAAGGTTACTTGCTGAGAGACGGTCGGACTCATTTTTTCAATAGTTTGTTCATTGATATTGGTATTTGTTAAAGTATCTGTTGACAAACCATCTAGTGAAATAACGATATCTTTTGGTATGGAGGTAGAGTCATTCATGATATCTAAAACAAGATCAAATGCTTCTCCTGCAGAAACTTCTTCTGTAGGTGCTACTTTAGTAACAGCAAATTGGACTTCATCTTCATTCTCAATGATATGAAAATTAATATTCTCTGTTACCTGATATAAAACATCATCGGTATTATAATAATCAATTGTGAAATCTAATGCATAGTAATCCTCAATAGCAGCATTATCTACTTTTAGATGATAGGTTAAGGTTTCACCTTCATTTGGGTTTAGGGTTTTTATGAAGTGACGATTGGTGGTGCTGATAATATTAATAGGAGAATTCTCATGAGTATCTAATCGTATTTCTATTTTTCTTGCGGAGTAAAAGCCTGTATTTTTAAGTTCAATTTTTAATTCTGCTTCGCTTCCAGCATACAGTTCGTCTATATTGACGGATTCAATTTCTAATATGGGTTTATAGGTACTGTCGTTATCGGTATCTGCCTTTATCGGTACACTATATGTAATCAAAAGTATCATCAACAAGTTGAGTCCAATTATCTTTTTAATCCTTGTTTTCATTTTTTTTACCTCCAGAATATTGAATATCTTCTATGAAACCATCTTTAATGGTTATAATTCGGTCTGCATGCTTTGAGGTTTCCTCATCATGGGTAACCATAACAATGGTTTGATCGTATGTCTGCTTCATTTTTACAATTAAATCCATAATTTCATTTTCTGTTTTGGAGTCCAAATTACCTGTCGGTTCATCCGCAAAGATAATGCTTGGGTTGTTGACAAAGGCTCTGGCAATACTCACTCTTTGCTGCTGTCCTCCGCTCATTTGATTAGGCTTATGATAGTACCTATCACCTAAACCCACAGCCGAAAGAATTTCTTTTCCTTTTTCTATACGCTGTTTTTTTGGCATGTCATTAAAGATAAGCGGCAGCATGACGTTTTCCAATGCTGTATGGCTGGGGAGTAGATTATACGATTGAAAGATAAAGCCTATATAGTGTTTTCTTATTCTAGTCACAGCATTTTCATTAAGGGATTCTATGGGTTTTCCGTCAATGATAACAGACCCTTCAGTAGGCTTTTCAAGTCCTGCCATCATATTTAAAAGTGTAGATTTTCCTGAACCTGACTTTCCCAAAAGGGAACAGAATTCACCCTTCTTAATGGTTAAATCAATGCCTTTCAAGGCATAAACCTCTTCTTTCCCCATACTATAGACTTTTTTTAGTTTTTTGACCTCAATAATGTTTTCCATATTCACACCTCCCAATTATGGCTTATTTATACAATAAAGTTAAATTGTGAAGGAAATATGAAGATTTACCTTTAATAAAATAAATTAAACATTTTTATGATTTTATGTAACCTATTTTTATTTTTTTACTCGTATGCTATAATTTAAAAATAAAATCAAAATGTGCATATGTAGGGCTTGGGGAGATGAGTTCGTGAAATACATAAGATTACTTTTTGCAGGTATACTATTTCTATTGTTATTTTTTTCTTTGTTTTATTTATCTAAACCTTCAGGAACAATACTTGATAAAAATTGGGAGGTTTATTTTGATGATCAACCACATCAACTGGATATGCCCTATTACGATTTTGTAAAACAATCGGGCAGGGGTTTTTATAAAATAACATTTGGTGCAACCGAGGGCGATACATTGGTTATACCGAAAATAAGCTGTTATGCGTTTAAAGTATATTTAAATAATCAATTAATAAGACAAGTAGGTGATTTCAAAAATCCCACAGCCAATGTCTGGAACTATGCGCATGTCATTAGATTCAATACAAACATACTGAATAATGACCATAATGAACTGTTGATACAAGCCTATTTCTTAGATGATGTAGGCATGCATATACCCCCATTTATTGAACGTTATGAAAATATCATAACAAGAATCAGTTTTTATAATATTTTTTAATCATGATATTTACCTTATTATGATGGGGATGAGTATTCTCATTACATTTATTTTATGTGTTATTGGGACTGTCGATAAGAAAAGTAAGATTATGTACTTTTATTTAGGATTAGGAACACTGTTTATAGCTGTTTATGGATTCTATTGTTTATATAGACCTTTCTTTGGGAGTATGTCCACATTTCTAAATGTAAAGAAACTCTTGTTTTTTTCCTCCTATTTATCTTCAATTTTTCTTATGCTGGGTATAGAAAACTATGTAAAAAAGCATCATAAATTTAGATATGTACTTTTTATTGGAGTTGGCATTGCTGAAATCATGGTATTAAAAAGCAATAGTTTTATACAGTTGAGACACTATATAAATTATCTTAATTTAATCATTGTATTTGCTCCCTTGTATACCATGTACTTGCTTATGAGGTATAAAAAAAAGAGGCTATATTTAACCATAGGATTTGCCACGCTGGTATTGGTCGCTACAGTTATCAGCAATATTCTTAAGTGTCATATACCTTATCTATTTCCTTATGGTATTATTGCTTATTCAATAGGATTAAGTGTATCCATTGTTTTTGAGTACACCCGTCTTAACCAACAGAAAAAAGAGATTTATTCTAAATCTTTAATTGACCACCTTACTGGAGCATACAATAGAAATATCTTAGAAGAAATACAGTTAGAAGGTAACGAAATTATAATATTTATAGATATGGACAACTTTAAATATTATAATGATACCTATGGACATATTAGAGGAGATCAATTGTTAAAGGATTGTGTCATAACCATAAAAAAATATACTCATTATGAGGATAAAATTATCCGTTATGGCGGTGATGAGTTTTTATTATTGCTCTATCATACTTCTATTTCAAGAGCCACTCATATACTACAGAGTATTAAAGATGAATTTAGAAAGATGACATCTCTTATGGAATGATAGAGGATCAAACAAATTTTATTAATGCACTTCATAAGGTAGATGAAATGATGTATCAAATGAAATTAGAAAAAAAGCAAAAAAGTAATGGGGAAATTAGTAATGAGATATAGATTTTTTTATATTTGCCTTTCTTTTTATCTAATTAATCTTTAAAATCGAGGAGTAGCTTGTTCTATTCTATTGTTCTTTATCACAGGATCCTTTTATTCTTATTTTATGTCAACAAAGAAATGATTACATATAGAAATAGTTATAGATACATAATATGAGTGGTTTAGTCATATTAAGACTAGCACTCTACTATTAGCTTATAAGTTATTAACGTTAATAAACTAACAGTGGATAGATAAAAAGATAAAAAAATGATATGGTGTATTCAATTGCATCAATAAAATTAAAAAGTCTTAGGAGGTAACTATACATGGATAATAAAAAAATCGGTTTATTGATATGTATGTTAAGAAAAGAAAAGAAATTAACACAAAAAGATCTTGCAGAAGCTTTAGGGGTTACGGATAAAGCGGTATCAAAATGGGAAAGAGGCTTAGGATATCCAGATATATCTTTATTACAGCCTCTTTCTAGCCTTCTTGACATTAGTGTTAATGAATTATTGACAGGCGAAAAAAGTACGACGAAGGATGAAGAGAAGGACTCTTCAGCGATGAATTCTATTGCTTTTAATGTCGTACGCTATTCTAGTCTTTTAAGCAATCAAAACAGAAAACAAAAAGTATACTACTTAATGAGTATACTCTTTATTGTTGCGATTTTTGTATGCAGTATTTGTGATGCAGCTATTAATAAAACCTTAACGTGGGCTTATTATCCAATGGGTGGTATAATAATTGCTTGGTCGGTCTTAACCTGCTTGTTATATTGCACGAAACACAAGTGGTTGTTTTCAATAGCAGTATTATACATAACTACAGTACCCTATTTATTTATTATTCAGAGGATTTCCACTTTCAAAGGGTGGGTAATACCTTTAGGACTCCCACTAGCAACAGCAGGTTTTGTATATTTATTGTGTGTGACACTATTAATCTTGAACCTAAGAATTAATAAATGGTATATGGCTTCAATTATTATACTTCTGACCATAGCATTAGATAATGTCATAGATGTCATACTCGAAAATTATCAATATAGAATGCTAGAACTTGTTTTAGAGACTTTTGGGCTGATCATATTATTAATGATTGGCATATATAAGAATAAAAAACGATAATACTACACTTTAAGGAAGTATCCTTTTATGGTATAGCCGACCACTTAATGAAGCCATTTCAGACCGTTTCAACGGTCTTTTTGGTTTGTACGTACTATCTGGATAACCCGTGAGTATATGATGCTCATAGACATTCATAATAGCAGCATAGGACCAATCCGATGGCAGAATATCATTAAAAGGAGAAAAATTGCTATTTGGTTCAGAATCCATATCCATTATTCGATTAATAACAGCTGCCATCTGTTCTCTAGTTAAAGGTTGTTCTGGATTAAAATAGCCATTTTTATCTCCAATAAATAACCCATTCTTATAGGCGGTTTGAATGTAATGTTTCGCCCAATGCGTATGTGGTATATCTTTAAAATGGGTAGAACCATAATCTAATGAGAGATTCATAGCACGTACTAATAAGGTAGCTGCTTGAGCTCTAGTTACCACTTTGTCAGGAGCAAACTGTTCTTGATCAATACCTAGCATCCAGCCTAATTCAAACATCAGTTGAATGTCCTCAAATGCCCAATGCTGGGAGATGTCATTAAAGTAGATGCCATCCATATATAAAGAGTAATATGTCCAGAAAGATGGATGTTCTTGACCAATACTCCAACTAGCGGCCCCTCTTAAGTTATAGAATTGTATCAGCTTGATTTTCTCCTTATAAGATGCTTGATTTTCAAACCATAGTGTATAAGAGCCTGGTGTTAGTAGTTTCCCATAAATTGTAAAATTTGGATCAGAGTCCAAAATAGTAAAGGATGCTCTTGGAGATTGAACCGACCTATCATAATCGATAGTTCCATTGTAGGTCTCTATCAAGTCATGAGCCTGTACTAAGCTAATACCAGCACCACCGGTACTAGAAGAAGTCTCATTCCAATAGCGTCCATAGGTAGGCAGGCCCATGACTATCTTCTCTGATGGAACATTTTGGTTTAAGGCATATTGAATAGAAGCCTCAACAAATTGTATACTGGCAACGGGACCTGGTAAAGAGCCATACCAGCTTTCATCATAAGTCATAATAATAAGATAATCACAGTATTTCTGTAGTTCATAGTAGTCGTAAGCGCCATGCCATCCAGTTGTATACCCATTAGGATTAGCGGCTACTGCCACAGATAGTATCTTATTCTCAGGAAGCCTTTGTCTTAAGGTTTTTATGAACTCTATAAACAATTCTTTCTCTGTATGTGTTATATTCTCTAAATCAATATTAATACCATCTAGGTTTAACATCATAACGGTATCCACAAGATCCCTTACAAGCTCATCCTTATTGAGTAAGGCTTGTATACCCTTATCTCTATCCCAATGATTACTGAGGAAAGGTACCACTTTGATGTCCTTTTCATGCATTGTATTGATAAATGAGCTTTGGACATTTTCAAGGTATAGAGAACCATCTGGATTTAGATTAAAATAATTGGGTGAAACAATATTAAGTGAGCCATTCGCTTTATTAATACTAGAGGTATACGAGCCCACATTTCCATGATAAACATAGCCCATTGATATTTTATCTTCATCGTTTACTTCCGCTCTTACATCGAATACCAAAAAACTACTCAGAACTGTAAAAAGGCTAAAAAAAAGAACAACTTTAGTCGTTTTTTGTTTGATAGACATTTTTAAATACCCCCTTCATTTATTTACAAATTAATTATAGTAAGAAATGTAGGGTAAGCCTATGCAAAATTATTTCCATGCTAAATCTTTACCTCTAATTTTGAAATTATGGCTATACCAAGCTATATCCAGCATAACAAGAATTTATATGCATAAAATGGGAACACTAAGAAATTATAGACGTATAACCATTATTTAAAGGTTAATAATTAAAGTATAGTGTGTACAAATTTATTTAAATGCTAATCAATAAAAGAAGGTGAAGCACGTATGATAGTAGGACTTCCTAAGGGGCTTTTATTTCATCAGTATGAAAAGTTTATAACGGAGTTTCTTAAAGTACTTCAGATTGATTATATTATATCCAAGGATACCAATAAGGATATACTTAATTTAGGTGTTAAATATTGTGTTGATGAAGCTTGTCTACCAATAAAAATCTTTCATGGACATGTAGCATCTATCAAGGACAGATGTGACTTGGTTATTGTTCCAAGAATTGTTAGTGTCCATGAAAAAGAATTTATTTGTCCAAAGTTCAATGGCTTACCAGAAATGATTCTACATAATATTCCTAATATGCCAGCGATAACTACCAAACCCCTATATCTTTACTCAGAAAAGAAAACACTTGCTTGGCTTGAAGATTTTGGAAGCATGCTTAATAAGAACAAAAATCAAGTAAGAGAGGCTTACATCAGGGGGAAAGAAATCTATGATAGACAAAAATTGGGTTACAATGATAAACGCTATCGCAGAAGAGTACTCTTAGTAGGACATCCTTATAATATTGATGATATCTATATGAACATGAATATTAAGAAAAAACTTAATGACCTTGGTGTGGGTGTTATGACACATCATTATGTAAGAGATAAAGATAAGCAGAAAGAGGTAGATAAGCTTTATAAAAGACCATTTTGGACCTTTGCAAGACATACCTATGGCAGCTGTGTTTATCTTGGAAGAACTCAACAGGTGGATGGAATTATTTATTTATCCTCTTTTAACTGTGGTATAGATTCTATTTTCATACAATTAATAAAAAATGAACTCAAGGACTTTCCGTTATTGGTTGTTAAAATTGATGAGCATACTGGCGAAGCAGGACTGAATACAAGACTGGAAGCCTATACAGATATGCTAGAAAGGAAGAAAAAAAATGGTAGTAACTTTCCCGCATCTAGGGAACACTTATATAGCATGTAAAATAATGTTTGATAGTTTAGGAATTGACTATGTCATTCCACCCCTGAGCAATAAGGAAGCACTTAGAATCGGAGCGTTCCATTCTCCTGATGAAATTTGTCTACCGTTTAAAATAATGATAGGCAACTATATACAAAGCATAGAAAAAGGTGCTGATACTGTTATCATAGTAGGTAGCTGCGGACCTTGCCGTTTAGGTGAGTACTGTGAACTCCAGATGAGTGTCTTAAAAAACTTAGGCTATCAAGTGAAATTCATAGTCGTTGACTATCCTGGTGAAATCGGTATTAAGGAATTAGCCAGTAGAATAGGGTATATTTCCAACCAAAGTCATAAAAAGAAAATAGAAAAGCTTAGAGCTTTATATAGAGCAGTTAAGGCTATCCGTCTTATGGATTACATTGAACAATCTGCCCGAATGATCGCTGGATATGAAATTAATAGGGGGGAGTGTAAGCGATTATTATTGCAATGCAGGGACAGAGTATTTAATGAATCTGACCCATCTAAGGCTCTGAAGATTTTAAAGAGCTACAAAGCGAAGCTTTCTAAAATACCCATTGATAAAAAAAGAAAACCATTAAAGATAGCCATTGTTGGGGAAATCTATACCAATATAGAATCGTTTGCCAATCATTTTATAGAAGATACCCTTATGGACTATGGCATTGCTACGTATAAAAGTCTTAGTCCAAGCTGGTGGCTGAAATATACTGGATTAAAAGTGCTTAAGCTCCATGCAGTAAGAGCAAGATTAGCAGCAAAGCAATACTTAAAATATGAAGTTGGGGCTTATGCTAAAGAGACTGTGGGAGAAGCAGTGTTAGCCTATGAAAGAGGCTATGATGGTATTATACATCTGCTGCCTGTTGGATGCATGCCAGAAATTGTTTCAAAATCTATACTCACCAGCATAGCAAAAGAAAAGGATATACCTATTATGACACTCCTTTTTGATGAAATGACTGGAGAAGCAGGCTATTTAACAAGAATTGAAGCATTTATAGATTTATTAGAGAGGAGAAGAAGAGATCATGTATTATCTTGGCGTTGATGTTGGTTCAGTTAGTACCGATATTGTTGTATTAGACGAAAAATTAAATGTCTACGATCAAGTCTATTTAAGAACTAAGGGTCGTCCTATAGAAGCCATTCAGAGAGGATTCAAACAGCTAAAAAATAAATATAAGGATAAAGAAGTACGAGCGATAGGTACAACAGGTAGTGGTAGAGGAATTACCTCATTTATACTAGGAGCTGATTGTGTTAAGAATGAGATAACTGCTCATGCTATGGCAGGTGTCTATTATGATAAAGAGGTTAAAACCATATTTGAAATAGGCGGGCAGGATTCAAAGATCATTCTGCTCAATCAGGGCGTTGTAACCGATTTTGCAATGAACACGGTCTGTGCCGCAGGTACGGGCTCCTTTCTTGATAGGCAGGCTGAGCGGCTGGGAATACCCATAGAGGAATTTGGTAACTATGCTTTAAAATCAAAGCTAGCCGTTAGAATTGCAGGAAGATGTGCTGTTTTCGCAGAGTCAGATATGATACACAAGCAGCAATTGGGTTATGATTCAGCAGATATTATCAAGGGGTTGTGTGAAGCCTTAGCAAGAAACTATCTAAATAATGTTGGTAAGGGTAAAGATATACAGCCTAAAGTTTTCTTTCAAGGCGGTGTAGCTGCTAATATTGGTATCAAAGAAGCATTTGAAAAAATATTAGGCTTTGAAATATTTGTCCCAAAATATTATAATGTAATGGGAGCCATAGGAGCAGCTTTGTTAGCCAAGGAAACAGTGGAAAGCAAAAGATGTAAAACTAATTTTAAAGGATTTGATATATCCGATCATGTTTTTATTACCAACAGTTTTCAATGTAAGGATTGTCCTAATGAATGCGAAGTCGTAAGAATATTAGATGGAGAAGTAGAGATTGGCTGTTTTGGTGATAGATGTGGCAAGTGGAACCAAAAAAGCCACATAAAATCCAGTTAATAGAAAAATAATTAAATGAAGCAAAGGAATAATAGGTTAAGTCGCAAAGAGTAGTTTAATTGATTCGTTGTACCTTTTTGTGGCTTAACCATAATAGCAATTGACCATATTTGACCTTAAAATTATATAAAAGAAAGTAGGTGGTCTGTTGAAAAAATATACCTATATATTTGGGCACAGGAATCCTGATACGGATTCGATATGTGCCTCGCTAGCCTATGAGAATCTAAAGAAAAACATAGGTGAGGTACATGTAAAGGCGGCAAGATTAGGAGAAATAAATAAAGAAACACAATTTGCATTAGATTACTTTTATGCAAAACCGCCTGCTCTTATAAAAAGCCTAAAACCTCAAGTAGCCGATCTGAATCTGACGAATACAGTTGTCATCCATGAAAATGATTGTGTCAACAAAGCTCTAGAGCTTATCGTATACCAGATTGGACGTTCTCTACCTGTAGTTGATAATGAAAACCGACTAATAGGTATTGTTTCTATTTCTGACATCGCTCCTATTTATTTAGGAAAAAAGGGAGGGCTGCTTCTAAAAGAAAATCAGACGCCCTATAAAAACATCGTAGACGTTATTAGTGGTAAAGTCATAAATGGTAACGATTTAGAACGTCATGTATCAGGCAACCTGTATTTAGTTTCTGAATTAGCACATCATGAGGTACATAAAGAAGATATCGTCATTATGGATGTGGAAGAGCTATCCACACTACATAGTATAAAAGAAGCAGGATGTATCATTCTTTGCCATAAGAAAGAATTGCCATTAAATGACTTTGAGGACTATGATGGTTTAATCATAACAACGCAGCTATCGCTATTTGAAGTTATACAAGTTATTCATCAGTCCATACCTGTATCAGCCGTTGCCAATAAGAAGAACTTAGAATACTTTGTTGCAAATGAGTATTTGAATGATGTGAAAGAAGACATGCTTTCTTCTAAGCGCAGACGGTTTCCTGTAGTGGATGAAAATGGTGTTATCTTAGGCATGATATCAAGAAGTAATTTTATTGATATCAATAGAAAAAAAGCCATCTTAGTCGATCATAATGAGGTTAATCAATCCATAAAAGGGATAGAAGAAGCGGATATAGTAGAAATCATTGATCACCATAGAGTTGCTAATATCCAAACAGCAAGCCCTCTTTATTTTAGAACCGAACCTATTGGTTGTACCTGTACCATTATTGCCAAAATGTATGAAGAAAACCATATTGAAATCACACAACAAATGGCGGGACTCATGTTAAGTGCCATTATATCTGATACACTATTGTTCAAGTCACCGACCTGTACAGAGCAAGATCGTAAAATAGGGACTCAATTAGCGGATATTGCAGGAGTTGATTTAATGACTTATGGTATGGATATGATAACAGCAGGAACACTACTTGAGGATGAAACGCCAGAATCCATGTTGACAAGGGATTTAAAGCATTTCACATTGGGTGAGTACAAAGTCCTAATATCCCAGATTAACACTGGAGATTTTGATGGCTTCTATAAAATTTATGATGAAGTTTTGAAAGCGATGTATAAAATGTGTGAGGACAATGAAGCTGATTTGTTTGTTCTGATGGTTACCAATATACTCGTTGATGGAAGTGAAATTATTCCAATCGGTAGAGCAAGATGGATAGCAGAAAATGCCTTTAATCTATCCAAAAGCGATGGTAGTATCTTTCTTCATAATGTATTCTCAAGAAAAAAACAGATTGTACCAAAGCTTATGAACTATGCAGGGTTATAAAAATGACTGTAAAACTAAATGAAAACCAGATGAGGGCAGTCAAGCATAGCGATGGTCCTATGCTGGTACTTGCTGGTCCCGGTTCAGGGAAAACAATGGTAATCACCCATAGGGTAAAGCATTTACTAGATAATCACATAGTGCATCCAGAGAATGTATTGGTCATAACATTTACTAAAGCATCTGCTAAAGAAATGAAAGATAGGTTTGTACATTTAATGCATGATCAGCCCCAATCTAAAGGCGTGGTTTTCGGAACGTTTCATTCTATCTATTTTAGGATTATTAGAAGGCATTATGGTTATGACATTCAAAATATATTAAAGGAAGAAGCCAAAATTGAGGTTTTTAGAAAGATCATACGTTCTCTGATGATTGAGGTCGGGGATGAATATGAGTTCATTAAGGAGATTATTAGTGAGCTTTCACAAATGAAAGGTGATCTAATTGATGTTAAGTATTATCATCCCTATTCATGTTCAAGGGATCAATATGTAGATATTCTCCAAGCTTATGAAAACTATAAAAGACTTAAGCATCTTATTGATTTTGATGATATGCTGACCATATGCTGGCATTTGCTTGAGCATAACCAAGAAGTCTTAAGCCATTGGCAAAACAAGTTTAAGTACATATTGATTGATGAATTTCAAGATATTAACCGAGTGCAATATGAAATCATAAAAAAAATAGCCGAGCCAAGCAACCATTTATTTATTGTTGGAGATGACGACCAATCCATATATCAATTTAGAGGGGCTAAACCAGAGTTTCTTTTGAAGTTTACTGATGACTATTCAAATGCTGATACAACTATCCTAAACTATAACTATCGTTCTACTAGTGAAATTGTTTATCATAGTAATCAGCTCATTAGAAATAATACAAACAGAAAAAACAAAGAAATGAAAACCATTAACCACAAAGGGGTGCCACCTGTTATTATAGAACTAGTAGATTCTGAGGAGGAGGCACTTCGCATAGGTCAAGAGTTGCTAAAGCTTAGTCAGACAAAGCAGGTTGATTTTTCAGATATGGCAGTTATTTATAGGACAAACCTTCAAGCGAGGGCGTTAATGGATGTATTATCCGATATGAATATACCTTTTACTGTACGAGATAAGATGGGTACCATCTATGATCATTGGATTACAAAGGATATTTTAGCTTATCTTCGCTTGGCTAGGAATTGTAATGAACGCTTATCTTTAAGCAGAATTATAAACAAGCCTAATCGGTATATTAGTAAAAGCAAATTAGAATTATGCTTGAGATCATCCCATATCTGGCATGCTCTACATCAACAATATGAAGAGCAGAAATGGATGGTTCAAAGATTAGATGAGTTAAAGGGTCACTTTCAGGTTCTGAGAAAGATACCACCAAGTGCATGGATACCATACATAAGAACTAAAATCGGTTACGATGAGCATGTTAAAAGCTATGCCGATTTCAAGAAAATGAGTCACAAAGGATTAATGGAAATATTAGATGAACTCCATGATAGCACCAGTGGGTTAAGCTCTATAGAAACATGGTTCGATCATATTGAAAAAGTACAGGAACATATACATAGCAATACAGGGAACAAGCATCATCAATCTTGCGTAACACTATCAACCATGCATAGTGCTAAAGGACTGGAGTTCACACTGGTTTGGATTATAGGGGCTAATGAAGGTATCATTCCTCATCAAAAATCGAATAGAGAAAAAGAAATAGAAGAGGAGAGACGTCTTTTTTATGTTGCAATGACACGAGCCAAGGAACTGCTCTATATATCTCATTTAAAAAATAGGCATGATGAAACAGTTGTTCCATCAAGGTTTATTCAAGAAATAAAGATAAAAGCTTAGTAAGATTGGGAGTATCTAAAATAAGGGATTAGTATAACAAAACCTAGTGAGGAGGAAAAAATTCATGTTAAAACATCAACACATTAATAGAGTCACACTACTTATTATACTCATAAGTATTTACGTTTGCGGATGTGGTCGTGCAGGCGCTATCACAAGAGAATCAGAAAGTGATCCGTTAGACAACAGCACATTGACAGGAGAACAGGCTTTAACGAAAGGTAACGAATACTTAGAATCTTATGCTGATGGTCTTATCAATTATAAGGATTGCTATGATTATTTACTTGAAGCTAAAAATACATCAGCAACCGTAAAAGAAGTAGACGGGTTATTGACTAAACTGGATGTTATTTTTGAATCTAAAAAAGCTTATGCAATGGCTGAAGCTTCTTTAAAGAATGCAGATTATGCAGAAGCTATCAAGTACTATGCTTTAGTTGTACCAGAGGATAAGGAAAACTATGCGCTTAGCAAAGGTGAAATTACGAAACTCTTAGATAAGGTACTAATCCAAGCCGAGGAATTAGCTTCAACTTATTTTTATACTCAGGCAATAGAAGTATTAGAAGAATGTAACAGTCATATAAGTAATCAACAATTAAGCGATAGAATTCTTCAATATGAAACGGCTCTAAAAGCCTATGAATGTTATGAAGCTCCCGTCGATCATATATTTTTTCATTCACTAATTGCTGATGTTGACCGTGCTTTTGACGGAGGCTATCAGGAAGAAGGGTACAATAAGTGGATGTGTACGGTTGAAGAGGCATCTCAAATATTTAACTATCTTTACGAGAGACAGTATGTACTCATAAGCATCCACGAGCTCTATGATATTGTAAAGGAAGATGATCAAGTAACGCTCAAATCAAAAGAGCTCCGATTCCCTAAAGGGAAGAAACCGATTGTTTTATCTTTAGATGATATCAATTATTATAAGTTCATGGAAAATGAAGGCTTTGCCGATCGCTTGGTTGTGGATGATAACGGTAAGGTTTCCAATGTTTATATAGACCAAGAGGGGAAAGAGTGGATTGGCAGAACCTATGATATTATTCCTTTGCTTGACCAATTTGTTGAAGAACATCCAGATTTTTCATACAAGGGTGCTAAAGGAACCATCGCTTTAACAGGTTATGAAGGCATATTAGGGTATAGAACAGACTTATATGATTCTGAAACTATTGTTCAAGATACAGAAGAGGCATTAAAGGTGGTTGAGGTACTCAAAAAAACAGGTTGGAACTTTGCGTGCCATGGTTATGGACATCTTGATGTTGGAAAAATATCGTTAAATACTCTCAAAAAGGATACTGCAAAATGGAAAAAAGAGGTGATGAGCCTTATTGGAGATACCAATGTATACATATACCCCTATGGTGGTGCTGTCTATCCAGAAGATCCTAAATTTGATTATTTGCTTGAAGAAGGCTTTAATGTTTTATGTGGTGTCTCTGGCTACCAATACAATAGATTTAAAGATTCTGCTTTTCTAATGTCACGAAGAAATATAGATGGCTATACCCTGCATTATAGACCAAAACTATTAGAAGACTTAATCGATCCTTATGAGGTTATTGATAAACGAAGACCAGCATTTGATTATACTTCATAAAAGTACAATAAAAAAAGAATGACTATTTCTGTATAAGCAGTGATATTTAAGTGTATATGTACAATGCTCTATAGAAAAAGTCATTCTTATATTTTTTATAGATTAATCTGTTCAATAGCTTTAATCATTCATCATCTTCAAGATTTAAGAAGCCTTTGCCATTACCTATAACTTGTGATGTTACAGCTATTGTTACAAATGCTTTTGGATCGATGGATTTAACGAGGGATTTTAATTTTGAAACTTGACGAGTACCAATCACACAATAAAGCAGTTTTCTCTGTTTCTTAGAGTAGGCACCCATACCTTCTATAACGGTAACACCTCTATGTAAGTCTTTAATAATACTTTTGGATATTTCATGGTGTTGATTCGATATAATAAAAACCGTACGCTTATAATTAAGACCTTCAACAACGAATCTAATCACCTGACTAGAAATAAACATGGTAGCTAGTGTGTAAATAGCCAAATCCATGCCAAAAAAAGTTGCAGAAATACCAATGATAACAGTATTAATTGCAAATCCAACGGTTGACAAGCTAAAGGAAAAGAATTTATTAATAATCTTTCCAATGATGTCACTACCTCCTGTTGAACCATTAAAGCGAAAAATCAGACCGATTCCAAGGCCATTAATAACGCCGCCTAGGAGGATTGTGGAGAGTATTTCATTTGTACTGATGACGATATCTTTCGTTAATGTTAAAAATACAGATAAACAGACCATACCGATAAAACTTAAGGTCACAAATGTTCTGTTGATAAAGAAATAACCTAATATAAACAAAGGTATATTCAATAAAACAATGACTAACGAAATATCATAATCTAAAAGCAAGTGTAAAAAAACTGCAATACCCGTAACACCCCCACTAAGAATCCTATGGGGAATAAATAGCCCGTTAATAGCAATCGACATTATAAATGTGCCGACTATAATACAAAGCGTTTCAAAAATCAACTTTTTTCGATTCATTGGTAAATGACCTCATTTAGTTATTTTATAGTAGATTTTGTCGGTTGACACATTGCATTATAACATACTGATTGCATAAATGAAATATAAAAGATACTTGAGTTTTCGTGTTTTTTATCCACATGGAACTAAATATAAGAAATAGATTATCAACAGATTTTTAAAAACGCTCAAAATATAAGGAATCACCATCCT
>JANQFZ010000043.1 GCA_028277605.1 Vallitaleaceae bacterium | reverse complement strand
AATAAAAGGAAATGGGTTAGTAGTATATAGTTTAATAAATATTTATTGCTTTGATAAACTAAAAGATAGTTAAGGAGAGACAATATGGCAACCTATATTGAGCAAATATCTAGAACTTTTAACGAATTTTTATTGATCCCTAATTTAACGCATAAGGACTGTATACCTGATAATGTCAGCTTAAAAACACCAATTACAAGATATAAAAGAGATAGCAAGCAAAAATTTGAGATTAATTTACCCTTTGCATCTGCAATAATGCAATCAGTTTCAGATGATGTAATGGCAGTATCTTTGGCACAGCGTGGTGGTATTTCCTTTATTTATGGATCACAGAGTATAGAAAAACAATGTGATATGGTCAGTAGGGTTAAGAAATATAAAGCAGGGTTCGTTGTAAGTAAGTGTAATTTAACTGTAGAGCATACTTTGAAGGATGTATTAAATCTTAAAGAAAAAACTGGTCATTCCACATGTGTAATAACGCATGACGGCACAGAAAATGGTGAACTTATGGGTATTGTTACTAGTAAGGATTATAGGTTGACACGTCATAGCTTAGGGGAAAAAGTTAAAGACTTTATGACACCCATGTCTCAGTTAATATGTGGAGAGGTTGGGATCACATTGTCACAAGCAAACGATTTAATATGGGATAATAAACTAAATTGTTTGCCGATCATAGATAATCAAAAAAAACTGCACTATTTAGTCTTTAGAAAAGACTACTCCGAACATAAAAAGAACCCTTTAGCTAATTTAGATCAACATAAAAGGTATATTGTTGGTGCAGGGATTAATACAAGAGACTATAGAGAAAGAGTTCCAGCGTTACTTGGAGCAGGAGTTGATATACTATGTATTGACTCCTCTGATGGTTTTACTGAATGGCAAAAAGAAACTTTACAGTATATTAAGAAAGAATATGGTACTAAAGTCAAAGTTGGAGCTGGAAATATAGTAGATAAAGAAGGGTTTTTGTATCTTGCACAAGCAGGAGCAGATTTTGTAAAAGTTGGTATAGGTGGAGGTTCAATTTGTATTACAAGAGAACAAAAAGGTATAGGAAGAGGACAGGCAACCGCATTGAAGGAAGTTGTTGAGGCAAGAGATAAACTTTATAAAGAAACAGATATGTATATACCTATTTGTTCTGATGGAGGAATTGTACATGATAACCACATTACATTAGCATTAGCCATGGGAGCAGATTTTGTAATGATGGGCAGGTATTTTGCAAGATTCGATGAAAGTCCTGGTAAAAAGATGAATATTAACGGTAAACATGTTAAAGAATACTGGGCAGAAGGTTCCAATAGGGCTAGAAATTGGCAAAGATATGATCTAGGAGGAGAAGATAAACTTTCTTTTGAAGAAGGTGTTGATTCCTATGTTCCTTATGCGGGTAGTTTGCGTGATAATATGATAAGCTCTGTATACAAAATTAAATCTACTATGTGTAATTGTGGTGCAACAACCATTAAAGAATTACATAATAAAGCACGAATCACTTTGGTTTCTGAGAATAGTATTTATGAGGGTTCTGCTCATGATGTTGAACTAAAAAATAGGAATATTAATATTGATTAATTGAATTACTACTAACTAATCTAATAGTTTTTTTGTACTTACCAAAAAGTACAGAAATATATGTAAGGAGAGATTATGAGATATAAATTACTAATACTAGATTTTGATGGTACTATTGCTGATACTAAGAAAAGTATATTTACCACTGTTAAGGAAACATTAGAGTATTTAAATTTGCAATCAGTCAATAATGAAGAGGTAAAGAAATTAATAGGTCTTCCTTTGAAAAGGACTTTTCAGGAAGCTGCGAATTTAAAGGGAAAAGAACTGGAATTAGCTATGAAAGAATATCGTTTAAGATATGATAAAATAGCCCTCAATACTGTTGAATTGTTTTCTGGTGTTTTAGATACTATCCAACACTTATATGAAGAAGGAGTTATGATAGCAGTTGCATCTAGTAAAGGAAAAAATTCTTTAAGAAACCTTTTAGAACAACTTAAAGTTGCTCATATGATGTCTGTTATTGTTGGTGAGCAGGATGTTAGAGAAAAAAAACCTTCTCCTAAAATAGTAGACTATATTTTAAATGAATTAGATATTTTACCAACAGAAACTATTGTTGTTGGTGATACAATTTATGATGTTCAAATGGGTGCATCTGCTGGTTGTCATACATGTGCTGTTTCCTATGGGAATGGAAGAATAGAAGATATTGTTGATATTAACCCAACGTATGTTGTGAATGAGTTTCATTCATTAATAGATATTTTTAATGATAATGTTTAGTTTAATGACGAAAATTTCTTCTATGTATTCTTGTAACAGATTATCAATAGTTTATATTACATTACTTTTTTAAATAATCATGCTGGTTATTAAATGATTAATACCGTTAGAGTAAGTTTCATAGTCTAGCGGTTTTTTTAGTTCATTGATTTAGCTTTAACTACTTGGCTAGCTATTACATAATTTTAGTTTTTAATGCAACATTATCTTAAATATAATAATATTTATATTTACTGTTGACATTTTGCTCTAATTCCTCTACAATAAAAGCATAATTTAATGAATTAGTAATTTACCTTACTAAATTATGAGGTGCTTAATAATGAAAGATTGTTTACTACACACACCGGATGGTCTCAAAGATATAGAACCATCCACTTGTCAAGAAAAAATCGAATTACAGAATAGAATTGTGTCTGTCTTTAACAGATATGGTTATCAGCCAATACAAACGCCTACCTTTGAATTTTATGATGTATTTGTTAGAGAAAGAGGTACGGTTGATACAAAGCAAATTTATAAATTTTTTGATAAAGATGGAGATATCCTAGCATTAAGACCCGATATAACCCCTTCTATAGCAAGATTTACTGCTGCTTATTATACAGAAGAACACTTTCCGTTAAGGTTTTGCTATGTAGGCAATACCTTTAGAAACAATGAAAAATATCAAGGTAAATCCACAGAATTTACACAAGCTGGCGTAGAACTTATAGATTTAGATACCGTTGACGCAGATGCAGAAATTATTGCTTTAATGATACAAAGCTTGCTACTAGCTGGATTAAAAGATTTTCAGATAGATATTGGTCAAGTAGATTTTTTTAAAGGATTAGTAGAAGAAGCGGGTCTAAATGAAGAAGATCAATTAAGAAAAATTATTGATGAAAAAAATTTTATAGCCCTAGAACGTTTGTTAAATGAGCACTCTATGCCTGAACACCTTAAAGAGGTATTTCTAGATTTGCCAAAGCTTTATGGCTCAATTGATGTACTAGATAGAGCAAGTGCTTTAACAAGTAACAAGAGAGCATTATCTGCCCTTCAGAGGCTGAAAGATGTCTATACAATTCTCTGTGACTATGGCGTTCAAAATTATATTACATTTGATCTAGGTATGGTAAATCAACTCAATTACTACACAGGTATAATATTTAGAGGGTATACCTACGGTACAGGTGTATCTATCGTTGATGGTGGACGCTATAATAATCTATTAGATCAGTTTGGAAAATCTGCACCTTCCATTGGATTTGCAATTTATGTTGATGAGTTAATGGATGCTATGAAGAGGCAGCAGATAGATCTACCTAAACAAAAGATAGATACATTATTACTTTACAATACTAGTTCAAGAGCAACTGCTCTAAAAGTTTCTGATCGATTAAGACAGGATGGTATGTCTATTATCATGGGGCTCATGGATAAAGATATTAATGAAAATATTAATTATGGCAGTAAATATTCTGTTGGTGGTATCATGAACTTTGTTACAACCGAGCAGGTAGAGCTAATCGATTTAAAGACAATGAACAAGCAGTTGATTGATGTCAATGAGCTATTGACACCATATGGTAAAGAATAAAAATAGCAATAATAATTAAAGGCAAAGGAATGAATAGCATATGAGATATCTAACATTTGCTGTTGCAAAGGGAAGGTTAGCTAAAAAAACTTTTGAATTATTTGAGCAAATTGGAATTGAAAGCAATATGGAGCAAAAGTCTAGAAAGCTCATTTTTACAAATGAGGATTTAAAGTTAAAGTTTTTTTTAGCAAAAGCAAGTGATGTGCCAACCTATGTGGAGTATGGCGTTGCTGATATAGGATTTGTAGGAAAAGATACCATTCAAGAAGAAAAAAAGAACCTTTATGAGGTTTTAGATTTAGGATTTGGTCGATGTAAAATGGTAGTTGCTGGATTGAAGACGATGCAAGAACCCTATCATAAAAATGCGCTTATTCGTGTAGCAACCAAGTATCCTAATATAGCAAGGGATTATTTTTATAATGGGAAAAATCAAAAGGTAGATATTATTAAGTTGAACGGTTCTATTGAATTAGCTCCTCTTGTTGGATTGTCAGATGTGATTGTTGATATTGTTGAAACTGGCAGTACATTAAAAGAAAACGGCTTAATTATTTTTGAACATATCTGTGATTTATCTGCTAGAATGGTAGTGAATCGAGTAAGCTTAAAAATGGAGAATGATAGAATATCAAATATTATTGAGAACTTAAAAACATTATATAGCCAATAATAAATAATACCAATCCATTAATGAGTGATAAAATGCGAGTGATTTTTTTAGCTGCAAAAATAATTGTCAAAGGTGAACAGTATTATAATAAACTTAAACCAAAGATAGCAGGAGGTATGATAATATGAAAATTGTACGGTATAATGAAGACACCGTATCTAGTATACAAGCTAAATTAGAAGAGAGAAAGCCCAGTGGTTATGCAAAGTATGAAACTACTGTGTTAGATATACTGGAATCGGTGAAAGAAAAAGGAGATAAGGCTGTTTTTGAATATACCAAGAAATTTGACCATTTCGATATCAGTGAGCAAACCCTCAAAGTTACCCAAAAAGAGATAGATGAAGCCTATCAACTGATTGATAAAAATCTTGTGGGAGTCATTAAAAAGGCTATTAACAACATTAGAACCTATCATGAGAAGCAAAAGAAATACAGCTGGTTTGATACGGATAGTCAAGGGAATATACTAGGGCAAAAACTAACTCCACTAGACAGTGTTGGAGTTTACGTGCCTGGCGGAAAGGCTGTTTATCCATCTACCGCTATTATGAATGTGATACCAGCAAAAGTTGCAGGTGTACATAAGATTGTTATGGTAACCCCTCCAGGTAAAAATGGCTGTGTTCCTCCTTTAACTTTAGTAGCGGCTCATGAATGTGGTATTGAAGAAATCTATAAGGTTGGTGGTGCTCAAGCTATAGCGGCATTAGCTTATGGCACTAAAAGCATTCCAAAAGTAGATAAAATTGTAGGACCTGGTAATATTTATGTTACTCTTGCTAAAAAAGCTGTTTTTGGTCATGTGAGTATAGATTCTATAGCAGGTCCAAGTGAAGTTTTGGTTATAGCTGATGCATCTGCTAATCCAGAGTTTGTTGCGGCTGATTTAATTGCTCAGGCAGAGCATGATGAGCTAGCTAGTGCTATATGTATCATTACAGATGAAATGTTGGCTCTAGATGTCAATGAGGAAGTTATAAAACAGACCAATAGGCTTGAAAGAAAAGAAATGATTAAACAATCCCTAGATCATTACGGAATGATTATTATTGTTAAGGATTGGATGGAAGCTGCCGCATTAAGTAATCAGATTGCGCCTGAACATTTAGAAATTTGCACCAATAATGCATTTGAAGTACTGCCACATATTAAGCATGCAGGAGCTATTTTCTTAGGTCAATATAGCCCAGAACCATTAGGAGATTATATGGCTGGTCCTAATCATGTGCTTCCAACCAATGGAACTGCTAAATTTTTCTCGCCTTTGGGCGTGGATGATTTTATGAAAAAATCCAGTATTATAGCTTATACTAAACCAACACTTAAAGCACTTCATAAAGACATAATAGCTTTCGCAGAGGCCGAATCGCTGACAGGGCATGCGAATTCACTTAAAGTGAGGTTTAAGAATGATTAGAAGATATTTGAGAAAGGATTTATCAGACTATCAACCCTATCACGCTCCTTTAAAAGAGTATAAGATAAAAATGGATAATAATGAATTAGCCTATGGTCATGAAGCTGATTTTATGGCATCCATTAAACAGTGGATGGAAAATGATCAACATCTAACACGATACCCAGATACAGACTGTCAAGCATTATCACAAGCATTAGGTCGCTTATGGAAGGTTGAACAAGAAAATATTCTATGCGGTGTTGGTTCAGATCAACTGATTGACTGTTTTCTTAAGGTTTTCCTAGAGGTTGGAGACAAAGTGATGATGCCCAAGCCCTCTTTTAGCATGTACAGTTTAACAGCACGACTCAATCACGGAACGGTACTAGAGTTTGAACTAGAAGAAGATTTTTCCTATCCTATTGATAGAATGATAGAGCTTTATCAAAAGCAAAAACCTAAGGTTGTTATTCTATGTACACCTAATAATCCTACTGGAAATAGCTTATCTATAGATGATATAAAAAGACTATTAGAGGTTATAAATTGTCCAGTTTTAATTGATGAAGCTTATGCAGAATATACTGGGATCTCTATGATAGAACATATTCAGTCATACCCAAATATAATTGTTCTGAGAACCTTTTCCAAAGCACTTGGACTAGCTGGATTAAGAGTGGGGTATGGCATTGGTTCGGAAGCAATCATTAAAGCAGTTGCAATTGCTAAACCACCCTATAATCTTAACGCTCTGT
This sequence comes from Vallitaleaceae bacterium, assembly GCA_028277605.1. Classification (GTDB taxonomy): domain Bacteria; phylum Bacillota; class Clostridia; order Lachnospirales; family Vallitaleaceae; genus JANQFZ01. The sequence goes on along the minus strand of JANQFZ010000043.1, from coordinate 44,973 downwards.
CAATGGTTGCAGCACAAAAAGCACTAGAAAATATGGATTATTTTAATAAGAAAGTACAGCAAACCATACAAAACAGACAATGGTTAGCGCAAGAGCTTAAAAAGCTAAATGTAATAGATAAGGTTTATCCTTCAGATACCAATTTTATTTTAATTAGACCTAAGATAGATAATCTTAGTTTGTATCTTGAACGTAATAAAATACTCGTTAGAAGCTTTTCAAAAGACCCGTTAAAAGGGTGTATTAGAATTACTACAGGTACAATGGAAGAAAACAAAATACTTATTGATACGATTAAGAACTATAAGAGTGTCCAATAAGAGACTGGATATTGATTGATATATACAAAAAAAATTTTGGCAGTTAGTTAGGAGGGTTATCTATGAGATGTAAAGAAATAGCTAGAAAGACATTTGAAACAGATGTTAAAGTCAATTTAAATATTGATGGTCAAGGAGATTATAAGTTTAATACTGGTATGGGCTTTTTTGATCATATGGTTTCTCACATTGCTAAACATGGTTTGTTTGATTTGGATGTGTTTTGTAAAGGTGATCTTGAGGTAGATTGCCATCATAGTATTGAGGATATAGGCATCGTATTAGGACAGTGTATTAAAGGAGCGTTAGGAGATAAGAAGGGTATCAAGCGATATGGTCAGGCAATTATTCCAATGGATGATGCTTTAGTGCTCTGTGCCTTAGATTTATCAGGAAGACCTTATTTTAATTTTGATGTAGCATTTACTAATGCTCGTTTAGGTACAATGGATTCTGAATTAGTTGAAGAATTCTTTAGAGCGGTTGCAGTCCATAGTGAAATGAATCTTCATTTTAAGTGTCTTCATGGACATAATAATCACCATATAGCAGAAGGCGTTTTTAAGGCATTTGGACATGCTTTAGATGAAGCAACCATGATAGATAATAGAATTAAAGGTATTTTATCTACGAAAGGTAGCCTATAATAATGGAGGTTAAGTATGCGTATTGGTATTATTGATTATGGTATGGGAAATCTTCATAGTGTAGTTAATGCTTTAGATTTTATAGGTGTTTCATCATTTATTTCTAATGAACCTACTCGGCTGCTTCAAGCAGATAAATTAATTTTACCAGGAGTCGGGGCTTTTTGCGATGCTATAAAACAATTGAATGACTTGGAGCTGTCTTCTTTTATTGAGGAGAGTGTACATCGTAAAACTCCTTTATTGGGGATATGTCTGGGTATGCAGTTATTGTTTGAGACATCCTATGAGTATGGTCAACATGAAGGACTTGGCTTATTAAAAGGAGACATTGTTCCATTTAATGTCAGCTTGAAAATACCTCATATGGGATGGAATCAACTAAAAATTAATAAAAAACAACCACTATTTATTAATTTACCTGAACCTGCACATGTTTATTTTGTCCACTCCTATCATTTAGAAACATCAGAGGATATTGTTTCTGCAACGACGCAATATGAAAAAGAGATTCAAATAGCGGTTCAGAAAGATAACATTTATGGTCTTCAATTTCATCCAGAAAAGAGTGGAGAAGTAGGACTAGAAATAATTAGAAATTTTACAAAGCTTTAACACAGACTATAGCACATTCATTTGCAAAGTATGACAACATAAGCTATGATGTATAGATATAGAACAACTCTTTTGGCTTGACGTAGCTTTACAAGAAAGGAATGAGAGAATTATGAAGATATACCCAGCAATTGATATTAAAAATGGTATGTGTGTCCGATTGCAGCAAGGGAATTTCAGTCATAAAACCGTTTATTCAAGTGATCCTATCAAAGTGGCCCAAGGGTTTGAAGAAGCATCTGCTTCTTATATGCATCTCGTAGATTTAGACGGTGCTTTAGATGGCACATGGACAAATAAGAAAACCATCCAAGCTATAGTGGATGCTATTCGTATACCCATCCAAACCGGTGGAGGTATTCGTTCTGTAAGAGATATTGAAGAACGTTTAAGTGTTGGTATTGACAGGGTGATTATCGGAACTTTAGCGGTTAAAGATCCAGATTTTGTAAAAATGGCAGTTAAGATATTTGGAGCAGATAAGATTGTTGTAGGTATTGATGCTAAGGAAGGCAAGGTAGGTACTGATGGTTGGGAAGAAATCAGTCATAGAGATGCCTTAGATCTAGCTTTGCAGATGCAGGATTTCGGAATACAAACTATCATTTACACTGATATTGCTAAAGATGGTATGTTACAAGGTCCTAATATAAATTATACAAAAAAATTAATACAAGAAACCAACTTAACGGTCATTGCATCTGGTGGTGTTTCCTGTATTGAAGATTTAGAGTGTATCAATGAAATAGGAGCTGGTGGTGTCATTGTTGGCAAGGCATTATATACCAATAAATTTGATTTATCATATGCAATTAAGCGTTTTGAAAAGAGGTGACGATTGGTAGTATGCTGTGTAAAAGAATTATACCCTGCTTGGATGTTAATCAGGGGCGTGTTGTAAAAGGTATACAATTTGTTAATCTCATAGATGCTGGGGATCCAGTTGAAGTAGCTAAACAGTACAATAAGAATCATGCAGATGAGATTGTTTTTCTAGATATTACTGCCTCGCATGAAGGAAGAGATACTATTCTTGATGTTGTCAATCAGACAGCTAAAGAAATATTTATTCCTTTAACGGTTGGGGGCGGAATAAGAACGACTGAAGACATTAAGAAAATTTTGCGTGCAGGTGCTGATAAAGTAGCAATTAACTCATCTGCTGTAAAAAACCCCCATTTAATCAACGAAGGAGCAAAACAATATGGAAATCAATGTATTGTTGTAGCAATAGATGCGAAAAGGAATACTGAAAAAGGCTCTTGGGATGTTTACATACATGGTGGTCGTCTCAACACCAACAAAGATGCAATAGCTTGGGCTAAAGAAGTTCAGCAAAGAGGTGCTGGAGAAATACTCTTAACCAGTATGGACTGTGATGGCACAAAAAACGGTTATGATATAGAGCTAACAAAAAAAGTCAGTCAGGCTGTAGGTATTCCAGTCATTGCTTCTGGGGGAGCAGGGACACCACAACATTTTTCAGATGTACTAACAGAAGGTTATGCAGATGCAGCATTAGCAGCTTCACTCTTTCACTTTGGTGAAATTCAGATATTAGAGCTTAAGAATTATTTAAAAAACGAAGGAATTACAGTCAGACCGTAGTTATAAATAATTCCTTGAAGGGATGAAATTATATGAAATTTGAAGAACTGAAAGTTGGTAATGATGGGTTGATTCCTGTTGTTACTCAAGACTACTTAACGAAAGCAGTCTTAATGGTTGCTTACATGAATAAAGAGGCTTATGAGAAAACATTAGAAACAGGAAGAGTCCATTACTATAGTAGAAGCAGGCAGTCACTGTGGTTAAAGGGTGAAACCTCTGGTCATTTTCAATATGTGAAAGAAATACATGCTGATTGTGATCAGGATACTCTGCTTGTTAAAGTGAAACAAATTGGGGTGGCTTGTCATACTGGTAGATACTCCTGTTTCTTTAATCTTATACAAAGCAAGACAACTGATGAAAAGAAACAAGACTGGAATATTATACAATCTGTTTATAATATTATAAAAGATAGAAAAACCCAGCCAAAAGAAGGATCCTATACCAATTATCTTTTTGATAAGGGAATTGATAAAATTCTAAAAAAAGTTGGAGAAGAAAACGCAGAAGTTATTATAGCAGCAAAGAATCCAGATAAAGGTGAACTCATATACGAAACATCAGATCTATTATATCATCTCATGGTATTAATGGTTGAAAAAGGAATAAGCTGGGATGATGTATTAGATGAATTACAGCAAAGAAGGTAAGAACCTCTCTTACTTCTTATACTTTCTGTTAATGTAGATTATGTCTGCATTAGCAGATTTTTTATGTAATTAATCTTTGCATAATACTAGATATTTTATTACTACTCTTACTTATAGAGAAGTTTTACTCTTAATAGAATAATCCTGTTCTGCTTAAACAAAAAAGTTTACATCGGAAGTAAATTACTGTATTTTATTGAAATTTATCTATAAAACAAATAAAATATAGGATATATACTATTTAAGGAGTAGCGAAAATGAACTACCGAAAAGAAGAAGATAGTCTAGGAAAGAAAGAGATACCAATTAATGCATATTATGGTATTCATACGATAAGAGCCTACGAAAACTTTAGTATTAGTCATAGACCAGTTAATCAACATTTAATTCTTGCTGTTATCACGGTTAAGAAAGCAGCCGCCCTAGCACATCTTCAGAATGGAGAAATAGATGAAAAAGTAGGGCAAGCAATTGTAGATGCCTGTGATGAACTTCTACAAACTCCATTAGAAAAAGCCTTTATCACAGATGCTCTTCAAGGTGGGGCAGGAACATCTACCAATATGAATGTTAACGAAGTAATCGCTAACCGTTCAATTGAAATACTAGGAGGTACAAAGGGTGACTATACATTAGTACATCCAATTCAAGATGTTAACCGTTCGCAGTCTACTAATGATGTTTATCCTACCGCCTTAAGAATAGCATCAATCAAGCAGATTAGGCGGTTAAGTCAAGCTTTAGCTGATCTTCAAGATGTACTTCAGAGAAAAGAACAAGAATTTGCTGATATAATTAAGCTTGGAAGAACCCAGCTAATGGATGCATTACCCATCATGGTGGGACAAGAGTTTGGCGCTTATGCTCAAGCTATTGCAAGAGATCGATGGCGTATCTATAAGGTAGAGGAAAGATTAAGGCAGATCAATATTGGAGGTACTGCCATTGGTACAGGTATGAATGCTTCAAGAAAATACATCTATAGAGTTACTGAGATATTAAGAGAATTAACTGGTTTTGGCTTAGCTAGAGCAGAATTTCCTATCGATATTACTCAGAATAACGATGTATTTGTAGAAGCGTCAGGTTTGTTAAAGGCTGCTGCTGTCAACTTGATAAAAATTGCTAATGATATTCGTTTAATGGCTTCAGGTCCTAAGGGTGGACTGGGTGAAATTAAGCTTCAGCCCATGCAGGCAGGGTCATCAATCATGCCAGGAAAGGTTAATCCTGTTATACCAGAAATGATAGTACAAGCAGGTATAAAAGTTATAGCTAATGATCAAGCGATTACATTAGCAGCACAATATGGCTCGTTTGAATTAAATGCTTTTACACCTTTGATAGCAGATGCTTTATTAGAATCCTTAACAATACTAGTCAATGGTGTGGAAGCTTTTAAAGAAAAATGTATTCAAACCCTTCAGGTGAATACTGAGCAATGTCAACATTATTTATTAGAATCCACAGCTTTAGCTACAGCACTTGTTCATCATATTGGTTATGATAAAGCGGCAAAAATTGCACTAAAAGCCTTGCAGACTAATAAGACGGTTAGAACTATCTTGATAGAGGATAAAATATTATCTGAAAAAAAGGCTGATAACATATTAAATCCTTATCAAGTAACTAAACCAGGGATACCAGGGGTTTAATTGGGGGATAATAGGTAATTTAATAAAGAGTTGAATTACGATATATACCTAATTATAAAGTTGAAATAAGATAGATTATATATACAAAGGAGGAATGATTATGAGTCTAAATACAACGCCTAGAGGGACTCGTGTACATATTGCGATTTTTGGCAGAAGGAACGCAGGGAAATCCAGTATCATCAACGCAGTAACCAACCAACCGATTGCGGTTGTCTCTTCAGTTAAAGGGACAACCACCGATCCGGTCTATAAAAGCATGGAATTGCTGCCGATAGGACCTGTTGTATTTATTGATACTGCTGGTTTGGACGATGTAGGAGAATTAGGTGAGTTAAGAAAAAGTAAAACCTATGAAGTACTCAATAAAACAGATATAGCCATATTAATTATAGATGCAGAAACTGGACTAACGACTTTTGATAAAGAAGTTCTATCACGAATTAAAGCAAAAAAAATTCCTTATGTTATTTTACTCAATAAAATTGATATTAGGGCATGGTCATCAGATGAACTGAAAGAGCTAAAAAAACAGCTTGAACATAAGGTTATCCCTGTCTCAGCACTTGAAAAAACAGGCATTGAAGACTTAAAGCAAGCTTTAATAAAGGCATTACCCGATGATGAGGATAAATTTAAATTAGTAGGAGATTTAATTCATCCAGGGGATTTTATCGTTTTGGTTGTTCCTATTGATAAAGCAGCACCAAAGGGTCGGCTAATTCTGCCGCAGCAACAGGTTATTCGGGATGTACTGGAGAGCGATGCTATATGTGTTGTTACGAAAGAATATGAATTAAGAGAAACCTTAGAAAAGCTGGGCAATAAGCCTAAACTTGTTATTACTGATTCTCATGTATTCTCTAAGGTAGATGCAGATACGCCCAAAGATATACCATTAACTTCATTTTCAATCTTATTTGCAAGATATAAGGGAGATTTAGTACAGCTTGTACAAGGAGCCAAATCACTCAATACCTTAAGAGATGGTGATAAAATACTCATGGCAGAAGCTTGTACCCATCATAGACAATCAGACGATCTAGGAACCGTTAAAATACCAAGATGGATACGACAATATACAGGAAAGAAACTTACTTTTGACCATACCAGCGGTTTTAAATATCCAGAAAACCTTCAGGATTATTCACTTATTGTCCATTGTGGAGCTTGTATGTTAAATAGAAAAGAAATGCATTATAGACTAGATAGAGCAAAAGAGCTTCATATTCCCATAGTCAATTACGGTGTAATCATAGCCTATACACAAGGGATACTCAAGAGAGCAGTTGAAACTTTTCCGCTCGCTAAATTATTATTGGAAGAAGACTAAAACACATGAATCACAGGTCAAAACCTGTGATTTTTTATACCTTAAATGTGATTGTCAAAACAATAACGATTTGGTATAATGGAAACGTATATAATTCCACTGGAGGTGTCTCGTGAAACTAAATACTGTCATTGAATTATTGGATACAGATGTCGTTACAGGTAAAGTCAATTTGGATTATGAGGTGTATTATGCCTACGGATCTGATTTGTTAAGTGATGTTTTAGCTTTTGTTAAAAATAATGTGCTTCTTCTTACTGGATTGGTTCATCCACAAGTGATTAGAACAGCAGAACTGATGGATATTAAAGCAGTTGTTATCGTAAGAGGAAAAAAACCTAGTCAAGAAATGGTAACCATGGCCAATCAAAAAGGTATTTTATTATTAACAACAAACCATTCTTTATTTACTGCCTGTGGTATCTTGTATGAAAAAGGTCTCTATGGGGAGGAGATTGTTCACGATGAAATTACACTATAAAGTGGATGGTGGAGCTTTTACGTCTGCTGGATTTGCTGCTGGACAAGTCAAAAGAACATTAAGACAATTGGGAATATCACCAGAAATTATTAGAAAAATATCCATTGCTATGTATGAAGCTGAGATGAATATGGTACTTCATGCTAATGGGGGTAATGTTGATGTTGAATTGGCAAAAGACTACATCACGGTTGTATTAGAAGATCAAGGACCTGGTATAGAAGATATTGATAGAGCCATGGAGGTAGGCTATTCAACAGCATCGCAAAAGGTAAGATCAATGGGATTCGGTGCTGGCATGGGGTTGCCAAATATGAAGCGTTACGCAGATGAATTAACCATTGATACAAAGCTTGGTGTTGGTACTAGAGTAGAACTAAAAGTTTTTATCTAAAAGGGGGGATTGTATTCATGCATTCCGTAATATTAGATAAAGATAAATGTGTTGGGTGTACAGATTGTATAAAGCGTTGTCCTACAGAAGCTATAAGAGTAAGAAATGGTAAAGCAGAAATTACAGTTGAACGCTGTATTGATTGTGGACTGTGTATTAGAGTCTGTAGAAATAATGCAAAAAAAGCAAAAACTGATCCATTATCTATGATTCATGATTACAAGTTTAAGATAGCTATTCCCGCACCAACTTTATATACTCAATTTAAAGGAATTACCGATCCAAATATCATTCTGACAGGACTTAAGTACCTTGGATTTGATGATGTTTTTGAGGTCTCAAAGGCAGCTGAAATCGTTACACAAGAAACTTTGAAGTATATTGCCGAGCATGATATAGCGAAACCGGTATTGTCTTCTGCATGTCCAGCTATTATCAGAATGATTCAGATACGGTTTCCATCACTTATACCTAATATTCTTCCTTTGATTTCTCCAAAGGAAGCCATTGCTAGATATGTCAAAACCTATTTTATCCATCAAGGTATGAAAGAAGAAGATATCGGTGTTTTCTTTATATCACCATGTGCTGCAAAAGTAACGAATAGTCGATATCCTCAAGTCATCAATAAGTCTTACGTAGATGGCGTCATTTCTATTAAAAAAATATATATGGAGCTTCAACCGTTACTAAAAAAAATCAAAGAACCTGAAGTTTTATCCATGAGTACAAGTAAAGGTATTGGATGGGCAGATTCAGGAGGAGAAGGAAGAGCAACTGGTTTTGAAAATTATATTGCAGTAGATGGCATAGAGAATGTTATACAAATATTAGAAAAGGTAGAAAATGGTAAACTGGAAGATATTGATTTCATAGAATGTCTTGCTTGCGTTGGTGGCTGTCTTGGAGGACCATTAACAGTTGAAGATGCTTTTGTTGCAAGCCATCGCATGGAGAAGCTAAAAAAAGAAATGAGTAAAAAAAACAGAAAGCTTAGAGACATTGATCTGTTTAGTCATCCCGTTAAACTGACATGGGATAAACCCTTGAAGGTTAAGTCAGTTTTAACATTAGATGATGATAGAGAAAAAGCACTAGAAATGATGGAGCAGCTAGAAGCCATCTACGAAAGACTTCCAAAGATAGACTGCGGTTCATGTGGGGCGCCAACTTGCAGAGCTTTAGCAGAGGATATTGTGTGTGGTAAAGCTCATGTTGAGGATTGTGTCTTTATGCTAAGAGAAAAGGTCAGAAATATGGCTAAAGATATGGTGATACTATCAGAAAAACTACCCCCATCTATTCAAAAAAAAGGAGATAATGAAAATGACGGTTAGAGAGCTATATGATCAATGTGATTTAACTTTAGTTGCTGGCGAAAAAGGTTTGGATAATATAATAGAGCATGGGTTTGTCGGCGATCTACTAAGTGTCGTTATGGGAAGAGCTCAAGAAAATACAGCATGGGTAACTATTCAGAGTCATATTAATATTGTTGCTGTCGCAACCTTAATCAATTGTGCTTGTATAATAATTGCAGAGGACTATGAAGCGGATGCTGATGCTATTAGTAAAGCTAATGAAGAAAACATTCCACTGCTTGTTTCAAAACAGTCTTCATATGAAGTAGTCAAACAATTAATTCATCTAGGTATACTATAAACATGAGAGGGTGACTTATGAAAGAACTATCTCTTCATATACTGGATATTACCCAAAACAGTATTCGTGGCAAAGCCAGTCATATCACAATTCATATACAGGAACAACTCAATAAAAACCTATTCGAGTTTACGATTCAGGATAATGGCAGTGGTATTCCAAATGAGATTTTTAAAACCATTAAAAATCCTTTTACAACGTCACGTGTAACAAGAAAGGTAGGCTTGGGAATTCCTTTGCTGGATAGGACTTGTGAAAACTGCGGAGGATCTTTAACGCTTGAAACACTAGAAGGAAAAGGTACAAGAGTAAGGGCTGTCATGGTATACGATCACATAGATCGTCCTCCTCTTGGAGATATTGCAGCAACCATAGCCATGCTAATTACCTCTTACGGAGATATTCGAATAGATTATATACACCACTTAAATGATTTGGAGTTTAAGGTGTGTACCAATGATCTAAAAGCTGTATTAGGGGAAGACGTACCATTAAGTGATACCAAAGTTATACAATGGCTTAAAGCGTATATTAAAGAAAATATAGAAGCATTAAGTGCAGAAAAATGATAATTTCTTAACAAAGATAAAGAGATTATCATTTTTTTTTACTTATTTTTAAGGATTTATTAGCCATTAAGAGATTGGATATTGTATACAATGCACTTATCTATCATGATAGGCGACTGTAGCTCGTAAGAATGGATTGCTAGAAATTTATCAATCGTTGTTTTTAGGCTGTTTTTGTATTATAGTTAATATAAACCTACTTCTTTAACGGAAATTTTGAGTTTCACTACTATTATTTATACATTTATACAACTTAATATGGAATGGATGATTAAAGATATCTCCATTATCAACGAAAATTTTGCATGCTCTGATACATTTATATTAAGAGTGTATAGTATTTTAAACTATTAACTCTAACCAGATTATCATAGAGCTATAATTTTGAAAAAAACGTTCAGGGGGTTTAATGGCAATGAAAACTTTATCGTTCAACAAAGGTATTCACCCTAAACATCATAAGGCTTATACAGAGAATCAGCCTATTCAGATTATTAAGCCAAAGGGAGATTTAGTATTTCCAATGCTTCAGCATATCGGTGCTCCCTGTGAACCCATTGTAAAAAAAGGGGATACTGTTCGTGTGGGTCAAAAGATCGGGGAAGCTAAAGCATTTGTATCTGCTCCAGTTCATAGTTCTGTATCTGGTACAGTTAAAAAGGTTACACCAATGCTTCACCCCAATGGAAGTCAGGTACTCTCTGTTATTATTGAAAATGATGGTGAATATACTGAAATAGAGGGTATGGAGCCTAGAGGTGATAGTAGTTCCTTGAGCAGGGAAACCATCATCGAATTAATCAAAGAAGCTGGTATTGTTGGAATGGGTGGAGCGTGTTTTCCAACTTTCATTAAATTATCGCCTCCGCCTGATAAAAAAATTGATTTTATAATTGTGAATGGTGCAGAATGCGAACCCTATCTAACCTCAGACTATCGGGTGATGCTTGAGGAAACGGATAGAGTTGTTTTAGGTTTGAAAACAGTTCTTAAATTATTTCCAAAAGCGCAAGGAATTATCGGCATAGAAGATAATAAACCAGAAGCGATTAAAGTCATGAAAGCTGCTGTAGCCAAGGAAGACAGAATTGCAGTTAAAGTATTGAAGACAAAATATCCTCAAGGAGCTGAGAAACAACTTATTCACGCAGTAACTAAGAGAGAAGTTCCTTCGGGTGGTCTACCAGCTGATGTAGGCTGTATTGTTCAAAACATTGATACTGTTGTTGCTATACATCGTGCGATTTATCGCGGACGTCCATTAATGAGGAGAATTGTAACTGTAACAGGGGATGCAGTTAAGAATCCTGGCAACTTTAAAGTAAGAATCGGAACAAGCTGCCGTGAAGTTATAGAAGCGGCTGGTGGATTTAAAACTGAACCAGGGAAAATTATTTCAGGCGGTCCTATGATGGGTATTGCACTCTTTGATATGGATGTACCTATTATTAAAGGTTCATCTGCCATACTATGCCTATCAAAAAAGCAAACCGTAATTGAAAAGGAGAGTGCATGTATTCGGTGTAGAAAGTGTATTCAAGCCTGTCCAATGTACTTAATGCCGTTAGAATTAAATAAATATGCGATTCATAATGAAGACGATTTTTTTGTTAAATTCAAAGGACTAGAATGTATGGAGTGCGGTTCTTGTTCTTATGTCTGTCCAGCAAAAAGGCACTTAACTCAATCCATTAAAACTAAGAAAAGAAGTATACTTGCAAATAGAAAGAAATCATAGGGAGGGTTTTAGGTGGAACATCAATTAATTGTATCAGCGGCACCTCATACCAGATCATCTGAAACAATAGACAGAATTATGAGAGATGTACTCATCGCATTACTTCCAGCAACCATTTTTGGAGTATTCAACTTTGGACTAAATGCACTATTAACCGTTATACTGTGCATCGCAAGCTGTGTTGGCGCAGAATACATCTATGAGAAATTAACTCATAAAGAGGTTACTGTAGGTGATTACAGTGCTGCTGTAACGGGATTATTACTAGCACTTAATCTGCCTCCTTCAGTTCCATTCTGGATACCTATTATAGGAGGGGCTTTTGCTATCGTAGTGGTTAAACAGCTTTACGGTGGGTTAGGGCAGAATTTTATGAATCCAGCGCTTGCTGCTCGTGCATTTTTATTAATATCATTTGCAGGCATTATGACGACATGGCAGCTAGATGGAATAACCACTGCAACACCTTTAGGAATGCTATCCAACGGCTTAACACTTGCAAATCCCATTGGTGAGAATGGTATGATACTTCCATCCTTGTTGGATGCGTTTTTAGGTCGTATAGGCGGATGCATTGGCGAAACCTCTGCTATTGCCTTATTAATTGGAGGGATTTACTTACTAGCTAGAAAGGTTATTAACTGGAGAATTCCTGTTACCTTTATTTTGACGGTCTTTGTACTTGCTTTCTTATTGGGAGGTGGGTTTAGTCTGTCATTTGCTGCTTATCAGGTCGTTACAGGCGGTCTAATGTTAGGAGCCATATTTATGGCTACTGATTATTCCTCATCACCCGTAACACCGATAGGTCAATGGATCATGGGAATTGGTTGTGGGTTCTTAACGGTTATTATCAGATTTTATGGCGGTTATCCTGAAGGCGTTTCCTTTGCGATTATAATTATGAACCTATTTGTACCTCTTATTGATAAATATACCATACCAAGAGCTTTTGGGGAGGTGGCAAGATGAGTATTTATAAGGAAATTATAAAAAACACCTTAATACTATTTATCATTACACTCTGCTCAGGGCTACTTCTAGGATTAACCCATACTTTAACAGCTGATGCGAGAGCTGAGCAGGCTATAAAAACTAGAAATGCAGCATTACAAAATGTCATTGGAGAAGCGGATTTTAAGGAGTATATAGAGGATGAAGATGCCTATCAAGCGCTTCTAGAAAAATATCCAAATGTTAATGCCATCTATTCCGCCCAGGTACAAAATGATATTCTGGGTTACACTTTTATACTTAGTACTAAAGAAGGGTATGGAGGAGAAATTCAGATGGCGGTGGGTATTAGTTCTTCTGGTGAAATAAAGGGAATTGATATTATAAAGCATAGTGAAACCCCTGGGCTTGGAGCTAAAGCGGATAAGGAGCCTTTTAAATCACAATTCAAAGATTTGACAGCTCAACCTATCATCGTGAAAAAATCTTCAGCACAAAGATCTCAGAACGAAATTGATGCTATTGGCGGCGCTACCATCACTTCCCAAGCGGTTGCCAATGCTGTTAATCAAGCCGTTGATTTCTATAATTCTAATATAGCAGGGGGTCAAAAATGAGTGCAATTACAGAGAGATTAAAAAATGGCATTATCAATGAAAATCCCATATTTGTTCAAGTATTGGGCATGTGTCCAACCTTAGCTGTAACCACTTCAGGCAATAACGGTTTAGGTATGGGATTGGCTACAACTGTTGTTCTATTATGTTCCAACTTAGTGATTTCATTACTTAGAAAAATTATTCCAAGCAAGGTTAGAATACCAGCTTTTATTGTCGTCATTGCATCCTTTGTTACCATTGTGGATCTACTATTGCAAGGGTATTTTTCTGAGCTATACGATGCGTTAGGATTGTTTATTCCTCTTATCGTAGTTAATTGTTTAATCTTAGCTAGAGCTGAGGCTTATGCATCTAAGAACAAAGCTGTAGCTGCTATCGCTGATGGTGTTGGCATGGGTCTTGGATTTACACTGGCACTAACCGTTGTTGGTTTAATTAGAGAGCTATTAGGTGCTGGAACACTTTTTGAAATGGCAGTCCTGCCTTCTTCAATCCAGCCTATTTCAATATTTATATTAGCACCAGGTGCATTCTTAGTACTTGGTATCCTGCTTGCCATATTTAATTATTATAGAGCAAAAAGCATCCAAGGGGGAAAATAAAAAATGGATTTATTATTACTATTTATTGGTGCTGTTTTAGTTAATAATGTTGTCTTAACTCGTTTTTTAGGTATTTGTCCATTTTTAGGTGTATCTAAAAGAGTAGAGACTGCTTTAGGTATGGGAATGGCGGTTACTTTTGTTATGACATTAGCCTCTATTATATCCTATATGGTATATGAATGGATATTAAAACCAGCCGATATTACATACCTATATACAATAGCATTTATATTAGTTATCGCATCTCTTGTACAGCTTGTTGAAATGATTATTCAAAAAACAAGTCCTACTCTATATCAGGCTTTAGGGGTCTATTTACCTTTGATCACAACAAACTGTGCAGTATTAGGTATTGCAGTGATTAATATGCAGGCTGAGTATTCATTGATTAAGAGTATCATTAATGGATTTGGAACAGCCGTAGGCTTTACATTGGCAATTGTTATTCTTGCAGGAATAAGAGAAAGAACAGACTATAATAAGATACCAAAATCCTTTGAAGGGTATCCCATTGTATTAATCACTGCTGGGTTAATGGCTATTGCTTTCTTAGGATTCTATGGATTGATTAAATAATTATAAATCAGATAGAGCTCTAGATTTAGATTGCTTATTAGTAGAACGGAGGGTCGTTATGGATATTAAGAGCATATTATTTCCTGCATTGAGTATTGGTGGCTTAGGATTATTGTTTGGTTTTGGTTTAGGTATTGCTTCTAAAATATTTTCTGTTAAAGCTAATCCATTAATTGAGCAGGTAAAGGAAGTTTTGCCTGGAGCAAATTGTGGTGGATGTGGTTATGCTGGATGTGAAGCTTTTGCTAAAGCGGTGGTTGAAGGGAAAGCTCCTATTAACGGATGTCCAGTAGGTGGTGCAAAAACTACAGAAGCAATAGCTAAAATACTAGGTGTAGAATCAACAGAATCAGTTAAAAAAGTTGCTTTTGTTAAATGTAATGGAACTTGTGAAAAAGCTAAAGAAAAATATATTTATGATGGGGTTAAAGACTGCGTACAGGCAGCTGCTTTACAAGGAAAAGGATCCAAAGGCTGTGAATATGGATGCTTAGGATTAGGAACTTGTGTTTCTGCCTGTCCTTTTAATGCTATAAAAATTGTGGATGGTGTAGCTGTTGTTGATGAAGATCTTTGTACAGGATGTGGACAATGCGTTGCTGCCTGTCCTAAAAATCTGATTGAGCTTGTACCTTATGATAGTCCTATACGCGTGAGATGTAACTCACTAGACAAGGGAAAGGCAGTAAAGGTGAATTGTGAGGTTGGATGTATTGGATGTCGGTTGTGTGCAAAAGTCTGTCCAAAGGATGCTATTGTAATAGAAAACAACCTAGCAAAAATCAACTACGATACATGTGTTAATTGTAAGGCGTGTGTCAAAAAATGTCCAACACAAGCGATTGTTAATCTAAAAGAACAGCTATAAAATATATAAATATCAGTTATTTTGGGTATGATGATAAGGAGCGATTGCTCCTGTTTTTTTATATTAATATACTATTTATATCCTAAGCATAAAACTAATTCACTATAAATCATTTAATTTAAAGAGTTCACAAAGCAGATGAGTTATGCTAAAATTAAAGGGGTCTATAAGTGGTTAGAACGATGAAATTGAAAAGGGTGATTGAATGAGCTACAAAAGAAGTGATAAGAATGGGTGGGCATTATTTTTACTTATATTAGCAGGCATTGTTCTTGGCGGCTTTTTAGGTAAATTAGCATCTAGTGTCGAAGCTTTAGAATGGCTGAATTTTGGATATCCGTTTGGACTTGAAAATCCAGTAGCCCTTGACTTAAAGGTTTTTTATATTGAACTAAAGCTTTATTTTGATATCACTATAGCCAGTATCTTAGGTATTATTGCAAGTATTATGATTTATAGAAAAATATAGTACTATGATAGACAGGGAAGTAAATACGATGGAAAAAATTATACTAGCATCAAAATCACCACGAAGAAAAGAGTTGCTCGCTACACTTGGCATACCTTTTGAAACTATCGTAAGTCAGGTGGATGAAGCGAAATATTATGACCCAGACCCTGTTAAGTGTGTTGAGACGCTTTCACTTAAAAAGGCAGAAGCTGTACAGGCATACCAAGAGAATAGTATTATTATTGGTTGTGATACAGTGGTTGTAGATAATAACAGGATAATGGGAAAACCTCAAGATACAACACAAGCTTATGATTACCTTCGCATTCTATCGGGGAAAAAGCATTTTGTTTATTCAGGTATTACCTTAATGCATGCTAAAACAAAAGAACGATATACTACACATGATTGCACGGAAGTTTATATGAGAGAGCTGGATGATGATGAAATAAACGCATATATAGCCACAAAAGAACCATTAGATAAAGCAGGTGCGTATGGTATTCAAGGGATTGGTTCTATTTTTATAGAAAAGATTTATGGCGATTATTATACGGTTATGGGATTACCCATACAAAAGCTATATATGGGACTTAAGTACTTAGGGGTACATTTTTTTGATTTAATGAAGGGTTGATTGTCATACTAGGGGAATAATTAATTAAGAATTTCAATAGGGTTGTATTAATACCTTGTGAAATTCTAGTTGAGGGGTTGTCAGAAATAAGTATTGTCGTTTGTCTAATTGATTGCTTTCCTGAAAAGATGGATAAAACTATTAAGTTAAAGGATGATGTGACCATTGACAGCCCCACATGATAACATGTAAGGGGAGAATTAGAGTGGAAATTTTAAATCGTATGACCATTAAGGATTTACCAGCAGAAGAAAGACCTTATGAAAAACTTGAAGCAAATGGTGGAGAAGTTCTATCGAATGCTGAATTATTAGCTATTATCATTAAAACTGGAACAAGGAAAGAACGTTCAATAGAAATTGCACAAAGGTTACTATCTATGAGCCAAAGTCTATCTGGATTATATCGATTAACCATTAATGAGCTAAAGAGCATATCTGGTATAGGCCGAGTCAAGGCTGTTCAAATTAAAGCTGTTTTGGAATTATCCAAGAGAATAGCTAAGACTTCAGCTTTTAGAAAATTAAAGATAACCTCACCAAAGAGCATAGCAAACATCTATATGGAAGATATGAGATATTTAGATAGAGAACATTTTAGAGTTGTTTTTCTAGATACTAAGAATCATATTTTATCGGATTCGATACTATCAGTTGGTACAGTCAATGCTTCTTTAGTCGATCCGCGTGAAATATTTATGGAAGCATTGAGGAAAACTGCAGTACATATGATATTAATGCATAATCATCCCAGCGGTGATCCTACTCCCAGTAAAGAAGATATTGAAGTAACTAAGAGAATCTGTGAAGCTGGTGAACTGATGGGTATTGATGTAATAGATCATATTATTATTGGAGATGGACAGTTTACAAGTCTTAAAGAGCTTGGATTTTGTTAGTCTGTAAAACTTATCATTGTATAGATATTTATCATTTGTTTTTGGAAATAATATATATGAGTAGAGTATCAAAAGTGAGACTGTTTAGTCATAACGAAACGCAGCAAGGCTTTTGAAAGGAGTAAACTATGTTATTTAGTAAAGACTTAGGTTTTGACTTAGGAACTTCTTCTATGTTTGTTTGTCAAAAAGATAAAGGTATTATATTAGATGAACCTGAAATTATATCTATCGATAAAAAAAGCAAAAAAACAGTTGCAATAGGTCATGAAGCTTATGATATGTATGAAAAAGCTCCGAATACAATCATCATCAATCAACCCGTTCAGTATGGTGTTATTGCTGATTTTGATCATATATTTATGCTGCTTGAGAACCAATTAAATCATATAAAGCTCAGTAAAAATAAACTGGCAAGGCATAAGGTTATTATTAGCGTTCCATATGATGTTTCTGAGGTAGAACGAAAAGCACTATATGATTTGTTTTATAAGGTGCATTACCCTTTTAAAAATATTTATCTCATTGAGAAACCAACAGCAGCTGCTCTTGGCTCAAATATAGCTGTCTTAGAGCCCTATGGAAATATGATAGTAGATATAGGTGGGGGTACTTCAGAAATATCTGTCGTATCATTAGGTGGTATCGTTAGAAGTAAACTCCTAAAAATAGGAGGCTCTAAGTTTGATAGTGATATTCAGAATTATGTAAAAAGAAAACACAATGTCTATATTGGACTTAAAACTGCTGAACAAATCAAAATATCCGTTGGTTATGCCATGATAGATGAAGAAGATGATACTGAGACAATTCATGTGACGGGACGAGATGTTGTCACAGGTCTTCCTAAAAAAATCGAAGTAACCAATCAAGATGTTTTATCTTCTGTTAATGAAGATGTCAATGTTATTATTGATTCTATAAAGTTGATATTAGAAAAAACACCGCCCGAATTATCCTCAGATATCATAGATAAGGGCATTTATTTAACTGGTGGGGGTTCCTTATTGGTTCATTTAGATAAGCTTATTGCTAAAGAAACGGGGTTAAAAGTTAAGGTTGCTGAGAAACCAAGAGAATCTGTTGCGTTAGGTATTCATAAGGTATTACAAGATTTTAATATGTATGAATATATATTGCTATCATCAAAAAAAGAAAGAAAGTTAAGCTAAGTAGTGAAAGGAAATTATGTTACTATGAAAAAGCAATCCAATCCATTAACGAAATACCTTTTATTAGGACTAACAGTAATGTGCTTACTCCTAATCTTTTTTACCAATCGTTCTAAGCAAAATGTAAGTCTTGCTGAAAAGGGCATTTCTTCTATCATTATACCTATGCAAAAAGGGGTTAATGCATTGAGCGATTGGATTAAAGAACAAATTCATTTTGTTACTCATATTCGGCAGTTAGACACTATGAATGAGGCATTAGAAGAAGAAGTAGCTAAGTTAAGATATGAGAATAAAATGCTTCAGCAGGATAAAATAGAACTGGATAGATTAAGAGGATTATATCAACTGGATAAAAAATATCCTGAGTATCCTAAAATAGGTGCTCAAGTGATGGGAGAAGATCCCGGAAATTGGAATTGGTATCGTATTTTTTTAATTGATAAAGGTACCAAGGATGGTCTAATGGATAACATGATTGTCATGGCTGGCAACGGTTTAGTCGGTTATATCATAGAGGTTGGTCCTAATTATTCTAAAGTTAAATCTATCATAGATGATACAAGTAATGTAAGCGCCAAAATCTTAAGAACATCAGATTTATGCAATGTTAATGGTGGAAATCTATATACTGAAAAAGGGCTTTTAAAGGTTGATTATATCGATAACGATGCTAACATTGTTGTAGGTGATGAAGTGGTAACTTCTCATTTAGGTGATATATATCCGCCAGGTATTATGATTGGAACCATTAAAGAAATAAAAGAAGATAACAGTAAATTAGTTAAATATGCTATCCTAGAACCTGTGGTTGATTTTAAGCATCTAGAGCAGGTGCTGGTTATTAATCAAGTATGGAAAGAGAAGCAGTAAAGGGGGATTTATCTTGAAAAAATATAGTGTCATGGTATGTATCGTGATCATTAATATAATCCTTCAAGCCACTATCATAAAGGAAATAAGTATTGGCGGCATATCGCCCGACTTACTTATTATAACAACCGTTTCTTTTTCTTTACTATTTGGAAGGGTGAAGGGCAGTTTTCTTGGATTAGCGGTTGGACTATTAAGAGATATCTTCTATTTAAATATTATTGGATTTTATGCTCTAATTTATGTTTACTGTGGTTATTTAACAGGTAGCTTAGATAATAATTTTCATAAAGACAGCTTAGTTATTCCAACGATTATTATCGCTATCTGTGATTTAGCAAAAGGACTCTTTGTCTATATTATTACATATCTACTTAGGGGTAGAACAGATATCGGGTATTATTTTATCCGAATTATCATACCAGAAGTAGTCTACACAACGTTATTAGCAGTGATACTTTATCGATTCTATTATTACCTTCATAATAAAATGAAGATATGGTCAAGAAAGGAGGCGAGTAAAATTTGATCAAGGATATGTTAAAAGCCCTATGGAAATTCATTTCTCATCGGTTGTTTATTCTATCTGTTATTATTTCAATTCTATTTAGTATCTTATTAGGCAGAATCTTTCAACTACAAATTGTAGAAGGGAAAATGCATCAAAAGGAATTTAGCATTAATATTTTAAAAGATATACCTTTAGAAGGTACTAGAGGTAAAATATATGATAGAAATGGTATTCCTTTAGCAGTTAACAGCACTTCATATTCTCTTTCAATTGATGCGTCTGTTGAAATTGAAGATGATGTAAAAAACAAAATGCTTAATGACTTAATCACAATCATTCAAAAATATGGTGATCAAATTGTTACTTCCTTCCCAATTGTCATTAATGAAAATAGAGTATTTGACTACAACTGTTCCGCTTCTAAGGTTACTAGATTTAAAAAAGATTTATTCGGAAGCACCTTATCTGAAGAGGAAAAACTTATGACAGCAGAAGATATGTTTGTATATATTAAAGACAAGTTTAACATATCGGAAGACTATACGGATACTGAGGCTTTAGACATAATATCCATCAGATATGCTTTATATTGCAAAGGGTATTATAAGTATAAGCCTGAGGTTATTGCTGTTAACATCAGCGATGCTACCATAGCTGAAATCAATGAATATGCTTACAAGTTCCCAGGTGTTAAAATTGTTTTGGATCCATTAAGACAATACAATTACGCAGAGTATTTTTCTCATATTATTGGCTATACTGGAAAAATCAATCAATCCCAGTTGGAGGAATTAGAGCCTTACGGATATGATCAGTTTGATATCGTTGGAAGAATGGGTATAGAAAAAGAGATGGAGATTTATTTAAAAGGGAAAGATGGGACGCAATATGTTGAAGTAGATAATCTAGGGAGAACAAAGAAAGTAATTAATACAGTTCCATCAGAAGCAGGTAAAGATGTTTTCTTAACCATAGATAAAGATCTACAGATACAAAACTACAAAGCACTAGAGCAGCAGATCGCTAAGGTGCTTGTTGAAAAGATATATACGAGAATCCCATCAAATGTAGATCGAGCCTATGTTTTAGAAGATGTTTTTGCGTCCTTATTTAAAAATAATTGTATAGACCTAGAACAGCTTGCTGTTTCGACAGATGAAACGGTTCAATCGACTATTTATAATCAATTTGTCCCATATTATGACACAGTCATTACAGACATTCATACTATATTTGAACAGAATGCAACCTATAAGACGCATAACATACCAGATATTACAGATTATCTATTTGATTATCTATTTGACAACCCTTCAAGTGATGGTATAATTAAAACAAAATCTACCAACAAAGATGGAGATTTAGTTACAACTGAAGATTACAAAAATTTTATTCATGATAAGCTTGGTTTAAAGGACTTTGTTTCAAATAATTTATCCGATGATCATCTAGAGAAATTGAAAGAGAAAGAAAATATAAAGGATTTAATTCCACAAGAGTGTTTCAACTATGTCATGTGCTATATTGATGAAGAGATCATACCCTCAACAAAATTTAAGAATTATGTTTATGCAAGAATGATTTCAGAAAAAAGGGTGTCTCCTATTAATTTATGTTTTTTATTAATTGAGCAGGGCATTGTATCGGCTAATGAAGAGGAAATACAACAACTCAATCGTAGGACATTAAGCCCTTTGGATTTTATTAAATCTAAAATTATTAACCTAGATATTACACCACAGCAGCTTGCTATGGATCCGCATTCAGGTTCGGTTGTTGTTGTTGACGTAAAATCAGGTGAAGTATTATCACTTGTCAGTTATCCAAGCTATGATAATAACTATTTTGTTAATGATTTTGATGCAAGCTATTATTATTCGTTACTAGATGATCGAAGCAATCCTTTATTCCATAGAGCAATAAAAGAAAAAAATGCACCGGGGTCTACTTTTAAGATGATTTCTGCTATAGCAGGCTTAGAAGAGGGTGTTATTACTAAGAATGAAGTCATAGTAGATAAAGGTATCTGGAAAAGAAATGTTAAGGTTTATGGTACACCGTCCTGCTGGTTTTATAATACTTATGGTTACCCACATCCTCCAGAAACGGTTAAGACTGCCATAGCTGATTCATGTAACTACTTTTTTTATGAAACCGCTTACCGTCTTAGCTTAGATGAAAATGGTCATTTTGTTGGAGATGTCAAAGGGCTAAATATAATAACAAAATATGCCAGTATGTTTGGCTTAGACAGTAGGACAGGTATCGAGCTAGATGAATATAAACCACAGATATCTATTTCTGATGCTGTACGTTCTGCTATCGGGCAGGCATCACACAATTTTACACCTGTACAGATTGCGAGATATATAGCAACGCTCGCTAATGGCGGTACAAATTATGAATTGAACCTAGTGGATAAAATCACTCTATCGAATGGTAAATTGTACGATGATAAAACGCCAAATATTGATAAAGTGAGCGACTTCGAGCCTGATAATCTTGAGGCTGTATATGAAGGTATGCTTCAAGTAACTACAACAGGTACTGCAAGTAGGATTTTTGGAGAATTTCCTATTTTAGTTGCTGGTAAAACAGGAACAGCTCAGCAGAATAAAAAGAGACCTTCACATGCTATTTTTACAGCTTTTGCACCTTATGATGAGCCAGAAATCGCAGTGGTAGTTGTCATACCCTTTGGCTACACAGCTCAAAATTCAGGTGTTGTTGTAAGAGAAGTTATTAACTCCTACTATGAATTAGACAAAAAATATGAAAGAATTTCTTTGGAGAATCAACTGGATAATTAATAAAGACACTATAGATAAAAGAGGTTACAATATGAAAGAATCTGTATTAATAAAAGGCAATCAACATGGTTTAACCCTTATACTTAATCCAGATATTGACTTTGAAACCCTAAAAGAAGAATTAAAGAAAAAAATAATAGATGGTAAAAGTTTCTTTGGGAAAGCAAAGGTTTCTTTGATGCTAAAAGGTAGAGAGCTCATAGAAGAAGAGCAGAATGCACTTGTTCAGCTGATCACCGACTATTCTGATCTCAGTATTATATGTCTTATGGATGAACACTTTGAACAAGCAAATGAAGAGCTAAAAAACGATAGTGAGGATGCAGATAACGAAGCTTTTTTTTATAGAGGAACTTTAAGATCTGGTCAAGTCCTTAATATGGACAAAAGCATTATTATCATTGGAGATGTTAATCCAGGTGCAAAAGTCATATCAAAAGGAAACATTATTGTTCTTGGAGCTTTAAAAGGAAATGTTCATGCTGGATGTGAGGGAAATATTCAGGCATTTGTCGTTGCTCTCTCTATGGAGCCGCTGCAAATCATTATTAGTGATGTTATTGCCAGATCGCCAGATAAAGCAGAGAAGCAAACGCTAAATGAACCAAAAATTGCTTTTGTAGAGGGGCATAGTATCTACATAGAGCCCCTAAATCATAATCGATTAAATGAAATTGCCATGCCGAATTAATGGAACAGGGAGGAAAAACCTATGAGTGAAGTTATCGTTATAACATCTGGGAAAGGTGGTGTTGGAAAAACAACAACAACAGCTAATATTGGTGCTGGACTAGCCCTGTTAGGGAAAAAGGTTGTGTTGATCGATGCAGATATTGGATTAAGAAATTTAGACGTTGTTATGGGATTAGAAAATAGAATTGTCTACAATGTTATTGATGTGGTAGAGGGATCCTGCCGATTAAAACAAGCGCTCATTAAAGATAAGCGGTTTGATAATTTGTATTTACTGCCAGCGGCACAAACAAGAGATAAAAGTGCCATAACCCCTCAACAGATGCGTAAGCTATGCAGCGGTTTAAAAGAAGAGTATGATTATGTACTTATTGACTGCCCAGCTGGTATTGAACAAGGCTTTAAAAATGCGATTGCTGGTGCAGATAAAGCTATTGTTGTAACGACACCAGAAGTCTCTGCTATAAGAGATGCAGATAGAATTATTGGTTTATTAGAAGCCAATGAATTAAGGAATCCTTCTTTAATTGTTAATAGAATTAGAACACAAATGGTTAAAAGAGGCGACATGCTATCCATTGATGATGTCGTTGATGTTCTTGCTGTTCATCTTATTGGAGCTATACCGGATGATGAGCAAATTGTTATATCCACTAATAATGGTGATCCAATCGTCGGAACTCAATCAGTTTTAAGTGGTAAGGCTTTTACTAATATATGTAAACGTATACTAGGTGAAGACGTACCGTTTATTGATCTTCATAGCCCAAAAGGCTTTATCAGTAGACTTAAAAACATGATTAAGTTCGGCAATTCATAGGAGGGATAATGTGCCTATATTAAATAGACGAACCTCAAAAAATGTTGCAAAAGAAAGACTAAAATTAGTATTGATTCATGATAGAGCTAACTGCTCGCCTGAAATCCTAGAAATGATAAAAACAGATATTATAAAAGTGATTACTAAGTATATGGATATCGATGAATCAGGCTTAGACATTTCAATAGGAAATGCTGAATCTGATTATTCGGATAATAAGGTGCCTGCTCTATATGCGAATATACCCATCCGTAACCTTAATAAAACTAAGTCTAGTTAGGAAGAAGTGCATTCATGTTTAGAAAATATCAATTCAAACGATATGATATTCTTTTAGTTTTAACAGTTATTGCATTGGTAGCGATTGGTATTGTTGCTATTGGTAGTGCTACACATATTAACAGTGCGAATGGTACAAGCTTTTTTAGAAATAAGCAGGTGATAGGGTTTATTTCAGGTTTTATAATTATGTGTATCATATCTTTAATTGATTATACATTTATAGGAAAATTTTATTGGGTCATTTATGGTGTCAATCTGTTATTACTAACAGCTGTATTAATTTTTGGAGACACTCGATGGATAACAATTATAGGCTTTCGTCTCCAGCCTTCAGAATTTTGCAAAATACTAATGACACTGTTTATAGCTAAATTTATAGACAAGAATAAAGAAAGAATCAACCATCCACTATTTTTATTACAGCTTATCATCCTTGTGGCTGTACCTACGCTCTTAATTATGAAACAGCCCGATTTATCTACAAGTTTAGTATTATTTTTCATGTTGTTCATACAGGTTTTTGCTGCAGGATTAAGCTATAAGTATATCATAGGAGCAGCAGTAGTATCCATTCCTTCTGGTATGTTCTTTTTATGGTATATACAACAACCATGGCAAAAGCTTTTGAAAACATATCAGTTGACAAGAATACTCGCTTATGTTCATCCAGAAAAATATGCTTTAACGCAAGCCATGCAGACGAACAATTCTATACAAGCTATAGGTTCAGGTCAATTGTATGGCAAAGGTCTATATCAAGGAACCTTAAATAAGTATAATTATCTGCCTGAACCTCAGACGGATTTTATTTTCTCCATTATAGGAGAAGAACTAGGTTTTATTGGAAGTTGCATTGTTATAAGCTTACTATTTATTTTAATTGTTAAATGTTTGTTAATTGCTAAGGATGCCGTTGACATGTATGGTATGCTTATAATAGTGGGTGTTGTTGCTGTAATCACTTTTCAAGTTTTTGTCAATATTGGAGTTACGACAGGCATTGTGCCAAATACAGGTATTCCTTTACCTTTTATTAGCTACGGCTTAAGCTCATTATGGAGTAATCTAATTGGTATCGGAATCATACTCAATATTAGTATGCAAAGAAAAACAAAATTTTAGTAAAGGGGGTTTATAATGAATATTGGACTTATCGCTCATGATAATAAAAAGCAGCTTATGCAGAATTTTTGTATTGCTTATAAGCATATTCTAAATAGGCATGAGCTTTATGCGACAGGAACAACTGGAAGACTCATAGAAGAAGTAACAAATTTAGTTGTTCATAAGTACTTAGCAGGTCACTTAGGTGGACAGCAACAGCTAGGCGCTCAGATTTCTCATAATCAAATTGATATGCTTGTCTTCCTGAGAGATCCACTATTTAAGAAAACACATGAACCAGAACCAGCATCATTAATAAAGCTTTGTGATATTCATAATATACCTGTAGGCACTAATTTAGCTACTGCTGAATTATTGATCAAAGCTTTAGAACGTGGAGATTTGGAATGGAGAGATGTTCTAAAGTAATGTAAATGTATGGGGTTTTTATATTTAGGGGGGTTTTTACCCCTTTTTCTTTTATAGGAATGTTGATAAAAATAATCATAAGGAATTATTGATTAAAACCTTAATAGTCTTTATCAAAAGATTGGCAGATAAATGAGTCCAAATAAAGCACTTGGACTCATAATGATTGGATTGAAAGCTGGTTAAGCTACCAAGTATTGTTTTAATTCATCTGGCAGTCCAGTAGTATTGCAACTAACACTTATAACAAATCTTACATTAAGCTTATCGGAGACTTTTCTTAATTTCTTGATGAGTATATCCATCGTATCAAGTTCTATATGAGCCATTCTTAACAACCCATCCACATAAATTTCGTCTATATCATTGTCTCTTGAGAGTATACCACACATAAAACCAAAAAATTCTCTATAATCGGTTAGGTTATAATGAGTAACATTGATATATCTTATTTGATGCTTTAAATCGTACATATGACTGTTATCTGCATCTAAATAGACAATGTGACCTTTAACCGATTTTAGAGAATCATTAGCCATCTTGATTAGATCTTTCGTTTTACCTACCCCAGTATCACCTGCAATTAATCTTATCATTTTAATCTCCTCCTTAAAATAATTAAATTATGATTCAATCCATCATGTTATTAAATGTTAAGAAGATACAATTCAATTCTGTGGTATTGTTAATAATGACTATTTTAAATCCATTTTAAACCTTCCTCTATATATATAATTCTAATAAAAATAATATATTCCTCTTTAATTATATAACTTTCTTTTATAATTTGCAATTTAATTGTTTTTTTATTATTAAAATTATATCATGATTTATGCTGATGTATCTAAAACTTCCTCAAATAAAAGCTGAGTTTCATTATAGAGAGTCTGTAGGGTTGGTGCTTTCATCACAACAGATATATATTCTTCACTTCTATCAAAGGTTAATAGTACCAAATTGTAGCCTGCTGGAGTTGTAAAGCCAGTTTTTCCACCCCACATACCTTCTAAGGATCCATCAAGATGAAAAAATTGATTGGTATTTTCCCATGTTGTTGAAATTAAGTCTTTATCTTCATCATAGTAATGGGCTGTATAGGCTTTAGTATGAATCATTGTCCTTATAGTTTGATACTTCAAAGCTTCCTTAAAGATTAGATACATATCATACGGGGTTGTATAGTGTAACTCATCGTGTAATCCGTGAGGATTAATAAAATGTGTATCGTAAGCTCCCAGTTGTCTTGCTTTTACGTTCATAAGCTTAATAAATTCTTTTTCAGAACCACTTATGTACTGTGCGATTGCAATGGCATTATCATTCCCAGAATGCACAAGTAATCCATAAAGCAATTGCTCAAGTGAAAGCTGGTCATTTTCTTTTAAATCACATTGACTTCCATTGATTTTTGTTGCATTCTTAGAAATTTTAACCATGTCTGATAAATGTCCTTGTTCAATAGCTATTAAAGCTGTCATAACTTTTGTCATACTAGCTGGGAACATTTTTTTGTTCATGTTTTTAGAGTAAACAACCTCATGTGTACTATTATTGACTAGAAGTATACCATCAGAAACAGATGTTAGATCAACTGTAGATTCTTGAGAAGATAATGGCTCCCACTTATTCTCAGTAAAATTTGAAAGCTCTGCATATGACGAAATAGGATGAACATAGCAAGGTTCTGTTATAACTATCCTTTGATTACTATTACAGGACATCAACATCAGCATCATACATACGAGACCTATACTGCATTTAATTTTCTTAAAATGAATCATAAAATCACCCTGATCTTTTGCTAATCTATGTAAATCCTTAAAAAGTATTTGTATGAATATTTTAGTCATCCCTACTTATGTTTTGTTACATTTGCTGTTAACCTTATCTATATATAATATGACACTCTATGCCTAATGCATACCTATTATACAGGCATTATTTAGAAAATGCAACGAAAATAAACTTGAATATCCTAAATTAAAAATGAGATTATTGTTAGTCCATTTGCTAGCAATAATCTCATTATGTTTTACATTTCTCCTCTGATTCTTCCAAAAAATGTAATAGCATATAATCCGGCTATTCCAACTAAAGCATAAATAATCCTACTTACAATACTATACATACCACCAAAAAGGGCAGCAACTAAATCAAATTCAAAAAATCCTATCAATCCCCAGTTAACCGCACCAATAACAACTAGTATAAGTGCAATAACATCCAAAGGTCGTGTGTTCATAAGTAACCTCCTTTTTTATTATCTAATTATAGTGTTAACAATAAATCAAAAAATAATAAGTAAAATAATGGAATTAGTCATATAATTTTTGTTGGTTAAATAGTATATTAAAAAGTCATGTTGAGGAGATTTAAATTGATTGCTCATAAATTAACGGATTCAACCATTCAAGTCATAAAAAAATTTTTTGAGTTCTATGATCTTTTGAATAGCGATGATTCTTACCATAACAATAATCCAGAAAAATGGTTAAAAAAATTTCAACACTATCATCAATTACCTAGCACAGGTCAAGTAGATAATAAAACTCAAATCAAACTTAATGAGTTTATGACTGGCTATACCCTCTATAATGTAAAAAAAAACGATGAGCTCTACAACATTGCAGACACTTTTAACACAACAACTCAAAAAATCATAACAGCTAATCCAAGTATCAATCCGTTTTTTTTAAAGGAAGGATATCAATTAATCATCCCTTATAAGCATAGTCTAATAAGGACAAAAATATGCTATAATTATGAAATTATGAAAAAAAATATTGAAGGCTTGTGTAAAAGATATCCTTTTTTAGCCTGTGATACCATAGGTAAAAGCGTAGAAGGAAGAAATCTATATAGACTAAAACTAGGTGATGGAGAGAATCAGGTCATCTATAATGCTTCTCATCATGCCTGTGAATGGATAACTACTCCTATACTGATGAAATGGATAGAAGACTATTGTGAAGCTTTTACCATGAATGCAAGTATTAATGGTTTTAATGCTAATGAAATTTGGCATCAATCAACCATGCATGTTATACCTATGGTCAACCCAGATGGTGTCGAGTTAGCCATCAATGGGTTAGATTGTATAACGGTTAATAAAAAATGGCTTAAAAAATGGAATCAGAATAATTTGGATTTTACAAAATGGAAGGCAAATATCAACGGTGTCGATTTGAATAGAAACTATGATGCGGAGTGGCATGCTTATAAAAAGCTTGAAAAGCAACTTGGAATTATAGGTCCCAGTATGTCCCTTTATTCAGGAAAATATCCTTTATCAGAACCAGAATCTAAAGCGCTGGCAGATTTCACAAAAACTATCAACCCAAGATTAACACTTTCTTATCATTCTCAAGGTGAAATAATTTTTTGGAATTTTAGAGATTTACAGCCGAATGAAAGCTTAGATATTGCTTTAGCATTATGTGAAATCAGTGGTTATGAGCTAGGAGAAGAGAATTTAGAGGAATCCTACGCAGGGTATAAAGACTGGTTTATCAAAGTATTCAAAAAACCATCCTTCACTATAGAAGTAGGAAAAGGTGTCAATCCACTTCCAATATCGCAGTTTAACCGTATATATGAGGAAAATGTAGGATTGCTATTTTTGGCAAGTATATTATAATAATAAGAGGAAAATGCTTAGCAATGTAGAATGAAGAATAAAGAATGAAAAATATGATTCTTTGTTCTTCATTATTAATTACTTAATTCAAACACTTGGGGGCAATTATGAGACTTTATTATAAATATTCAGAGTATCTAAAGGAAAAATACGGTGTGAAAGTGTACAAGCTCCCTGTCAATCTACAAGTAACCTGCCCAAATAAGGATGGGAAATTAAGTCGAGAATCTTGTATTTACTGTAGTGCATGTGGTGCTGGTTTTGAATCTCTTCCTTCCAGTATCTGCATAAGGGAACAACTAAAAAGAAATAAAACATATATTAAAAAGAAATACAAAGCTGAACGATTTATTGCTTATTTTCAGAACTATACCAATACCTATATGCCTCTTAGCCAGTTTAAACTTGCTATGGAGGAGGCTTTAATTGATGATATTGTAGAAATAGCAATCTCAACACGACCCGATTGCATTCATGACGATTATTTAACCTTTTTACAAAAGCTTGCTCATAAGCACCATGTTCATGTTACAATAGAATTAGGATTACAAACTGCTAATTATCATACCTTATATAAGATTAACCGTGGGCATGGACTAGCTGAATATATAGATGCATGCCAGAGAATAAAAAAGTACGGACTATCCCTTTGTACTCATGTTATTCTTAATTTACCTTGGGATAATAAAAGAGATGTAGTAGAAACATCAAAGCTTGTATCCGTATTAAATAATGACCAAATTAAAATCCATTCCTTATACATTGCTAAAAACACCCCGTTAGCTAAGATGTACTTAGATAAAGAATTTGAACTGTCGAAAGATGACTATATTAGTTCTGTTATAGTATTCCTTGAATATTTAAACCCTCATATTGCTGTTCAAAGATTATTAAGCAGGGCACCTGAAGAAGAAACTATTTTTTGTAACTGGAATACAAGCTGGTGGAAGTTAAGGGATGAAATAGAAGCTAGGATGATAGAAGGTCAAAGCTATCAGGGGAAAAGGTATGACTATCAAAATGGTAAAGCTGTTCATGATTTAGCTAACCAGTAAACCTATTGTTTATAGTATATCGAAATAGATGCAGGTGATAAAATGGCGACCAAAAAGCCTTATAAAAAGGGAAGTAAGAAAAAATATAGAAGAGACTATAAAAGAAATTCTGATATAAAAATAGGAGTCTTTATCTATGCACTTATATTTATCTATTTAATTATTAATATTATCAAAGTCTTAAACAAAAATGATATACATTATGTCGTTGCAGAAACGGGCAGCATTTATAATTCTGATACCTTTAAAGGCGTTATTGTAAGAGATGAAGTTCTTATCAAAAATAGTAAACAGGGGACCATTACACATTTTAAAAAGCAAGGAGAAAAGGTTAAAATCAATGACTATATTTGTTCGATTGACCAAAACGGAGAATTTACGAATCTATTGAAAAAAAACCTAAATTTTCTCGAATCAGATATTATCGATCAAGCGGATATTTCTTCTGATAAATACAATACCATTTATAAGTATTTAAGTGGTTTTTCTATGCAATATGAGCCCTCTTATTTTAATGAGCTCTATACTTTAAAAGGGCAGATTATGGTTAGCTTAGATGACATATCAAGTGAAGTTTTAACTACTTATGACAGTGAATTAGAAGTTCTGTTAAATAATAAAGAGCTGTTTTTAAATCAGCTAAAGGAGCATGTTCATATCATTCAGGCACCCAAAAGCGGTATCATTTCATATAATATCGATGGTTATGAAGAGATAGGAACTGATGCAAGTTATGATACATTAAAGACTGTTCTAAGTGGAAAACCACTCACTCAAGAAACGAATACAGAACAAGAAATGCAAGAAGAAAAACTAGAATCTGATTTGTTTAAAATAGTCAATAATCGGTACTGGTATATTTTATTAGAGGTTAACACTGCCTGCGAAAAGTTTATTGAAGATAAAAGTAATCTTAAGCTTTATTTTAAAAATCAAAAGTTGTCTGTGGATAGTAGAATAATAGAGGTTAAAAATGAGAATGATCATTGCACCCTAGTCTTAGAGATTGATCGCTATCTTCATAAGTTTTTGAACGAAAGAATAACAGAAATCGTTATAGATTATAATGAGTACGATGGCATCAAAATTCCTAATGCATCTATTGTTGAAAAGAAATTCTTAATGATACCTTCTGAATATGTTATTCAAGATTCTAAGAGTATTATGAGAAAGGTGTATGGTGAGCAATATGTGGGTGGTGAGAGTGTCGAGGTCTTGAAAATAGGTCTCCACTATTATAAAGATAATACCTACTATGTACCTATCTATGAGGATGGACTTAAGCCAAATGACAGCATTGTTATACCGGACAGCCTTAATACCTATAATGTTGCCACTGTAATACCATTACAAGGGGTTTATGTAATCAATAAAGGGTATACAGCTTTTAAGCTTATTGAACCCATACACGCATCAAAAAAATATACCATTGTAAAAAACAGAACGCCTTATGGTATTAGAACTTATGATAGAATAGTATCTGACACAGAAAATATAGATGAAAATACTATTATATATTAACAAGATAAGGAGGAACTCTATTGACGAATATTCAAATGAATTTAAGCAATATACATAAAAATATAGAAGAAGCCGCTTTAACAAGCGGCAGAGATAAAGAAGCTGTCACTTTAATTGGTGTTACAAAAACAAAGCCAATAGATGATATGTTAAAAGCTGTTCAACATGGCTTAATACATGTGGGAGAGAATAAAGTACAAGAAATAAGACAAAAATATGATGCTTTACCAAACACAGTGAAGTGGCATATGATTGGTCATCTGCAAACCAATAAAGTCAAATACATTATGGATAAAGTGACCATGATTCATTCTGTTGATAGTATTAGACTAGCAGAAAAAATTAATCAAGAAGCAGAAAAAATTGGAAGAATCATGGATATTTTGATTCAAGTGAATGTGGTTGATGAAGCAACCAAATTTGGGTTATCCTTACAGTCTGTTATGCAAGTATTAAAAGTCATAGGCCGTTTTAAGTTTATTCAGGTGAAAGGCTTAATGACGATAGCACCCTATGTTATCAATCCAGAAGATAATAGAGCTGTTTTTAAAAAAATTAAGCAATTATCTGTTGACATAAAAAGTAAAAACCTTAATAATATTAGTATGGATATTTTATCCATGGGTATGACAAACGACTATAAAGTAGCTATTGAGGAAGGTGCAACTATGGTACGTGTTGGAACAGGCATATTCGGAAAAAGAATGTATAAGGGGTGATTAGATGTCTAAATTTATTGATAAAGTTATGAATATAATGAAATTAAACGACTACGAGGATTATGAAGAATATGAAGAAGAAGAAACTGGAAGTCAAGACGATTCTATCGAAATGTCGCAGGTAAAAAATATTAACAGCTATACAAGTAAACGACATTCTAAAGTCGTTAATTTTCAAGCTAATGTTCAAATGGAGGTTGTTGTGATACAACCTGAAAGCTATGATGAAGCACAAGAAATATGTGATCATATTAAAAGTAAGAAACCAGTGATTATAAACTTAGAAAAAATGGAACGTACTATTGCACAGCGGATTATGGATTTCATAAGCGGTTCCTGTTATACATTGAATGGCAATCTGCAGAGAGTTACCCACAATATTTTTATCATAGCACCAGAGAATGTAGATATTGCTGGCGAATTTAGAGAAGAGTTAAAAAGCAACGGTATCGTACTACCTTGGAAAACAGAATAACCCGGAGGCGCGTTTTATGAATGTTTTAATTAACGCTTTATTTAATACACTAAGTATATTCTTAACCGTAATTGAATTCATACTAATAGCAAGAGTAGTCATTTCGTGGCTCCCTATTAGCAAAGATCATCCTGCTATAGAATTCTTATATACTATAACGGAACCCATATTATCACCTATCAGAAAATTAATTCAAAAATCTATTTTTGGTGGCAAAGGTATGATGCTTGATTTTTCTCCACTTATTGCTTTTCTAATCATAGATTTTATTAATAAATTTTTAAGATCATTTTTAGAAAGGATATAATAGTGATCCAATCATCTCAAGATGCCCATTTAGTTTATAGGCAAATGACGGACAAGTATAATAGGTGTTTTTCCAAGCATATACCTATTTTTACGGACTTTTTAAATCTACATGAGCAAAGCATTTTTCAAGAGCATATCCAAGAATTCTCCCATGTTCATTATGCTTTGTTCGGAGGATATCATGACGCAGAAAGAAGAATACTCGCTTTTTATCCAAAGGATATGACCCATGAGTTTGTAGC
Source organism: Vallitaleaceae bacterium (assembly GCA_028277605.1). Classification (GTDB taxonomy): domain Bacteria; phylum Bacillota; class Clostridia; order Lachnospirales; family Vallitaleaceae; genus JANQFZ01. The sequence continues at coordinate 11,037 of JANQFZ010000043.1, read as the reverse complement.
GTATCCATTAGAACTATTAGAAATTCAACCTCGTAATAAAAGATTTAGTCAAAAATTAACGCATAGAGATTACTTAGGTGCGCTGCTAAACCTTGGTATTAATAGAAATAGAGTAGGAGATATAATCGTCCAAGATTGTTCTGCTTACGTATTTGTTTATACTACTCTGACTCAATTTATTACTGACCATTTATTGACTGTTAGACAAACGGAAGTTACTGTACATAAGTTAATAGACCTTCCAGAAGATGTATTGAGCCCTAGATTTAAAACAATTCGAGGAACGATAGCCTCTTTAAGACTTGATGCCTTAGTAAAGCTAGCCTTATCATTATCTAGAGGAAAGGCATCTGACTTAATTAAAGCAAGTAAAGTCTATGTAAATAGTAAACTCATCACATCCCCTGCTTATGTTTTAAAAATCAAAGATAAGATATCAGTTAGAGGATATGGCAAGTTTATAATTCATTATATTGGGGAGAAAACAAAAAAAGATAGAACTCCCATTGAGATTAACAAGTATGTTTAGGAGGTAATGGTATGTTGACACCTTTGGATATTGAGTCTAAAGTCTTTAGGAAAACCATGATAGGCTTTTCAACTGGAGAGGTTAAGCATTTTATTAGTGAAATACTAGCCAATTACGAAAAAATATATAAAGAGAATGTAGAGCTAAGAGATAAAATTAATGTTTTGAATGAAGGGATTGGATACTACAAAACTTTAGAAGAAACTTTAAAAAACACTTTAGTTCTTGCCGAAAGGACCGCAGAAGAAACAAAGAATCAAGCTTATATTAAGGCAGAGCAAATTGAAAAGGAAGCCGAGCTAAAGGCTGAGCAAATTGTTTCCCAAGCACGCCAAGAGGTCTTTAAAATCAATCAAAGAAAAGAAAGCTTAGTGAAGGATTATGATGCCTCAGTGATACAGATCAAACAGTTTTTAAGAGCACAACTAGAAATGGTTGAAAAAAATACGATTGAGATTAATTCTCCAGAACTCGTACCAAACGTCACACATATAGCTTATGAAGAAGCCGTGGTTACAGACGAGAACATAATGCTCAATGAAAATGAAGAATAGACAACATAAAAGATTATTAGATTATAACACTAAATAATGCATGGATGTGATTATATTGGAAAAAATACGAGTAGAAACGAACTCCAAGCCATATAATATATGGATTGATAATAGCTTTGATTTATTATTAGATACTTTTAAGGCTTGTAACTGTCATCAAAGTAAGCTGTGTATAGTAACCGATGATAATGTTGAAAAATACCATTTGAAATCTATACAATCCTATTTAAGTCAAATTTCTGATCAGGTATCCACTTTTGTCTTTCCTTATGGTGAAGAAAACAAAAATCTGCAAACGGTTTATCGGCTGTATGAGCATTTTATTGAGCATCATTTGGATAGAGATTCTATTGTGGTTGCTCTTGGTGGCGGTGTCACTGGTGATTTAGCAGGATTTGCCGCAGCCAGCTATATGAGGGGTATCCGTTATGTTCAGATACCAACCTCTTTATTGGCACAAGTAGACAGCAGCATTGGTGGTAAGACTGGTGTTGATTTTATGAAACATAAGAATTGCGTGGGTGCTTTTTGGCAGCCAGAATTTGTTTTTATAAATACTCAGACACTAGGCACATTACCAGAAAGGGAATTGAATGCAGGTATGGCGGAAGTCATCAAACATGGACTGATACATGATGCTGACTATTTTTACTTTGTTATGCAAAACCATGAAGCAATCAAGAACTTGGATTCTAAGCTTTTGGAACAATTGATTAGACGATCCTGCGAAATAAAAGGTGATGTTGTTTCTAAGGATGAAAAAGAAAATGGATTAAGAGCAACACTTAATTTTGGACATACCATTGGACATGCGATTGAAAGGCTTTTAGATTTTAAATTACTTCATGGAGAATGCGTATCCATAGGTATGGTAGCTGCTGCGTACTTATCCAGCCATATGGGCTATCTTAAGGAAAAGGATATTGAGGAAATCAAAACATGTCTAGGATATTATCATTTACCTCTGACACTGAAAGAACTATCACCTGAAGTCATTTATGATGAACTTTTTTATGATAAGAAAACCAAAAATAATGTATTAAAGTTTATCGTCTTAAAGGCTATTGGTTCTTGTGAGATTACAACTACCTCTACAAAATCAGATATCTTGCATTGCATTGAAACAATTTATCCTAATAATTAACATTATAACTAACCATAAAAAGTACGTCTATACCTAGCTTGCCTATCTTTCATAATTTTGTATAGGCTTTTATTTTTAAGCTGAACAGCTATCAAAGGAGAAAAACAATGGTAATACGATTGCTTATAAGCATATTTTTTTTAATTGGTCTTGATCAATGGGTAAAATATATGGCAGTTCAAAATCTCATGCAAGCACCATTAACTATTATTGATAATGTTTTTGAATTAACCTATGTTGAAAACCGAGGAGCAGCATTTGGTATGCTGCAAAACAAACTATATATTTTTATACCGTTAACTTTAGTAGTTTTAGCAGCTATTATTTATTATTATGTTAAGTTGCCAAGAGACAGAAAATATATTCCTCTTAGAATATCCTTTATTCTATTCATAGCGGGTGCAATAGGCAATTTAATCGATCGTATTAGACTAGGCTATGTGGTTGATATGTTTTATTTTAAACTGATTGATTTTCCTGTGTTTAATATGGCAGATAGTTATGTCGTTATTGGAGCAATTCTGCTTATTATACTCATGTTATTTATCTATAAGGATGATGATTTAATACGTAAGAATAAGGAACTAAGTCATGAATGATTTGATTTTAAACGTTGATAAGGATGATGCAGGTAAACGACTAGATAAATATATAACAGAGCAAAATCAGACCTATTCAAGAAGCTTTTTACAAAGGCTTATTAAACAAGACTGTGTTCAAGTGAATGGAAAAACGGTTAAAACCAATTATAAGGTCAAACAAAACGATAGTATCATATGCCGTATTCCTCCCCCTAGAGCATTAGACATTAAAGCTGAAGACATACCTTTAGACATTGTCTATGAAGATAAGGATATTATTATTGTTAATAAACCGCAGGGAATGGTTGTTCATCCAGCGAATGGACATTATGAAGGAACCTTAGTTAACGCTCTTTTGTATCATTGTCAGGATAGTTTATCAGGCATCAACGGTATTTTAAGACCAGGGATTGTTCATAGAATTGATAAAGATACCTCGGGTCTTCTTGTTGTATGCAAAAATGATTTTGCTCATATTAACATTGCACAACAGTTAAAGGATCACACCATTACAAGAAAATACCTGGCATTAGTCTACAATAATATAAAAGAGAACGAGGGAACAGTAGATGCACCTATTGGCAGACACCCTATACACAGAAAGAAAATGGCTATCAATAGAAAGAACGGAAAAAGAGCCGTGACACATTATAGAGTACTAGAGCACATCAATAGTCAGTACACCCTTGTGGAACTACAGCTAGAAACAGGACGTACGCATCAAATTAGAGTGCATATGTCAAGTATACACCACCCTTTATTAGGTGATCCTGTGTATGGCATTAACAAAGATAAGTTCCATCTAGAAGGTCAAATGCTTCATGCAAAAATATTAGGGTTTATACATCCAACCAATCGGCAGTATATGCAGTTTGAAGCACCATTACCAGATTATTTTAGAAAGCTTCTTAACACATGGAATATTAATTTAAATGATCGATAGACTGATAACTAATACTAGGCTCAAAAAATAGTACTAGACTTTAAGAATTATTTATGGTACATTAATCAATGAAAAAATTAATAAGGATTAATTTCTTTAAAATAGTACAGAGATGCTAATAAGAGGTTAGGTAAAATACATACAGACTAAGTATGTCTAGAGCTTCTTTAGTACAAGAGGCTTTTTTTATTGCTAATTTATAAGTGAGGTGAAATATATGAAAATACTGTTAGATGATAAAGCAATTGGACGAGCACTAACTAGGATTTCTTATGAAATAATTGAAAAAAACAAGGGTGTAGATGACGTGGTTATTCTAGGTATAAAGACAAGGGGTATACCGTTAGCTAATAGAATAGCGCAAAAAATTAAACAGATTGAAAATATAGATATACCTGTTAGCATGATAGATATTACTTTTTATAGAGACGATTTAATAAAGAAAAGCAAGCAGCCAATTGTTCAAAACACCATTGACATTTCTGTAGAGAATAAAACGGTTGTGCTTGTTGATGATGTCATCTATACAGGTCGAACATGTCGGGCTGCACTAGATGCAGTCATTGATATTGGCAGACCAAAAAAAATACAATTTGCAGTTTTAGTAGATAGAGGACATAGAGAATTACCATTAAGACCGGATTATGTTGGTAAAAATGTTCCTACATCCAGCAAAGAAATCGTACATGTACATCTAACAGAAATTGATAAAGAAGACCGTGTCCTTATAATAGATTCTGAAGAAAGCTAATATACTTGGACAGACTTTTAACTTTATACTAGGCAACTCAATTCACTTATAACCATCTTATAAAAGAGTCATAACTAGGAGGATTAATTATGGATAATGTTTCAACAGGAAAAAAGTTTATTCTAGGTTTTCAACATGTTCTTGCTATGTTTGGCGCAACGGTTCTTGTACCATTTTTAACTGGCTTAGATCCAGCTATTGCTTTATTTGCAGCTGGTGTTGGCACACTTCTGTTTCATTTATGTAGTAAAGGTAAAGTACCTGTTTTTCTTGGGTCTAGTTTTGCCTTTATAGGTGCAATAGCAGTAACACTTAATCCTAATACATTGGAAACTGATGTTTTGAAATCCCCTCAGATGTGGGGAAGCTATCTTGAAAATCTATCTGCGGTTAAAGGCGGTATTATAGCGGCTGGTATTGTGTATGTGGTTGTAGCGCTTATTATCTACTTAGTTGGAGTTGAAAAAATTCAGTCACTATTTCCACCTATTGTCACAGGTCCTATTATTATGGTAATTGGCTTAAGACTATGCCCAGTAGCTACAAATAACGCTTTCTTTACGGGACCAAATGGTGCTTTTAGCTGGGACTCAACTATAGTAGCCACCATTGTTTTATTAACTATGATAATTGTTTCTATATTTTCAAAAGGATTTTTTAAACTTGTTCCGATTTTAGTATCGGTTGTTATTGGTTATATTGTTGCTATTCCATTTGGGTTAGTTGATACAACAGCTATTGCTAAAGCTTCATGGTTTTCTTTTACGGATTCTCATATCATAGACCAAGTGGTTGCAGCGCCCGCTTTTTCATTATCTAATATTCTAGCTATAGCTCCAATTGCATTAGTTGTTTTTATTGAACATATTGGAGATATCACAACTAATGGCGCTGTAGTAGGTAAGAATTTTCTAAAAGATCCTGGTATTCATAGAACCATGCTAGGAGATGGTATTGCAACTATATTTGCTGGTTTTTTTGGAGCACCAGCAAACACGACTTACAGTGAAAATACAGGCGTTCTAGCTGTTACAAAGGTTTATAGTCCTGCTATATTAAGGCTTGCAGCTTGTATAGCCATTGTATTGAGCTTAATAGGAAAATTCGGTGCAGTGATTCGTACTATTCCCGGTCCAGTTATGGGAGGTATCAGTATTGTTCTATTTGGTATGATTGCCAGTGTCGGAGTAAGAATACTCATTAATGCCAAATTAGATTTTGGACATAGTAGAAATCTATTAATATCTGCTGTTATACTAGTGCTTGGGATAGGTGTTAATTCTTTTCCATTAGGAAATAATTTAACACTTTCTGGTCTTGCTATTGCAGCATTTGTTGGTGTATTATTAAACGTAATACTGCCAAAAGAAATCTAAATTCAAACTTAATTGATAAAGTGCACTTATAACGTGGGTTACTTATTATCTCTATGGTAATAGGTAACCCACGTTGATTTTTGAAGATAATATCTCCTGATAATTAAAACTAGTATTATCTATATTTTGATTACATATATTGTATTGATTGTACTAATCAAGTGGTTCAATGACAGCATAATATTTGGTATAATTGATAATTATATGCAATAAGTTCCGTTATTATAGTTCAAAAGACATCAAACTTTTTGCAATAGGGTTATCACTCAAAGATCAATGTATAGAAATGAAGATTGAGAAAGGAGTAAAGAATGTTTATAGAAAAAGTAGTTTATTTTGAAAAAGCAGGTAAAGAAAATACGAAAGAAGCACTAAGGATTGCAAAAGATAAGGTCTTAGAACATGGTGTCAAGAAAATTCTAGTTGCATCTACTATGGGAGATTCAGCACTATTAGCTTTGGACATTTTTAAGGAAACAGAGATTGAGATCATGACTGTAGGAATAGGTACCTTTGGTTGGACTCAAGATAAGGAAAAAACTAAAGTATTAGAAGAGGCAGGTATACAAGCATATCCATGTACAAAATACTTAAATGAGGAAATTTCAAATAGTTTTAGATACTTTTCAGAGGGCGTAAAAGTCATCATTGAAATGGCAACTTTATTAGTTGAGGATGGTGTTCTGACAGAGGGTGAAGAAATAGTTGGTATTGCAGGTACAGTATCAGGAGCTGATACCGTTCTATTATTGAAGTCCGCCAATATAGAGAATAAAAACATGATACATATCCAAAGGATTTTCTGCTTACCTATTCATAGTTAAAATGTAATTGCATAACTAGTCTTTGAGTGATAATTAGGATTTAAATTTGATTGTCTTTTGCAACTTTTTCTTTTAGATTAATTTAAACCGTGGTAGAATAAGACTATTAACATGACAATAGGAGTTTTTATCACTATACCTTTTAGGAGGAATATGGTATGCCATATGCAAGAAAGCACTTTTTGGATTTAAAATCATTAGAGGCAAATGAAATACATTATATTCTCAATACAGCTACAAAGATGAAATATATCCTTTCATCCTGTAAGGGAAAATCTTCTCCAAAACTTCAAGGGAAAACCGTTGCAACTCTTTATTTTGAGGAAAGTTCAAGATCAAAGTTTGCATTTGAGATCGCAGCACAAAACCTAAGTGCTAAGGTTGTTCACTTAACTACATCAACACAATTCAATAGGGGGGAATCCTTAAAGGATATTGGTAAAAATATTGATCAAATGGGTGTGGACTTTATAGTTATAAGGCATCCAATAGCTGGTGGTCCTCATCATCTATCACAGTATGTAAAGGCATCTGTTATTAATGCTGGTGATGGCAGAAATGAAAATCCGAGCCAAGCTTTAATTGATTTGTTAACCATATTGGAGACTAAAAAGAAGTTCAAAGGTCTAAATGTCTCCATTATTGGTGATATTATGCATAACAGAGTAGCAAGAAGTAATATTTATGCCTTATTAAAGCTGGGGGCAAAAGTAAGTATAGCAGGTCCGCCAACACTTATTCCTAGAGGATTAGAGAACATGAAAGTCAACGTCTACTATACTATTTCTGAAGCACTGATAGATGCAGATGTTGTCATGACCTTAAAAATTCAGAGTGAACGTCAGGAGAATAACTTATTACCATCCTTAAATGAATATAAGAGACTTTATAAATTAGATAATGATCGCTTAAAATACGCTAAAGAAGATGTTATTGTTATGCATCCTGGCCCTATAAATAGAGGGATTGAGATTTCATCAGATGTTATTGATGGTGAAAGCTCTATTATCAATCGACAGCTCATTAATGGCATTGCTGTAAGGATGGCTTTATTAGATTTGCTTTCAGAGGGTGGGGTGAAAACATTATGAAGCGGTTATTAATAAAAAACGGCACTATTGTTACTCATGATAAAACTATCTACAATATGGACATCCTGATAGAAAATGGAAAAATATTTGATATTGATACCAATATTACTCTTGAGAATTGCAACATTATTGATGCAAAAAACATGCTTATTATACCAGGTTTAGTGGACATGCATTGTGATATTGGAGAACCGGGGTTTGAATATAAAGAGAATCTAATTACTGCTGGAAATAGTGCAGCTAAGGGTGGTTTTACTTCCATTACATGTAATCCGAATACTTTACCAGTCATTGACAATAAAACAGTGGTTGAATATATATTATCTCGTTCAAAATCAGATTGTATCGTCAATGTCTATCCCTATGGCTCAATGACAAAAGAGTGTCTGGGAATTGAGCTAGCAGAAATAGCCGAAATGCAGATTGCTGGCGTTGTTGCCATATCAGATGGGGATAAAGCTATACAGGATAATGCAGTTGCGTATAAAATTTTTAGATATGCAAGTATGTTTGATTTACCTGTTATTACACATTGTGAGGACAAATCTATTTCCAATAATAGTGGAGTCAATGGTGGATATATTTCAACATTTCTTGGATTAAAAAGCGCTCCAAAATCAGCCGAAACCATCATGTTAACTAGAAACATCTTACTTGCAATGGAGTTTAATGTACCTTTGCATATCACCCATGTATCAACCGGTGAATCCGTAAGGCTGATACGATTAGCCAAGAAAAATGGAGCAGTCATCACAGCTGAAACATCACCACAATATTTTATTTTGGATGAGAAGAATGTATTGAATTATAATACTATGGCAAAATTTAATCCACCTCTAAGAAAGAAAGAAGACATAGAAGAAATAATAAAAGGAATAAAAGATGGAACCATAGATGTTATTAGTTCCGATCATCAACCAAATACCATTGATTCAAAAAGGCTTGAGTATGATTTAGCTTCCTTTGGAATACCATCGTTTGAGACTGCTTTTCCGTTAGCCTACACCTATCTTGTTGATAAAGGCTTTATAACACTAGAAACTTTAATTGATAGAATGTCAACTAAGCCTGCACAAATATTAGGCATTAATAAGGGTAAAATTACAGTTGGTTTAGACGCTGACTTAGTCATATTTAACCCTGATCTATCAACGACTATCCATTCAAAAGAGTTTCTTTCTAAAGCTAAATATTCCATTTTTAATGATACAGAGGTTAGTGGTTGTATCGTTAATACCATTATTAATGGTAAATCTGTTTAAAGAATATTTGAGTTTCCATTTTTATTATCTTTACGAAAAGACAGTTAAACATAGTAGGGTAAATAGACTACAATACTATTTACCCTTGAACGCGCTAGTCCAACTTGAACACATCGATTGACTCATTCAGTCCATCCATTATTTTGTTGTTTTTAGCTACTTTATCGTTGATATCCTCAATACTCTGTGTTTGTTGATAAACTGAAGCTGCGATCTCTTCTGTTGCTGCAGCAGTTTCTTCTGAAACACTTGAAATACTTTCTATTTCAGTTAATACCTGCTCCTTAATTTGATTAACTTCATTAAATTTACTGCCCAGTTCAGTAATTAAACCCGATACAGTATCTACATCATTATTTATTTCACTGAATATTTCCTGAGTTGCATCAACTGAATCGTTAACCTTATTAATTGCCTTATTGGTTCCTGAAATAGTCTTAGTTGTCGTATCAACCAAAGCAACTATATCAGAAATTATGTTATTAATCTCTTTAGAGGATTTAGATGACTGTTCAGCAAGCTTACGGATTTCATCAGCAACAACAGCAAAGCTTTTTCCTTGTTCTCCAGCTCTTGCTGCTACTATAGCAGCATTTAGAGCAAGTAAGTTGGTTTGACCTGAGATATCTTGTATCGTACCAATTATTCTACTAATTGAGGAAGATTTTTCAGCTAGTAATTGAACACTGTCATTAACAACATTTGTAGCTTCAACATTTTCTCCAAAACTCTCCTTAAGTGACTTGATTGTTCCTTTACTTCGACCACTCATACCAATAATAGATTCAATTAATCTAATGGTTGTTTTTAGTCCTGTAGAAGCATCATCTATTTTGTTAGCTAGGATGCTCATAGCTTCAACTGAGTCACTACTGGATTTCGCTTGGGAAGTTGCCCCCTGAGCTATTTCTTCAATAGACTTAGCGACTTCTTTATTACCTATGGTTACAGTATTGATGGTCGTTTGAATCTCACTACTTGAATCCCTTACTTCATTTGATAAATATTTTGTTTTCATTAACAACTCTTGTATATTACCCAGCATTTTATTAAAGCTACCAGCAAGTATACCTAATTCGTCTTTTGATTTTAACTTAGTTCTTACAGATAAGTCTCCATTACCTGCCTTTAACATATGACTTGTTAACAAACCAAGAGGTCTAAAGACTCTCGATTTTGATTGACTTTATGCAGAATATTATATAAAATAACATTTACGAGAAAGATAAAGGAGGAGATTATATGCCTATTATTACACCAAATTTTAATTTTGCTGGTTGCTGTGAAGAGGCAATCATGTTATATCGGAAGGCATTTAATGCAAGGATAGGATGTGTTTTAAGATATTCTGATGCTAATGTAAGTGATTGGAGTAAGGAACTAACCTTAGAACAATTAAACTATATTTATCATGCAGAGATTTTTATTGATAATCAAAGAATAATGATGTGTGATAACATGGATGTAGAATTGATAAAAAATACTGCATTGTCACTTACAGTCATATTTGATACAAAGGATGAAGTAAAAAAGGCATATGATATTTTAAAAGAGGATAGTCAGACGATATACCCAATACGTAGTACAACTTATAGTTCTTGCATGGTTGTGTTTATTGACAAATTTGGTTTTAGGTGGGGATTAATGACAGAGCAAACAATACGGTAAATCTAGTTTTGATTGTGCTATAATTATTTAAAGTAATTAATCAAATTTTGATTTAATAAGAAAAAATTTGAACATTAGTTAGAGTATTGTTTAAAAATAATAAAATTATTCCATACTTTTTATATAATAGAAACAATATAAAGATAAAAAATTGAAAAATAAATCCTACATCTAGGGGTAAGTACGCAAAATGGTCGTCATTTTTGTCTGTTCAAGGCATGTGGAGTGCGTTGTAGGAATAGTCCTGACGTAAAAGTCGGGGCTTTTTTTCGTGTTGGGGTATGTTTCGGCAGTAGAGGGTTTTGTTAGCGTAG
>JANQFZ010000042.1 GCA_028277605.1 Vallitaleaceae bacterium | reverse complement strand
TTTAACCTAGAAGAAAGTTTAGAACAAGCAATCAGTCATATTAAAGGAACAATAGGTGACTATAAAAAAGCTCTTATGATGGATTTGACTATGAAGAAGCAAGAGTTAATAAATATGGCTGCATTCAGATAGATGAGAATCGTTATAGTGTTTCACCAGAACTAGTAGGAGAAAAAGTATCTGTCAAGAAATACTATAACAAGATCTTCAATAAGTAATTTAAAAAATATTGGATTGATGGTATTATAATATAATGATAAACTACGCTACTAATGATAAAAAAACAATCTTAGACTTTATAAGAAGGGGAGAGATAGATGCAGTTAGCATTTCTTCTCCAACTTTTGTCGATGAAATTATATTACATATGCATGAAAGAGGTATTCTAGAAAGTTTGGGGGATGCTATTAAAGATAAACGACGAGGCAATAAATCTATTCCTTTATCTATCATATTAACTTTAGCTATTGCTGCTAAAATGAAACTTAAAACCGCTCTTACCGATGTTCCTTTTGCTATTAATGATGCTGAACTCTTGTCTGCAATAGGCATTAATTTATACGATTCGTTTAGAGATTTTCTTACTCAAGGGATATATGAGGAAGGTGTAACCAGAAATATTATAAATAAGTATGAAGCAAAAGATTTTATACAATTTTATAACACTTATATTAAGGATTTTATACTTGGTAAACATGTTGACCAACCAACTATTCACATACTAGACTGTACGAAAGTAACAGTTAACCTTGATAACGATAAATACGAAAAATCAGAAGTCGTGAAAATTGATGGCAAACCATTTAGAGGGTATAAGTTAGCTTCTTTAAGGGGTTTATTAGATACATCAGGAATTATTGAAGAAGTAGAAATAGGTTCTATCAAAACACATGATCTTAAGTTATCTAAACATCATTTTAAAATCACCTCATCTAAAACAAGGGGATATACTTATTAACGATCGTGGGTTTATTTCAAGACCTATTGTTAATACCCTAAAGATAGATAGACAAGTAGATACCTACGTGCCAGCAAAAAAGAATATGACAATATTTGAAACTGCTGTAAGTATAGCTAACGAGCAAAATAAATGGTCGAAGCATCTCAATAAGAAAAGAAAAACTCAGAGTATTCAGCTAGTAGAAGATTTAAGCCTCTACTGGGAGGGAGATGGAACCATGGAAGATGTTCCAGTTAATGCTTGTGTAGTAAAGTATTCTAAAGCTGATGAATACTATGTATTTTTAACCACAGATACCTCTAAAAGTGCTGGTCAAATAATCCAAACCTATGAAATCAGACCTGAAATAGAAGAAGATTATAGACAATTAAAGGATTTTTGGAAGCTAGAAGACTTTAAAAGTACAAAATACAACTTCATAGTATTTCATCTAGTTATGACCCTAATCGGATATAGCTATTTTCAATTATATATAAACGCAGAAAAAGGTAAAAAGTATCAAAACAAGAGTCTCCCAGTCATTATAAAGAACTATAGTTGTGAGAAAGAAAAAAACATAATTATATATAAAGGTAGGTCATTTGGCATTTTTATATTTATAGAATTTTTAGATTTATACACCACATGTAACCAAGAGATAAGACTGATGTTAGCTCCTGTGTTACGTAAAGTATAGTATAGAAACTAACATTCGGTCTAAATTACTTATTGAAGATAACAAGATACAGATATATAAAGAAAAGACCCTACTTGCAGAATTTAAGAGAAGCTATGGTAAAAACAAAGAAATATTTGATTGGAAACAATACTTACGTTTAATGAGCATAAAATCAGGAGCTGTTGAACATACAAAATTTTATGATCAAATCCCCAAGCTATGGAAGGAGCATTTATTAACCTTAAAGAAAAAAGAAAGAAAAAAAGTATTGCTGCTTCTAAAAGAAGCTGTCCAAAAAGATGACTTAGAAAATGTTGATACGGCTCTTGAACTAAGCCGATTATATGGTAAAACAGATACAGAGAGCGTTCGTCAATGCTATTATAATCTAGTCTTAGATAATAGCTATAAGCCACCTTGTAACATAACAGCAGATGTACCCAATATTAACTATGAACCGAATCTTAATCCTTATGATCACTTACTAGGAAAAGAGGTGGTATAGTCATGGAGACAGCGATAAGAGAATATTGCAAGCAATTAAAACTAGGAACTATAGCTGATGAATGGAATAACATACCCTTAAAAGATAAGAAACAATACCTGCATGATTTACTCCTTCATGAGGTAAAAGAGAGAGAAATCAATCGAATCAATAAAAGTATTAAAACTGCTGGGTTTAAGATAGTAAAGCTGCTTAGTGACTTTCATTGGAGTACTTCCATTGATATACCTAGTACCATAACTAGAGAAGGAATAGAAAAAGGCAGCTTTATAGAAAAGAAAGAGAATCTTTTATTATTAGGGGCAGTTGGCACAGGTAAAACGCATCTAGCTTCTGTAATAGCTCTAGAAGCATGTAAGAATAAGAAAAAGGTGAAATTTTACACAGCTGCTGAATTAGCCAATGTATTATTAGATAAGCATCAGAAAGGAACATTAGCTACTTTCATGAAGATGATAAAAAGGCTTGATTTACTAGTCTTTGATGAAATAGGATTTGTACCTTTACATAGAGATGGTGCAGAGCTTATATTTCAGGTAATCTCAGACTGCTATGAAAGTAGAAGTTTGATCATAACATCTAACCTTGAATTTAGTGGATGGAACTCTGTTTTTGGTGATAATAGGCTTACAACCGCTATTGTTGATCGTCTAGTTCATCATTCACATATCTTAGTATTTTCGGGTGAAAGTTATCGTTTAAAGCATTCGATGCAGCAACAAAGAAACTCGTAAATTTAGTGTTGATAAGTGGTGTACTTTTTACTGCATTTTTTTGTATTTTTTACTTGCAAAACACATTCTTAGATTACTTACAACATATTGTATCATAAGTTTTGTATTAATAATATTTAATTATTGTTCAATTTAGTGTAAGAAAATGCTGGTTTTTTAGTTAATAATAAAGAAGTACTAGACACATAAGGAGGATTGTTATGAAATTATTAAGTGGCGTGCTATCGTTAAATTCTTGTTTCTGGATGATAATATATTTGTATGGGTTGCATACAACTGACTCTGTAAAGTATAACCCTATATTTGTTATCGTTGTAATTTGCTTACTTGCACTTTCAATTTACTGTTTTTACTTATATCATGTTGATATAGAAACTCAAAAACATAGAACTAATAAAAGTCTCTAAATGAAATTATTTAAGTCTCATATAATTGTAATATTTTTTTGTATTTTAATAAAAATACATTTATACAGTTATATGAATATAATAATTTTTTATAAAGTGTAAGAAACTTAATATAATTAAGTTATATATTATGAAATAAATAATATAACATATATTTTTAGAGTGTTGTGTATAAGATATAGTTAAGAAGGAGGAGCAAAAATGATTAAAATTATAAACAGAATTTCAGTGTTATTTCTTGTAGCATTACTTGTACTTACTAATTTTACTATTTCTGTTAATGCGAAAACTTGATATAGGTACTTTTTATGTGCGCCCAGCATGGGCGTAATCTATAGGGTGAAAGTCCCGAACACCGAAGGTGATATAGGTGTTAGCCAAGAGCAAGGGTGTCCATCGTG
>JANQFZ010000062.1 GCA_028277605.1 Vallitaleaceae bacterium | reverse complement strand
TTTCCACCGATTACAGTGACAAAATCACCTTCACTTAATGTAATGGATACACCATCAAGAGCCTTTTTCTCATTAATAGTCCCCGGATTAAATGTTTTATATACATCCTGAACAACTAACATATCATTTGACCCCTTTCAATTTCTTAAGCTTAGGACTATACATTTTCTTTCTCCAATATGGTATTGCCAAGAATACAGCTACCACAACAGCAGTTAACAATTTCAAATAGTTCGTATTAATCCCTAATTGAATCACCAGCTGTAACACAATGTAGTAAATAATACCTCCGATTACTACCGAAAACAACCTCAGTGCAAAATTATGAAATATTCTACCGAATACAACTTCGCCTATGATTACCGCTGCAAGACCAATAACAATGGCTCCTCGTCCCATATTAACATCTGCGAATCCTTGGTACTGAGTTAGCAAAGCACTTGATAACGCAACCAATCCATTTGATAACATCAATCCTAACACAATAGTAAGTTTCGTATTTATTCCCAGTGCACGACTCATCTTTTGATTGTTTCCAGTTGCTCTCATTGAACTACCAATCTCAGTTCCAAAAAACCAATATAGTATTGCAATGATTATGATACTATAAAGTACCAATCTAATAATTGTATTTTCAAATAATGTAACATTCCTTATTTTTAATAGTGATACTAATAAGTCATAGTTTAGTGCACTAATACCTTGATTTGCTTTCCCCATAATTGCAAGATTAACTGAATACAACCCCAATTGCGTCAATATACCTGCTAAAATGGCTGGAATCCCCATAAATGTATGTAAAATTCCGGTTGTCATACCAGCTATCATTCCAGCTCCGGTGGCTACCAGCATGCTGATCAAGATACTATGACCACCCATCATCATCATGATAAAAACTGCCCCTCCGGTACACATGGTTCCATCTACTGTCAAATCTGCAACATCTAGGACTTTGTAAGTAATGAATACACCAACGGCCATGATTCCCCATATCAGACCTTGAGCAACTGCTCCAGGTATTGCAGCTAATAGCGACACAATAAATTCCACAATAACTACCTCCGATGTTTTTTACTGTTCAAGTGACTCATAACCTTCTGGAACTGTAATACCTAGTTCTTCACAGATTGCTGCATTATAAAGTTTTGTAACTGTTGGTGAGTATTCAATTTCCATTTCAGAAATATCAGCACCGTTCACTAGTATCTCATAAGCCATTAGACCAGTTTGGTAGCCAATATCATAATAACTAATGGATAAAGTACCAACACCACATCCAGCACAGATTCCTGCTTCACCTGCAATAATTGGAACCCCAGCCGGACGACAAATATTATCTATAATACTTGCGTTGCTTGCTGCTGTATTATCTGTTGGAATATAGAGGACATCCGATTCTTCCGCAGCTTTTGTTACCACGGTAGCAATATCATTAGAATCTACAAATGTATATTCATTAACATTGACTCTAAGTGATTCTAACTCCTCTTTTACAGTTTTCACTTGATAAGCAGAATTTGCTTCTGCTGAACAATACAGAATCCCAACACTCTTGGCATCTGGGAACCACTCCATTATCATGGCTGCTTGCTCATCTAAAGGTGGAAGGTCTGATGTCCCAGATATATTTCTTCCTGTTAATCCATCAAAATTCTCAATTTCTAACGCAGTACCATAATCCGTAATTGAAGTTCCTAAAATAGGAATACCTAACGTACCAGATGCTGAGGCTTGTAAAGCAGGTGTTGCATTCGCCATAATAAGATCAACATCATTGGATACAAATGAGTTAACAATTGTAGAACATGTAACACTATCGCCTTGTCCGTTTTGTAAGTCAAATTGCACCTTGTCACCCAGCTTTTCTGTTAAAGCCGCTTGAAACCCTTCTGTTGCCGCATCAAGAGCAACATGTTGCAGCAGTTGAACAATACCGATTTTGTATACTGAATCAGAACTCTTTCCACAAGCAACCAAAGAAGTCATCATCACTACGGTAATTACTAATACAATAACTTTTTTAAAATCTTTCATATCTAATCCCCCTAAATATTATTATCTGCTAATGAGATATATGGTTAATTTAAATTATAATCTACTAACTTTATTGTGTCAAACTTTAAAAGCGTTGAAGTGTAACAGTAATGAAGTATTGTCAATATGCGTTGTCATATATATCCTTTAATCCGAAGTGAAACACTGTAGTAATACTATATCTATATTCTTATTTTTCTTCAACGTTAATAGATGCTTCAAAATGTCTTCTTGTGTGAGTATGTTCATTTATTCTATTCCTCTATAGAATCATTGTCTTTATACCTACTTGGTAGGCACTTTAAAACTATCATCTTGTTCCATAAAAAAAGCCTCGTATTCTTGGTGTTCCACCATATACAAAGGCTAGATGTATTTTCTCAAATTTGTTGTTTATTTATACTGTTTATTTATACATGAAATTTAATGTGCCTTCTTCGGCACCGAGTATCCTCTCCAATATTTCACTGTAGAAAATCAAAATATTTTCTACTGTTTTATGCATTACTTCATGGTTATCTTTATAAGACTTATCTGCGATTATATGCATCACCTTTTTTTTACAAAGGGTCGCTAATCTGATATATAATTCAGCAGTTTCAAGAGTGTTAGAAGTTTTAAAATCACCTTCTTCAGTCCCTTGGCTTATTATATTTTGAATGTAGTTGACATTTAAAGTAAGTGTTTTATCCATAAGTTTTCTAGAGATAAATGCATTTTCTTCTCTTTCTTGCAACTCATACATATGGGTATATGATGATATACTATTCTTTCTATATTGATTCATATGTTTGAATATTTTTTCTAATTTAGCAACGGCTGATAAATCCTTTCTCTGTGTTATCTCCTTTATTATTAATTCTAGCTCGTGAATCAACTCATTTACTACTTCACCTAGTAATGCTTCCTTTGTTTTAAAATAATAATAAAATGCTCCTTTTGTTATATTCATATCTTTTAAAATATCATTGACAGATGCTTTTTCATAACCTTTTTTATTAAATACTCTAATAGCTGTTTCTATAAATTCTCTTTTTCTCACATCGCCTTCTTTAGCTATCCACATACTTATCTCCTTTTCTCAATCCACTCTAAAATATAATCCAATACCAGTTTAATATTTCCAACCTGACAATGATGAGATGAATTTTCGTCTTTTGTAAATATTCTCCCTGTAACAGATTTTGCATTAACAAGAGCCTTTTTTTGCTTTTTAAAAAATACTGTATAGATATCTTCCTCTCCTGCAAGTAAAAGGGTATCTTGAGTAATGAGTTTTGATATTTTACGTGTATTATACTTCTTCATACACTTATAGTACTGCGGAATGGTATTAATACCAAATATATGATAGCCTTGTAGTACCAACCATTGAGCAAAAAGATTTGTAGAAATCTTTTTCTCTATTAATGTCCATACAATGGAACTGTCAAAGGGTAATGATAATTCAATTATTAACTGTAAAGCCTTTGAAGTTTTATACATAACAGCCCTGTAGAAATCATAAATAATATCGTACATAACCAAACGACTAATCCTCGTTTCATATGCAGCTGCTCTGGAAGCTAGATACCCTCCAAGAGATATCCCTATTAGCGTAACATCTTTAATATTATAGTAATCCAGTACTTTTGAAACTGGTTTTTCCCATTCATGTGTTAAAGTCATTCCATAATGATTAAGTGCTGCTCCTTGTCCTGGACCTTCAAACATGATTATATCATACCCTGCATCTACAAAACTCTCACAAAAAAAATAAAATTCTTCAATAAAAGAGTCATAACCTCCATGGATTAAAATCCAACCTTTACTGTTTTTTTTAGTCATAATACGAATAACAGGTAAATAACCTTTCTCATAGGGTACTTTTTCATAGATAATGGGTTCATCAGCATACGCCCTTCTATATGCTTTGATACAAGCATTGTACAACTCTGGTTTTTCTGGATCATTACCTAAACAAAAGAATTCTGCTGCACGGAGATAGGTCGCACCTTTTAGCCAATCACTCTTTATTACTGATTTTTCAGCTATATCTTTAAAAACCTTCTTTGCATCGTTAAAGCTATTTATTCTCTTGGCAGCCTCATTTAATTCTTTATACTTTAGAAAACCTGTGGAATACCAACGGTTCATTTGAAAATTTATTAGATTATTTTTGTGAAATTCATGAAAGCCAACTGGGAATTCAAAATTCAAGTGAATCTACCTCCTTACACCCAACATACTAATGGTATAATCATACCATTAGTATGTTGGGTGTGCAATACTTAAATGCTCGCTTTTGATGTTAAATTCTAATAACCTGTTAAGCGCCACTAATAGATATAAATCTCTAGTACATCGTTTATTTTAATATGTTTTCAATAATTGCCTGCGCTTGTTCTTTACTAATAAAATTACTTGCCATAATAAAAAATCTCCTTCCTAGCTTTTTATTTAGATTTAGCCAGGTTGGAAATTTTTTACACACTTTTTATGACAGTCTCCAAGAACAAATTTTATACAACTTTTTCTTTTTGAACACTGGATTTATAGGTTTTTTCAAGTGGGAAAGTTGAGTTAATTACTATTGTTTTTCACATTAACATATAGTTCTTTAAACTCATCATAGTAAGGATTTTTCCATTTTTCATCTTCAAATGTTTCATAATTTACTACTATTGCTTTAAACAAATCTACGCCTATCGTACTATCTATTGAAAAGCCACTGTCTTCTTCATATGTGGCCAGTTGAAAAAAGGATTAGCAAACATTGTGTTTATCTAACATGCTGAAATTAGTTACTATAACCTATCAGTTGCTTTATCCTATCAACTGTCTCAACAACTTTTTTTCCGCTAACATCAACTTTTATTGTATCCATATCTTTATATAAAGCTAATCTTTCTATACTTCTTGACAATGAATCTACATCTCTTAGACCTGCTCCAATGTCTTTATTTATTCTTCGTTCCAATTCTTCTTCAGAACATACCAATGTAATTTTAATTACTTCAAAGTTAGATTTAATATCTAATCCTTCCAGCACTGATGAAATAATAGATTCATAATGCATTACCCAATTAAAGATAACATATTCAAATAATGTATTACTTAAAAAATTATTTAGTAAATGTGTGATATTATTTAAAACCATCTCTATATTTTCTTCTGTCACTCTAAATGGATTCATTGTCCAACACCAATCACCATCTAGCCAACAGGAATTATTAATGCTTTTATACAGACTTTCACATATTGTGGTCTTTCCAATTCCCATAGTTCCATTAATCATAATTAGTTTTTTCATTAGCTTTTCCCCTTTTCTCTACAGTAGTATGTATGATAATGGTAGCTTGATTGGTCTGTTATTCTACTTTCTCTTGTACTCATATCATTCTATCCATGCCTTAGCAATAGTGCAAACTGGATTTCATAAGATGAATAACCCTTTTTATTTAACCATTTTATACAATCTCATTTAAAAATCACCATTTTTAAATCCATACTTCATTTTAACCCTATCTAATTTTTCTAATAATGGTTTTGATAAAATCATTAAGAAAACGACGGTTGCAACAGCGTGAATTATATCAAAGGGAATACCTCTTAAGTAAGCTAAGTAAAACATTTCTTTAGTCGGTTGACTTTGGAATATGATAATTGAAGCAGGGTTCATAATCCCACCATAAATAAAAAATGTCGATACACCCCCAAATATCGATAATGCTAGTCTATTTCTTCTGAGTATACCTTTCTTAAATAAAATACCCGCTATAAAACCAATGATACCGAATGCAAACATCTGCCATGGTGTCCATGGTCCTTGACCAAAAAACATGTTGGATACGAATCCAGTTATTGCTCCTACTAGAAAACCTGTTTCGCCTCCGAATGCTACACCTGAAATAATAACGATGGCAACGACTGGCTTAAATTGAGGTAACATAAAGAAAGCTGATCGACCTGCCACCCCTATTGCACATAGCACCGCAATAATAATTAATTCCCTAGCTTGAGGTTTTTTACTTTCGAAAATCATCATAAAGGGTAACATCGTTTCTAGTATGATGACCATACTAATAAAATAGTATTTTCTATCTCCTAAATAATAGACTCCAAATAAAATTGTTAGCGGAATGAGCACACACACAATAATCGCTGTTGCAATTGTGCGTCTAGAGAGCTTTCTTTCTTGTACATTGACTTGATCCTTATCAATTATATGTGGTAATGGTGATTCCTGATTATTCAGCTTTGATATACTATCTGACTTAGTTATTGTGTTTTCACATTTCTTCAATTTTGCATATAAATCAACATTGTCAGAAAACGTTTGAGACCTTTCATAAATCCTATTTACATCCCCTCCACAAGCACTAATCACATCTTCATCCGTAATTGCATCAGATAAAATGTGCCTGACCATCCTATTGGCAGAGGTTGTATAAAAATTATTCTTAGCGAAGAATTTTTCTGGTCTATCAGAACTGATAATACGACCATCAAAAAACATGGCACATCTATGAGCATACTTAGCACAAAATTCTATATCATGGCTTACCATCAATAGGGTGACCCCATTCGCTAACAAGCTTCTTATAATGTCTGCAAATATTATTTTGAACTCTGCATCTAACCCTTTAGTTGGCTCGTCCATCAGTAATATCTGTGGTTCAAGAAGTAGTATTTTTGCTAAAGCTGCTCTTTGTTGTTCTCCTCCTGACAAATCATAGGGATGCCTATTTAGCAAAGGGTTTAACTGACATATTTGAGCAACTAAATCAACTTTACTCAACTTATCATTAGTAGAAATTCTTTGATTTGATAGGATATCCATTAAATCTTCTTTTAAAGTCTTCTTTATAAATAATGATTGAGGTGACTGTGGTAAGACCCCTAACTCTTTGCTGAACAAGTGCCGCTTATCATATTGATGAATATCTTTACCATATAATTTAACACTACCTCTATACGGGGTATTAATCCCAGAAATTAAAGATAATGTAGTCGTTTTTCCTGTGCCATTACCCCCTAAAATTGTCAATAGCTCTCCTTTTTTAACTTTCATTGTGAGCCCTTTTACAATATCTTCTGATTCCTTTTCATATCGAAACCAAACATCCTTAAGCTCAAGTACAGTATCAAATGATTCTTGTTGATGCTTTTTTGGCACATTCCTAATTGTATGCTCTTTACTAAAATCATCTATCCATTGTCGCCCTTCTCTTACGGTTATAGGACATTTTAAGTCATTGTCTATAGCCGCATAAATTCTCATTGGGGCTGGCATGGCATAAAACATGCTATGTTGATTCCGCTTTAAGTATGTACCCACTTCTGATGGTGAATCATCACATATAATTTGACCATTATCCATGACAATAACTCTGTCTGAATATGGGAGAACTTCTTCCAATCTATGCTCTGTAATGATTACCGTTATTCCTAATTCTAAATTAACTTTACGGATATTGGATAAAAATTCAACTGCTGCTACAGGATCTAACTGACTTGTTGGTTCATCAAGCACTAATATAGAAGGATGCATGGCCAATATACTGCCTAAATTTAATAATTGCTTTTGTCCACCTGATAGTTGATCAACATTTTTATAAAACCAATGATGAATACCTAAAAATGAAGCCATTTCTGCAACTCTTAAACGAATAACCCCATTATCTAGTCCTAAACTTTCAAGTCCAAAGGCTAATTCATGCCAAACCTTATCTGTAACAATTTGGTTATCAGGAGATTGCATAACAAATCCAATATTAGAGGCTTGTTGGTATAAATCTATATCTGAAAGTTCCTTATCATTATACAAAACCCTACCCTCACAACTACCATGAGGCTGTAGTGCTGTTTTAAAATGTCGTAATAATGTACTTTTCCCACACCCAGAAGCTCCACATAAAGTGATGAACTCTCCTCTATTAATCTGCAAGTTAATATTACTTAATACCTTTCTACTTGAGTTCGGATATCTAAAGGTTAGATTTTCGATTTTAAAGCTTTCCACTTTTTATCCTCCCATATATTGTGTATGATAGGTGCATTTAGAAATAAAGTGTAATGGATATAGATACCTATTGCATAAGCACTCAACCAATCACCTTTCAGGGTTGGAAAATATCTAAAATAAATACCTTTAAAATATATACCAATCATAATCATACTTATATTAATAATTAAAAAAGCCAACACTAATTTATCTCGTTTGTCAAATGTATATATTGAAAACGAGGTTCTACCTAACAATCCGTATCCTCTACTTTTCATAGAATCACCTGTTTCAATTGTGTCTTCCAACGCCCAAGTTATTAGTATTGATAATATTTTTAGACCATTTTTAATCCTGCTAAAAACACTTCCAAGGTTTACATCTCTCCCCATATTTCTTTGGGCGTTTATAATAATTCTTAATTGTGATTTAAATCGTGGAACCAGCCTTAATGCCATTGAAATAATCAGTGAGAGTGCTGGAATTATTCTTCCGAATAGATAAATAAATTTATCAGATGTCATAACATAATTATAACAGGAGAACCATAGAATAACTGTACCAATCATTACTGCTGTTGCTATACCAAATGCTATAGACTCTAGCGTTAAAGGATTGCCATCTTTCAAGTAGATTAATACAGTTCCTCCTTCATGATTAAAGATTGGATTTAAAACTCCTGAAATAATTATCATAGGTAATATGATCTTCATATGGTTATAAGTTGCTTTTCTTCCTCTAATATAGTTAGCATAAATTAGTGCGCTACTAAAGGAGATTAGCATACATATGGGTTGCATCATAAACATTGCGAATCCTATAGTTCCAATAAAGTAGACTATATTAACAACAGGGTGAAACGTACTAAAGGTATCCTTCATCTCTCCCCTCCATTAGATCCACCAACATCTTTTCCTAAATCACAAGTATAAACCCATTCAACAACATCATCTTGTTTTAATGAATATCTAGAACAACCATAATTAGGAAACCAGCTGTTAACTTTATACACCCAACCTGATAATTCCCCACAATCGAACTCATAAAGATTATTAATCCCTTCTATATAGGCACTATTAAACATGGGTGATTTCTCAAATTCCATATGGATTTTATTCTTTTTCATTTCTCGCTGCAATAAATTGAATACACTCTCTCCTTCATAAAAGGTAACTTCTGTTAAAGGGAAAATGGCGCCATCTTCAGGTACAAGTTCAGTTTTTTCTTTATCTAGCCAGTCTATATTCTCTTTTATACTGCTACAATTAACGGATAAAAAACAGGTATGTTTTGTGTCACTTATTTCTACATCTTGAGGATCAATGGGTACTGGCTTTCCTACTGGCACAGGATCAGTCTGATATCTATCTTTACCTGTTGCTTCATCCATACTCATCCCTTGTTCTACCGAATCATCAGATGAGCCTTCTTCGTATTTCAATCCGTTAGAATCTATTTTTTGACTACCACTCTTTGCCTCAGCTTCTAATTTCACATCTGCTGAAAGTTGACTACTCTTTTCCTGTATCTTCCAAACTCTTGGTTTCGGAGCATTACCTCCCCACCAAAAAACAAAAGCAAGTACAACTAAGACAACCGTAATGGCTATCCATTTATTCCTTTTCTCAATGACGAGTCACCTGCCTTTCTGTAACTAAATAAGATTTGCCTCTTTTAAGAGATTATAGAGCATAACTGCAACCTCATACCTCTTAATGAAATCCTTTGGATTAATTTCTGTATCGTTTTGAGATAGAATGTTATAGTGGTAACACAATGCCATTGGTTCTCTAGCCCATTCTGATACTTCAACATAGTCTATAAATGGAGCTAACATGTCTCTAACTTGGCCCTTATCCATTTCATTACTAATACCAGTCAATTTAGTAGCTTTCGCAACCATCGTTGCAGCTTCTTCTTTTGTGACTGTCCCCATAGGATCAAAAAAGGTTTCACTTTTTCCTTTAATAATACCATAATAATAAGCCCCACCGACATAGTTTTCGTACCAGCTACCTCTTTTTACATCTGTAAACTTTGTATTCTTCATTTCCTTAAGTCCAAGAGATTTAATAATAATAGTAGCCAACTCTGCTCGTGTCACTGTAGCTTCAGGATCAAAAGCAATTGTGCTTTTACCATTAATAATGCCTCTCTCTGCTAAAGCTTCTATTTCTTTACGACTTTCGTGCTGTACAATGTCATTAAATGTTTTTCCAGCATTAATGATTGTAGATGAATGAACATCCTTATGCTTGCCCTCTAGACCTTTTTGTTTATCGTCATTAATTTGGCTAGTACCAACCCCAATTGCATCACCCATACGATATAAACTATTTTTTCCAGATGACATACGTTTGACTGCGACTAAGCCATAAAAAGCCTGCTCTGTTGCCATCATATTAACGCCATCACCTTCCTGAGTATGTAAGAATCCATTTTGAGGGCGATAAAAACTTAACAAATTGTCCATTAAGGTATAACCGTTTTTAACAAATCTTTCATCATCAACAGGAATTCCTAACTCACAAAGCGTTACCATAACTTGAACACAACTTTCTGAATTAATAGCCCCCCCACTCGTGTAACCGCCATTTGGATTCTGCAAATTTGATAATGCGTCTAAGGATGCATCAATCACTTTTTTTACATCATCACGGTATTGATATTTAGCTAAGGCTTGAAGTGCCATACCTGTTATTTCAGGATCTGATACGTCGGTATCAGACCCTTCATAACTAGTGCCTCCAAACAAAGAAAATCCACCATCCTCTAATTGACATTGGAGAATGTTGTCTATATACATTTCTCTTGTAGCTTGTACTTTTGCATTAAGATTAGTTGGCATATCGTAATTGCCTGAATCAAGAGCCATTAATGCCCAAATAGAACCATTAACCCCTTGCCAAATCGTTTTCTCATAATCTCCTAACGGCGTTAATAAATTATAGCCACCTACATTCGTAGGATCTTTTCCAATAGCTGTCAATGCAAGTATAAGTCTTGAATATTCTGTATGCTTTTTATCATGTAATCTTCCTTTTTTTTGTTTTACATAGTCAACTACGCATTTATAATAGTCATGATAGTATTGGTCAGACACCTTGTAATCACTTCTTGCAAGTCCTAACACAGCCCACTCCCCACCAACTGAACCTACTACAGGTTGATTAACTTTCGTGTAGAGGGTATCAGCTGTATCTTCTATTACTGCCTCTAGGTTATCCATACTCATTGCAAGTTCATTAAAGGATACCAACATCACTAAGACGAGTAATGGTAGTAATCTTTTTTTCATTTTATCTCCTCATTAATCATAGTTTTTTTTGTTATTACCAATGCTTACTATCTATTTGTATTTTTTAATACAATAAATCTTTTAATCATAGTTGCAATCTCTGATCGGGTCGTACTTCCTCTTGGATCAATCATGCTATTTCCTTTTCCTTTTATTAAACCGTTACCTACTGCCCACTTAACACCGTCTTCTGCCCAAGCACTAGTATTATTTCTATCTTTAAAAGTGTCCATATCACCTAGTATTGTAACATCCATTCCTCTAAATTTTGCATATCGGTAGAGTATAGTGGCAGCTTGTTCTCGAGTAATCGTGTCATTTAACATAAATTTAGTTTGAGTCACACCATTAACAATACCATTATCCGCTGACCAGTTAACTGCTTCTGTATACCATTCTCCACTATTTACATCTTCAAAGCTATTTTTAGCTTCACTTCGTGACTTACCATCAAAACGGTGTAGAACGGTTACAAACATCCCTCTTGTCATTTCACTATTCGGACTAAATCTATGTTTCTCTGTCCCTTGAAATAGATTTAACTGAACCATTTGCATAACACTCTCGTAATACCAAGCATCTTTTTGAACATCGTCGAATGTATACGCATCACTGTAACCTACTAAGTAATAGGAAAGATGATTGGTTTCAAATGTCACAACACCTAACTCTTCGTCGTATGTACAACCGACTTTCTCTTTAATCCCTTTATCATTTAAATACCAAACGAATATTTTATTCTTATCTTCACCCACTTTCAATGTATACGGTAGAGAAATTTTTAGCATCTTACCACCAAAGGATGATACGGTTTGGTCATTTTTACTGATGGCTATATCAAATAATACTTGATCTTTAACCGCTTCTTTTTGAACTTTTGTAAGCACTTTTTGGTCAGGTCTTTCTATTTTGAGTGCCAGTTTTTCAATATCTCCTTGCTTCTTTAATTCTTTTAGAGCACTAATGGGAATTTCAATATTGCCTAAATCAGACTTAACAACGATATTCATAGCTTTGTTGAGTATTTCTTCGATTGACTCTTTAGAAATACCTACATCAATTTCCTGTATATGTTCATCTGATTTTAATTCAATCAATATATCTTTCATATCATTATTATTAGCTTGTTTTATCACTTGACTGAAAACATCGTCGTTTAAATCTACCTTGATTTTTCCTTCATCAGGTGACACTGTAATGATAATTTTAGGTTTTTTATCTTCTGTAACTACTACCTGCACACCTTCTTCTTGTGTGTTACTTGTCGTACCAGAAACCTTATGAATGGACTCACCTGTTGTATAAATCCATTTAACAACATCTCCATCTTCCAGCACTACATTATTACAAGATTTGTTAGGGAATATACCATTAACAGAAAACATCCATCCACTTTTACTGCCTTTATCAAATTCGCTCTGTCCACCAATACTTGATACATAGCCACCTCTCTCAATAAAACTAATGCCATTTTTGTCAAGGCTTCTTTTTAGCAATGATAAAACCGTATCTGATTTACTAATTTCGACCCTTCCAGAGAAAAATACTTTGTTATTGTAACCTTTCACCAATAGATTAACATATTCTTTTACCTCTACAGTTCCATCATCAGTTCCTGATCCACTATCTGCATCAATTTTTGGAACTTTAATAACTATTTCTTTATGATTCTCATCAGCATTAACTCTAGCTTGATAATTTTTATCATCATCAAGGGTAAAAGTTGTTTCAAATTTTCCATATTGATCCGTTGTTAACTGTCCAACATAATACTTTCTTGATTGGGTAAAAACCTGTATTGAAATCGGAGAATTTGAAACGCCCATTTCACCTGTAAGAGTAACAACGTTTCCATTTACTGAATAGTTCAAATCTCCACTAGCAAATACTGTTGTAACCATTAAAAACATGGTTACAATTACTATGATTAATTTTCTCATCTATTTACCTCCTAAGCTGTAGCTCATCTAATTTCAGCTTATTGTACCTCTACAATTATTGGTTGATCCATTAATACTTTTTGGTTTTCAAAATTGTCCCAAACATAAGCTCGTATTTCATAATCTCCTACTTCAGGTATTAATAAACCAGCAGCCATTTCATGATTTTGCTTTGCATCAAATGCTTCCATGATGTAAGTATAATTTAATAGTTGATTAGTATCTTTATCAACTAATAGAACAATCAATAGGGCATCACTTATTTCATCAGATACATTTTTAACCTCAATCTTGATGAGGGCTTCTTCACCGTTATGATATAAGCTATTGCCAATTCTTTCAATATCAAATTGTGCAGGTTCAGTTACTTCTACAACTTTTAGCTCTGCATACATTGATGTTCCTTTTTCCAAATCTGCTAAAGCTAGAAATACTTGTTCTCTTGCAGAGTCATTGCCGAAATCACCTTCACCTTTAAAGCTTAGTAAGGCATCTACCATGGATACACCATTTTTCTTCCATTCATCTGCCAATGGATTTTTACCTGCTGCTACCAGCGCTTGAATGACCGCTGAAATGGACCAAATATTTTCATCTGCAAAAGTATCGTTATAACCAAATCCAGCAGTATTTAATTGCTTGCTCTTAAGATATTGAATAGCATTGTCTATAGCTGCTTCTGCCCCCTCCATGTCTTTATATAGAGATAATGCCAAAAGACTCATTGCAGTATCATCGACAGCACCAAATCCACCATCAGCTTGTTGGAAACCTATGATTGACTCTACCCCTTTTTGGGTATCAAATAAATCTTGTGCATTAGACATATACAGAGCTATCATACTCCATGCAGTTTGTGTCACATAGGCACCTTCAGAACCTACTTCAAATATCCCTTCATCTTTTTGTAAATCAGCTAATTCTTTAACATAATTGATGTCATTATAATCTCTGGGATTTTTACCGCTACTAATTAATCCTATAATGTTACCCACATAATCACTTGCTTGTTTCATATCAGTAGATACTGTAAATCTTCCTGCAATAACAGGCATTACCTGTTGCTCATCCGTACTTGTAACTCTATAACCTATACTTTCTCTAAAAGAAAAAATGCTGTCTGTACTATAATAATTGATAAGTGCCTCAAGTTCTTGTTTTACTCTTTCTTCGTCAGTTAATGGCATAGGTGGCGCATCTATAATTGTCAATGCTTTAAACATCGATTCTTCAGTATCAATATCTATTAAAGCTGCTAATACTGCCCCTGTTGCTAAATCCGTATAGTCCTTGTAACTTTTTTTTGTAGAATCATAGATAAAATGGTCATCATTTTTAAAGGCCATCATGGCATCTACAATGGTTTGTCCGTTTTTCATAAATTCATCTGATTTGTAATCTTTTCCTGCTGCTACAATCGCTTGCAATGCAACCGCATCATATTCTGATACTTCACTTGCAGTGAAGCTGCTTGCATCATTGTAATCAAATCCAGCAGATGGTAATTGGCACTTTTTCATATCTTCAAAACAGTCATCAATTTTATCATTTACGCCGCTAATATGTTTAACCGTTGATAATGCAATAATCGTTTCTGATATGGCATAGATACTCGGCTTAGATTCACTATCATATGCTGATATTAACGCTTCAACAGCCTTCTCTTTATTATAATCAGCACCTGCCATGCTAAGGGCAATTATACTATTGGCTTGTGCACCAATATTTGATTGATCCGTTAATACGAATTGTCCTTCTGTATTTTGAGTATCTAATAAGGTTTGTACATAGTCTTTATTGTTATAGTCTCTAGGCTTCTCACCAATACCTATAATTCCCATAATATCTTTAGCTAACATTTCAACATCGTTATCAAAAATAATATAAATTCTATCCGCTTCATCTTGCCGTAATTCAAATTTTGATGCCAAAATGTTTGCATCAGCTTCCGATCTATATAATCCTAATACTTGTAAGTAATTATAGTAACTATCCTCTTCGTAATACGATTTAAGCTCTTTAATCGTATTCTTAATCGTTTCTGATGGATCTAACTGTGGCTCTAATACTTGATACAAAGACTTACCATGATAAAGATCTGCTAATGCAGCCAAACTACTGCTTGTAGAGGCTACATCTACGCCCCAACCTTTCATCAATTCAAATGTACCGTTTTCTAATTGATGATTTAACATTGAATCAATCATGGTTTTACCAGATTTCTTCCATTCATCATCTAAAGGATTCTCACCATTAGCAATTAATGCTTGTATAGCAACTGATGTATATTGTGTTGCATCTCCCATACTGTATAAGTCATAGCCACCGTTATCTGATTGCTGTGATTTCAAGTATTCTAATGATGTCTCAATCAAATCGGTTACACCTGAAATATCACCATGATTGGATAAAGCAATCAGTGCCCAAGAGGTTTGTTCCACATCATCAAAGTGTCCGTCTGCACTCATACTTATTAAACTGTCAACGGCTGTTGTTTCATTATAATTGCCATTTGCCATATCCATGGCAATAATCCCCATTGACTGTTGATACACGTTACCACTTTCACCCTCTTTTACAAATGTACCATCTAACTGTTGTAATGCTTCTAATTGTGCAACGTAATCCGTATTTAATTGACTTAATATTTGACCTGAAGCTATCAGGGCGATTATATCCTCACTTATATCTAAAACAGATGCTTTATTATTTAATGTATATTTCTCTTGAAGTTTTGCATATAGTGTTTCAACATCATCATCTGAATAATTGAGTGCTGCAACCTCTTGCCAAGTATAATACATATCTACTTCCATTTGAGATGTATTGATGCGTTTCTCTGATGTTTCTAAGTAGTCTTTTAATTTAAATAATGCTGTAACAATTTTGGCCTTATAACTTTCACAATATTGGACATTACTATAGGTTGATTTTCCATTTTTAAGGTCAATTAAGGCGATAAGTGCCTGTTCTGTGGCTTCATCTTTATAGATATAATCACCATATGTATCATTGTAGATAAAGTAATTTAATTTCTTATACTCAAGTAATGCATCCAACATTGTTTTGTCATTTTTTTGCCACTCTGTATTGGTTAAAGGATCAATCCCATTCGCAACTAATGCTGAAATAACAAAAGATAAAGCTTGGCTATCTTCTCCATAGCCATCAACGGATTCAAATCCTCCACTTTCTTTTTGCTTCTGTCGGATGACTTCCAACTTCTCATTAATAAAAGCTTCAACACCTACTACATCTTTATGATTAGCTAATGCTGTTACAGCTATAGCTAGCATCGCTACACTTTTTTCATTTTCAAAATCATCCATAATAAATGTTGCAGCTTTTTCAATGTTATAAGATCCACCACTCATATCAAGAGCAATCATAGACCATATGGTTTGTTCAACCTTACCTATCTTGAAACTACCATCTTCTTGCTGCCCTTCTACTAATAAATCAATATATTTTTGTGGATTTTGACCTGAACCATATAAACCTATAATATTTAAAGCATATGGCAAGGTTCCTGTTGTTGTGTTAATCATAAATTTTTCAGCTAAGATCTCAACGTCTTTTGTAATATCATCACTTATACTATTGAGTCCAATAACTTCTAAAGCACGATAAAAGAATGGCTTAGATTGATAGCTAGAATCCATTCTTGTTTCCATTGAATTTAAGTAGTCTTTAATGCCATTAATGGCCTCATCAATCAAAACTGTATCATTTTCGTTGTCGTTGTCGTCTTCGTCTTCATCTTCAGTTTCTACTGTCTGATATAATGTTTCTCCTTCTAATAAACTTGCCAATCCTAACAAGGCATACTGATTTGACCCTGAGTCACTCATACTCCATCCCATTGAATCAAATGTTCCATCCTCTAACTGACTATCCATCAAAGCTCCTAAAATAGTTTCAGCTCCCTTTGTCCAATCTTCTCCTAGTGGAGCATCTTGAACTGCTACTATGCCTTGAATAACTGCGGCATTCGTATAAGGACTATTAATTGATGGTGTGACATCTACACTCTGATTAGATGTAGAAGCTGTTGTATCGGAGAACATGTCATAGTCAAAACCTCCTGTTGAAGCATATTGTCGATTTTTTAAGAATGCCATACAGGAATCAATCATTTCGTTAACACCGCTAATAGAACGATGTGGCGCTAAAGCAGTCATAGCCTGGGCTGTAATTGTTATATCAGGATAAGCTCCTTCACGTGGATAATGTCCATTGGTTGCCATCCCTAACAAACTTAGAATGGCTCCGTTTTCATCATATGAAGCTTTAGCCATATCAAGTGCTAAGATGGCATCCACTTGTGCCAACACTTCATTTACATCTGATGATGTCACTTCAAATTTTCCATCACTATTTTGTGAATCTAATAATTGATTCACATAAGTATCTGCATCTTGACCTGTGGCTATTGCTCCAATAATGTTTTCTGCTACGCCACGTGCATCATTATCAGTATTTACTTTAAATGATGTTTTTTTCTTACTCATATCATCTAAGGTTGCATTTAAAGCCAACGCAACATGTCCATTGACCTCTTTATCTTCATAATGAACTCTTAATCTATCTATTGCATTTCTAACAACACCACTTGTATCACTCGAAATATTGTGATTAATGACAAACTGATTCCTTACAATTTCAGGGAATGTCGTATCTTTAGAAATTTCTACATGATATATCCCTGATTGGTCTAATGTGAAATTAATCTGTCCGTTATCATCTGTTTTATATTGTCCTATGCCACTCACCTTGACGTTAACATTCTCAATTGCAGTATTTCCTACTTCATTTTTAGTCACAGTAAGCGTATAGTCATTTCCATTACTAGTTAACTTAATGATTGGAATTTTTGTTATAATACTTGCCCCTGAATAGGCAGAAATATAGAATACTAATTCTTTAACAATTCTTTCACCATCTGCATTGGTTAGTCCATCAAAGGCATCAACACCAACCATTGGCTGAATGATTTGATTGCTATTATCTACTACGAAATACATCCACCCTGTATGACTTGTACTTTCTTCTGATAAAATTCCTGTAATATAATAACCAAAGCTGCTATCTGTACCTGTAATATTATCTTCACCTATTGCTTCTCTTAACACAGCTAACGGTGTATCAAAATCACTTGAATACTTAATATTTCGATTAAATAATGTCTCTGTTTCTCCTTCAACACGCACCGTTATATAATCTTCGTTAATCGTATTTTCAGCACCGTAAATACTATT
The DNA here is from genome assembly GCA_028277605.1 of Vallitaleaceae bacterium. Classification (GTDB taxonomy): domain Bacteria; phylum Bacillota; class Clostridia; order Lachnospirales; family Vallitaleaceae; genus JANQFZ01. Next base: position 3,067 of record JANQFZ010000062.1, on the reverse strand, counting down.
AGGTCCTACTACAAATAACTGTACTATCAATGCAACCACTAACCATACACTCATTCTTTTTATTACCTTAGTCCGTCCGTTTGTTTTCATTTTTTACCTCACCTTATAAGTTTATAGTTTATCCCTACGCAAACTCATTAAAGGCAAAAAAAAAGCCCACGAAGGCAGAATTTAAGTTTGGTGCCCTCTCTAAAATCAACGTAGAGTATAAGGGTCTAGAAATAGTGAGTAATCTGGCTTAAAATCTACTAAGATTTATCACAGTGGCGTGTCCGCGGAGGATTTTAACCTCGCTTCCCTCTAATCAATAGTTTGATTCTATTTCCGACTTATGTGGTTAGTGTATCCCAATAATTAACATCTGTCAATGCTTAACTTATTTCTGAGCCTTATCTCAACTAAGCCTCTTATATAATTCATCAAACATAAATTAGTCTATCAAACTCTTTATTTCTCCAATAACTAGCTCTGGCTGTTGTTGTTGAATATAATGGCTGCTATTTTCAGCTATTACCACCTTACTCTTAGTAGATAATTTTTTTAAATCATACTGAAGTTGTTTATCAATTTCTAACAATTTATCATTCGGCAAATTTTCATCAAAATCATCAGGCAACCCTCGTATAATTATTGTTAAAGGTATATCCTGCAAACCTTTGTTTGACGTTATTTGATTATAACTTTTTTGTTTATCAACTTTTTCTCTATTTAACCTATAATTGCTAAAGTAATCTCTATTGGACTCAATTTGTGACTTGAAAAGAACTTTCTCATAAAAGAGTTCTTTAAACTCAACTGCAGAATCAACAAGAATAATTCCTGAGACTAACCACGGGTACAAACTTGCAAATAATCTTGCTACTAATCCTCCGAAGGAGTGTGCTACAATAATAAATGGTGGTTTTAATGGAACCTTTGATAATAATTCTGATAGATCATAAACCATATCCATACAAGTGCGAGGAATTCTTGCACTATCGCTCTTCCCAACTCCAGCTCTATCGTATGATAATGATGAAATCATTTTGGAAATCTTCTCTTGAATGTATTTCCATGATTCACTAGTATCTCCCAACCCTGCCTCAAATACAACACTGGGACTATTTTTATTATTTATATTATTATATTTGCAATATAACTTTCTATCACCTATTAAGTAATTGGTATGAACAAATTTATCACTAAATTGTGCCCCCATAGAATTATATCCATTCCTTTCTTTCAATAAACTCCTAAAATCTAACCCTTATGCTACCTACCTATATCTTCCTTAACTCAAGATTAATTTCTGGGTGGTGATTATTTAATACATTTACAAAATCAAACAGCTCCTCACTGGCTTATAGTATAACTGATTTGGTCAACTACAGTTTAACCATTTGCCTCAAAAAGGAGCTGAGTATTTTAGATAATATGAAAATTTAAGTCTATTCTCTTCAACAATATCTTTGATATTCCCACCTTTATTTTACATTTTAGAGCGTTCGTACAATATTGTCAACAACGATAAGTGTGATATAATTTATAACACTAGTAGCCACCGCAATAGATTGTTTATGCTATGGGAATGACTATTTCTGTAATATATTTATTAGGATTTCCTTTAAATATCATACCTGGTCCTTTAATATACACCTCTCTTATTGGCAAAGTCGTTTCTATGTTATTTTGCTTTGCATAATCAAATAAGGCTTTGTAAGCATGATTTAGATCTTCATAATTTCCTTTATGCATTGTTGAAATCCCCTTTATTTCAGGTATAATTCTACAAGAAACATCCGAATTCTTCACATTACTTTTTATTGGAATGCATGTTTCAATATCTGCTATTTCGGCATATTCTTCATTATAATATAAGTTAAAACACGCACCTTTAACATTCCCTTTTAAAGCTTTATACAGTTTACCTATATATTTCCCACATTGATCATAGCTATCTTTGTATCTTATAGAAGCCACTTTAACTTCGGAAATTTCTTTAATATTGATTTTATAGTTCATCATATTTTTTTCCTCTTTGTTCTTTATTTTAATAGAAGCATTTATTTCTCGTATTAGTTTTTCTTTATCAATTATTTCTCTTTGGATTTGTTCTTTCTTTTCATTCAATATATAATCTAAATCATCTTCGTTATAATATAAAGTTAAAACATCTTTTATTTCTGAAATAGAGAAATCAAACGATCTTAGTTTTTTAATAAGTATCGCACGTTCATAGTTGCCACTGTCATAGCATCTATAGGCATTGTCCTCCTCTCTTTTTACAGGAACTAATATCCCTTCTTTATCATAATACCTCAATGTTTTTATGCTCATACTTGTTATTCTAGAAAACTCTCCAATTTTATACATAGTTCCCTCCTACATATGAATTAGTTGTGCTACTATTTACTAACTATTTTTTGCAAACCATATATCTCAACACAGTTTTTAATTTGCTTTTTTCTGTTTTTCGTGGGTCTGAAATATAGATTTCTCTATGTTTATGCATTCTTAATTCCAGATTGCTTTCAATTATAAATTTTTCCATTTGCTCAAAAGATCTTGGTTCATCATCATATGAACCCACGTGCATCATTTGAACACATAACCCATCTTCAATATCTCCAAATGTAACTTCATCTAATAAAGGACTCTTTTTCTTTTTTCTAACATTTTCAAATGCAATATCTACTACTTCCGATGTCACGAAATCAGGTTGTCTTATCATCATTTTATATACCAATTCGTCTTTATTTAATATTTCATCTTTTTTGCCTTCATCAGTCAAATCCCATAAACCTTCAAGAGGATAAACCGTGTATTCATAATAATCTTTTGGGGTATAACCCTTTTTTGGCATCATTCTAACAGCATATGCCATAGAGTACAAAGCCTCTATTTTCTTAGAATACTCCTCACTATTTGGATTTCCTTTACCATGAATCATAAAAAATTTTTGAGGTAGTACTTGGATTAATTCTGGTTTTTGCTTTGGTAAATATAGGTTCTTTTCTTTTTTTCTCCATTCGTATTTCATGATATCCTTCCTTTCTATGAATTATAATTATATATCATAAATATATTT
>JANQFZ010000045.1 GCA_028277605.1 Vallitaleaceae bacterium | reverse complement strand
CCTACTATTCCTTTTTCTGAAATAACTTGAAAAAAAGCTAGAATGATTTCCTCTTTTCTTATTTCTTCTATACTACGTCTACCCATCCCATAAACTCCCTACTATATACGATTTCTTTCAATTTCTACAGTCATTCCTAATCTTTTAATATCTTCAATATAACGGTCTGGATCAACACAATGCCCCATAATATGAACACCAGGTTCTTTTATCGTTCCATCTATTAATTGAAGTATTCCAGCAACAGTTGTAATAGCTGTACCAATATATGCATCTTCATGTTCAACTACCAACTTATAGCTTTCATTATGATTACCTATCTTCCCTTTAGCTTCCATTGTAACACGTGTAATAAATGGTGGTTTTGAGTGCTTTCTCATACTGTTAACAATAAGTTTTGCTCCTTTTTTGAGAGCCCATTTAATTTTATATAAACCAGTACCTAATAGAATAAACATAATTAAATCTGCTCTTGGATTAACACCAGATGTATAGAAAATCATATCTTTGTAACCAAGATTTTTTGGTAGCTTTCTTAACTCATATTGATCCATTGGATAACATCTTACTTTACCAAATGTAGGACCAAAATCGAATACTTTAGAGGATGGTTTATCAATGCGCCAATTACCATCTTTGCATACATAAATTGGGTCTCTAGAATATTTTAGCAACTCAACAACACTACCATAAGTTGAATTATTATCTCTAAACATTCCAGTAAATTCTGCACTTTTTACAGAATCAAACTGTTTAGCACCTAAATGTGCCATCATGGATGGTATTCCAGGTACAAATCCTCCCTCGAAAATAAAAATTTTTCCAGAAGCTTTGATTTTACCACTCAATTGCTCAAGTGTTTTTCGCTTATCGTGATCCATGGCTAAATCCATATAATGTATTCCCGCTTTAAAGGCTGCTTTTACAATACCGTCTTTAATTCCAGTAATTGTAATAGGAATACAGGATATAACTAAGTTACAGCTTTTTAATGCTTTTGTCAATTCATTGTTATCTAATGCATTTACCTTCTTGCCTCGTACACGATTACCACTAAATTCGCTGTTAAATTGTTTTACGACTTGATTAATTCTTTCTACATTCTGATCACCTATGATAATGTTAACATCCGAGTCCTTTAGTAGCAATTTTGCAATTAATAAACCAGCACCGCCACATCCACCAAGTACCATAACATCTTTAATTCTCTCCATAATACTTATGCCTCCTATTTTTTAGTCATTGAGCTGAATTACTGATTGTTAATAAAATAACAAAAACACACAAACTATACACCTGTATAAATTATTATACTTATGTATAGTTTTACATACAAAATTTGATTTGTCAAGTGGAAATATATTGATATACTCCCTATATCTATTAACCTGTTAAGACTGTAACCAACTACTTAGTTTATATTTATATTAAAGAAAAGCTAACTGTTAACCAGTTAGCTGAGTTGTAATAGATTCTGTTTTACTTCCTTTTTATCTTTTTATTTAAACTAATCTAATACGGTTTCACTATCATTACTTACATAATCCAAGGGATTGACAGGCTCTTTTTCTTTTCTTATTTCAAAATGTAAATGAGGTCCTGTAGCATGACCAGTGTTTCCGACCTTTGCAATTTCCTCTCCAGCTTTAACCTTTTGATCTTTGTTCACAAGCAGTTCGTTGCAATGAGCATACATTGTAACAATACCATCTTTATGTTCAATTTTTATGGTTTTTCCATAATCGGTATCTTCTTCAGAATATATGACCACACCATCGGCAGATGCTATAATGGATGAATCTATAGTTGCTGGAATATCAATCCCATTATGCTTATGCTCGGTTTTTAATATAGGATGTTTCCTTGTGCCAAATGGACTTGAAATTGTTGTTGAACTTGGTAAAGGCCAAATCATTTTCTTTAATTCTTCATTAGGTACAGTATTTTGAACTATATTTTGTTCTGAATTAATATCTGATATACTATCATCTTGTTTGACATATGGAATGGCTATTTTATCCTCATTTGATAAATTATCATTCTTAAATTCTTGTGCGTTTGTAAGGAAAGTAAATCCCAACATCATGATAATAAGCAATGCTGTTAAAGATATTTTATTTGTGTTCTTCTTAAATAATGAAATCATTTTTATTCTCCTTTTAATCATTTTTTTGTAACCCAGCATTTCTACTGCTCCAACAAACTTTATAGGTTTTATTGTAGTTTGAATTAATTGTATAATAGTCTGACCGTAATTTTTGTACTCCTTTTCATCAACATAAGAAAGGGCAAGAGCATCACAAGAGATTTCACAATCTTGATGCATTCTATGTAGTCCATACCATATAATTGGATTAAACCAGTAAACTATTTTTGCCACTTTAATAAACCAAAGTATAGCAATATCTTTTCTTTTAAGATGTGATAGTTCATGTAAGAAGATGAATCTTAACTTATCTTCGTCTATCTGTTCTTCAATATGTATAGGTAGTAATAATTTTGGTTTAAATAGCCCAAATAAGGCTGGGGATTTTATAGCTGTTGTCTGCACTAAGCGTAACTTTGACTTTAGATTCATATTAGATTTACATTGCTTTAACAACTCATTCGTTTGCTTGCTGACTTTCATATTGCTTTTCTTGATAGCAAATCCAAATCTTATGTTAACAACAATGGTAAATAATATTAATAATGCAGCTACTGCACCCCATATCATAACAAATATATATTTAAGGTTATTTCTCAAAAACAAACCAATTAGCTTAGATGGTACTTCTTCAACATCATCACTATACTTTGAATCCCACATAAAAAAATCTGTTGTTTCATCAATAATAATTCTATTTGAGTTGCTATTACACGAATTATTATTTACATCTTGTATAAACCCTTCTGAAATAATACTATTGTAGCCACTGAAGATGGGTAAATTAAATATACTTATTGAACTTTGAGGCATATAAGGTAGGATTAATACTGGTAAAAGTAAAAACCAAATATAGTAATGCCATCTAACTCCCAATCTTTTATTAAAGCATGCTTTAATCAATAGTATACTGATCACTAAAAGACTTCCCTTAACCGATGTATTAATCAACCAGTAAAATACTCTCAAAAAATCCATAGAACATCACCTGCTTCATTTCTTCTTACCTTCAAGAATATGCTTGAGTTCCTCGATATCCTCTTCAGTTAATTGTTCTAAGTCTAAAAAATTTGCAACCAGCGGTTTTAAAGCTCCTCCATATACTTTTTTAAGAAAAGATTGACTTTCTGCTTTGACACAGTCTTTCTCTGGTATAAGGGTATAGTAATGGTATGTTCTGTTCATTTTTTCATATCTAAGAGCATTTTTTCTTACCAATCGGCTAAGCAATGTTTTAATAGTAGTTGGTTTCCAGTCAGTACTCTTAGCCAATTTTGCAATTATTTCATTGGCAGTCTGTGGTGATTTGTTCCAAAGTATTTTCATCACTTTCCATTCAGAATCAGATATATGAGGTATTATCTTCATAGTTTCACCTCCTTTCAACTACAAATGTAGTCTATATATAGATTACATTTGTAGTTGTTATTTGTCAAGAGTTTTTTGAGTTTTTTATTTCGCGTTTTTCCTTATAAGAAATAAGAAGACAATAAAAAACTAAAAAACAAGCTATCCCTTCTACTACTAGGATAGCTATTATACTACTACTTTACTTAATTAATCATTACAAAACAAGTTTTCTTAATATTTTTAGTCTAGAATATTTTAATGCATAAACTAATACCAACGATAGACCTGTTACTAATAAAAAGTATAATGAATTATTGAGTTGAAATTGCAGGACTTTGAATAACTCTACAATAAGGATTAGAAAAACAGCGTGAGAACAATAGGCTCCCATACTATAGCCTCTTAATCGTTTTGCAAAACCATCGGATATTTTAAGATTAATATTTAGAAAGAAAACAAATATATAATAAGCTAATGGTATTAATGTAATAAACATATTATAAGAATAAAGTCTTGGTATATTGTTTTCTCTTAATATAAAAGCTTCAGCTGCTAACAAACCATACCCTATAATTATGAGTATGATATTCTTAGCTTTAGGCATAGCTTTGTGATTTTGTGATATATATGCGCCTAAAGTTACAAAGACGATACCAAAAAACAAACCATTACGTGTAAAGTTGAAAATGCTTAAATAAGTGTTCATAATAGGATAAAAGACGGTGCCCTTTATAATACCATAATAGGAATCTCCAAATAATCCAATAAAATAAAGGACTATACTTATGACAAGCAGAGTCAGTATTTTTTTCTTTTTCAAAAAATAGTAAAGGATGGCTATAGCCAATATAAGTGCTGGTAAAAACCATAGATGCCAATGAGAACAGTTAAATATTAAGTCCTTTATGTATAGACCTATTACCGTCAAGGTATTTGAAGATTCTTTTAATAAATGATACATATCATAGGGTAAAAATATAAGTGACCATAATAAGTACACAATAAGTACTTTGGTAATATATTTGATGAAATATTTTTTGTTTAATTTCTCATCATTAATACTTATTATCTTTCTAGTAAAGAAAAAACCTGCTGCCATGAAATAAAATGGTACAGCAACTCTAGATAGAATGTTTTTTAGAATGAAAGCAATATCGGTGTTAAAATTGAGAAATGGATCAGTATGAATGCAAATGACAAAAAAAATGCAAACGAATTTCATAAGATCAATTCCCTTAAAAGTCATTTTTGATTCTGCTTCTGTTTGTAACATAAAATACCCTCCTTATATAGATAAATATTATATGCATTAGTAAATCGGTTAGTATATTTACATTATTCATCAAAATTCAACATATAAATAAGCATTAAATATTTATCTAATAATAATAGAATTATACAATTATTATATAGTTAATGCCAAATGATTTCCATAGTAATTTTAAATATTAACAAACAATTAATATGTACTTTTCTTATTAATATTTCCATATAAAAAAACATAGCTTACACACGATTAGATAAGCTATTTCAAGTGTACTACTATAAAGACTTTGCATTTTCATAAATACTTTTAATTTCCTCTTTAGATAGCAAGCGAGAAAGAGTAAAAGCAATAAGTATAATACCAGGAATATCAATTAAGAGACGTGTGAGCGCAAATTTCACACCTAAGGAGGATAACTCAAAAAGAAACATAGGTATTTTTGTTGTAGACCATGCACCGATAAATATAAGAACATTGGTCAGCTTAGCACCCTTTTTTAGAAAAATAGCAGCAACTGGAAACGCGCCATATAATGGACCTGCTGTTGCAGATCCTAGCAAAAATGATAAAGCAATACCTTTTATACCTGACTTTTCTCCCATATATTTCACCATGGTTTCTCTTGGAACCCAGATATCCAAAAGACCTAGTAATATAAAAATTGGTGGAATGATTAACACCATTTCTTTTAATGAGTACATTGATAGATTAAGAGCCTTCCATCCAAGCCCATGGTTTAGAAGTAATAAAAATAGTAAAGCAAGTATTGATACAATAAAAAAACGATATCTTTTTAGAAACTTCATTAATTACCTACCACCATTCCTATTATATAAGCAACTAGAAAAGAAAAAAGAAATGCTAATAGATTTCTTGTTACAGCAAGACGTTTACCAAAATATTTAATTTCTACTGGAAGTGTTACAACTCCTACCATCATTAATGTAGATATAAAAGCACCAATTTGCATATATCCTGCTCCGCTATCTACAAGCAATGCAGCGGTAGGAAAAGCAACAAAACCTGGAATTAGTGTTATAGAACCAATGAGTGCAGAAAGTAGTGTCCCATACCATCCTGACTTTTCTCCTATCATATTAGATATAAATTCAGCATCAAATAAAGCTAGCATGATGCCAACTAATACAATGACACTTAATAATTGAGGTAATATATTTTCAAATGCTTTCCATGCTTTTTTTAAGGCTTTTATTGACTTGTTAGTATCTCTGTAAAACGATAATGATAATAAAGAAATGGTCACTATATATAGACCTATCATCATATCTATCACTCTTTCTGTTGCTCATAATAAATCCTACTGATATATCTTATCCTCATCAATATAGTCTCTCACAAAACTATAAACTGTATTAACCATATTTTCTGATAGGCTGTAAGGATAACTACATATACCATTTTTTGTTTCATAAGGATAATTAATTAAGATAGAATTAGGCAACTGCTTTCTCATTTTCTTTAAGTATGGTTTAGATACTCTAAAAACACCAATACTAACATCCTTTATTTTATCTTTTGAAATCGTATTGAATGTTGTTTTAATTAACTGTTGGTAGGCTTCTCTCCAGTCTTTAATGTAAACAATTGGATCAATACACACTCTTACCTGCCATCCTTTTTCAAGCGCCTTATTGATATTAGATAGTCTTAAGTTTAGCCCAGGTGTTTTCTTTTCATAATGTTCTATCACCTGAACGGGAGACAATGTCCAAGCAAGAATAACGTTTTTAGAAGGAGGTATATCCTCTATGGCATGGAAATTCGCACTCTTTGTTCTTAATTCCATTGTCATGTTCTTATGGTTGTGTGCAAAATTAATCCATTCTCTTGCATATCCAACAAGATTTTCTAGAGCCAATATATCGGTATCATATGAAATACATAGATAGATATTCTGCTGCTTTAATAACTGTTCAACTTCATTAAATATTGCTTCAATATTGACAAACACAACGATATTTGCTGAAGGATACATGCCTTGAAGGTAACAGTACTCGCAATTGTATAAGCAGTTCATCATCGTAGATGTATAGTAAAAATGCTGATGACCAAAACTCTCACAGACATCTGCTCCACGATAGATTAAATGCTTTTTTTTAATTGCTAGTATGAGTTTAGGTGCTACTTTCTGCATGACATAATTCTGATGTGCTCTTGAGAACACATCCTTATAATGATTAATTTCAATAACTTCTGCCTGTTTCAAACGGTCTAAGATTTTTAACGCTCTAGGATGATGACGTGCATCCTTTTCTACATAAATATGTGAAAAACTATGATTCGATAAGTTTTTGTTTAAGTTCTGCAAAATATTTCTTCCCATCTATTTTAGATTGACAGTTAACACCCATATAGTCATTAATTATTGGAATAACATCTCCATGTTGAAGCTTATAAGAACGCAGTAATTGGATGAATTGATTTTCCATAGTTGTGGTTAATTTAAGGTTTCTAACGATATGATTGATAGCAGATTGTTCTTTCTGATTGATAATTGGCTCATTGAATAGAGAATGATTCATTAGTAGATTTAACCAATCAATAATTATGTGTACTTGATCTTTTATGAGATTTGTCGCTGTAGATTGAGTGATTGCTTTAGCTTCTAAATAATCAGAAATGACCTTAATAAAAATCAGCTGATGTGGTTGAAAAAAAGTAGAAGCAGCTTGATAAATACCCACAGCTTCCATATCCACTAATTCTCCTATTGAGTCCCCTCTTCTATTAATTATTTTTGAATAAGTTTTAACACTTCTCTCTATAAACGGATGATTAAATAACATATCAGGATAATAAGAATGATTGGTATCCCGATCAATTATTTTATTGCACAGGATGGGGGTTCCAATCTTGAGTTCTAGATTGGATGTCCCACATAAACCAACATTAACTAAAAAGTCTACTGGGCTTGGGGGATAATAAGATAATAAATGAGTAACTGCGATGGCGGCCTTTACTTTACCCACCCCTGTTATTAATAAATGAATATCTTTATTTTTAAATAATTGGAATTTATGAAAAGATAGATCCTTTTTTAGACTTAAGCTTTGAATAAATGGTTCTGCTTCTTGATATAAAGCTGTAATAATATTAATCATAATTATGCCTCACTATAATAACAAATAATCATCAATACTACAATACTATGAAACTAGTAGTTCTAGTTTATATGATACATCAACTAAAAGCAACACTAAATATTTTATTTCCTCTTCCTTAGAGTTAAAATCCGACTTTTTATATTTTATTTCTTATGATATAATGAAGAGTCTTAAAATATTATGTTATAAAGGATGTTTACAATGGAAAAAATTAAATTAACAGAATACAGTCATGGTGCTGGATGTGGATGCAAAATTTCTCCAGCGGTTTTAGAATCTATTTTGCAGACAACCGAGCGTACAACTAACCCCAATTTATTGGTTGGTAATCAAAGTAAGGATGATGCAGCAGCATTTGATATTGGCGGTGGGCGTGCTGTCCTTAGTACTACTGATTTCTTTATGCCTATTGTTGATGACCCCTTTACTTTTGGCAAAATCGCCGCAACTAATGCCATCAGTGATATTTATGCTATGGGCGGACAACCGCTTATGGCAATATCCATTTTAGGATGGCCAGTCAAAGTTCTATCGTCCGATATTGCCAGGCAAGTCATTGATGGAGGACGATCGGCGTGTCAGGCAGCAGGTATTCCCTTAGCTGGTGGTCATTCTATTGATTCTCCAGAGCCTATTTTTGGACTTGCTGTTACGGGTATTGTTGATAATCATAGGATTAAGCAAAATAATCTAGCTATCCCAGAATGTGATATTTTCCTAACCAAACCGTTAGGAATTGGTATATTATCAACTGCTCAAAAAAGAAAAAAAATTGAAGAAGGTCATATTGAACCAGCAATTGATGCGATGTGTACTTTAAATAAAATTGGTGCTGAGCTTTCTGCATTAGATGGTGTTGTTGCTCTAACTGATGTGACTGGATTTGGCTTGCTCGGTCATTTAAGCGAAATCTGTGAAGGTAGTAATCTATCAGCAGAAATTAACTTTAACAAGGTTCCTCTACTACCTAATACCAAGAAATACTTAGCGCTGGATTGTGTGTCAGGTGGGACTAAAAACAACTTTAAAAGCTATGGTCATAAAATAGGTGATATGACAGAGGAACAAAGAAACATACTATGTGATGCCCAAACTTCAGGTGGTTTACTAGCAGTTGTAAAAAAAGATAGCCGACAAGCCTTTTTAGACATAACTAAAAAAGCGGGATTATCACTTGAATCCATAGGAAAAACATGTGAAGCAAGAGAAAAATTAATTTATATAGTTTAAAAAGTTAATTGGATGTGTAATGATGAAGGAAGAACTTGTCAATAACTATAAAAAAATTATACTTGAAGAAATTCCATTAATTGATGTTCGCGCACCCATAGAATATGAGAAAGGTGCCTTTTTGCATACTATCAATCTGCCTATAATGAATAATGAAGAAAGGCATTTGGTTGGTCAATGCTATAAACAACAGGGACATGATGAAGCTTTTGTTTTAGGTCATAAACTTGTGTCAGGAGAACTGAAAAAGAAGCGTATAGAAGCATGGATTTCACAGTTAAACCAATATCCAGATAGTCTAATCTACTGTTTTAGAGGAGGGTCTCGTTCAAGACTTGCTCAGGAATGGATTCAAGAAGCAACAGGAAAACTCATTCCAAGATTAGAAGGCGGATACAAAGCCTTTCGACAGTATTTACTCCAAGCCTTAGAGCCAGCATCACAAAACAGCCAGCCTATTCGACTAGGTGGTTGTACAGGTTCAGGAAAGACTTTGCTGCTCAATAGACTCACAGGAACTATTGATCTAGAAGGAATCGCTAACCACCGAGGATCTTCTTTTGGAAATAGAATAACACCACAGCCTAGTCAGATTGATTTTGAAAACCACTTAGCCTTTGCGTTGATAAAACACAAACATGTCGGATATCCCTTTATGATTGTTGAAGACGAAGGAAGACATGTTGGAAAATGTTATCTGCCTAAAGCATTAGCTGACTTTATAAAAAAAGGCAAGTTAGTGGTTATGGATGTTCCGTTTGAAAAACGGCTTCATATTACGCATAATGAATATGTTATTGAAGCGCAGCTCCAGTACAGAGAAGTTTATGGAGATGAACAAGGATTGATTGAATGGTATCAGTATATTCTTGGCAGCTTATCAAGATTAAAAAAACGTCTTGGAGGCAATCTCTACAAAACATTGTGTTCCCTGCTGGAACGTGCCTATGAATCACAAAAACAATTTGATCAAAACCAGGTGCATAATGAATGGATAAGAATACTTTTAAAAGATTATTATGATCCCATGTATCATTATCAGTTAAAAAATGTTCAAGATCAGATTATATTTAGAGGGAACACGGAGGCTGTATATACGTATTTTAAGGAATTCAATACGTAAAGAATAAAAATAACGATAAGTATTAGCTTTGCTTTACTCTTTGAAATAGGAGTAGATTAAAACCCTCTAATTATATAGATTTAGGGGGTTACGGGGCTAATACGATTACCCCATGATTGTCCACCCTATCCAATAACAAAGTTTTGTTTCATAGTCGGCTAGTCTTCACTTACAAATCTCATAATTGTTTTATTCTTAATAATCTGTTTGCCTATGGAATTTCTTTTCTTCAATGGGATAGCAGAAAGATATTTATTAACAACCTCATCCTCTAATTGTATCTGAATTGTTTTTTGGGAAGGATGAATATAGCAAATATCTACAATGGTATCTGATTCTTCCATTTTTAGCAGGCTAACCCCTTTGGCATTTCTTTTCATTTCAGGTATTTCATCTGTTCTAATCCTAAGTGCATATCCTTTTTCTGTAATACTTAACAGTTCTTCACAGTCTTCAGCCTTAACTACCTTTTGAATACTATCTCCTTCTTCTAGTTTTGTTGCTGCTAATCTAGAACGTTTGCTATTCAAGCAATTTCCTTGAACGGATTTAATTAAGCCCTTGGAAGTTATAAATAAGTAATTCGCATCTATTTCCAGCTTGTCAATTAGAATAATATCCTTTTCTTTAATATCAGTTAAAACAGATAAAGGGAGTCCTTTATCCATCCACTTTGTTCTCGGTATATCCAGTACTTTAATCTGATGTAAATTGCCATTTTTATCAATCAAATGTATACTTTCGTCGGTTTGCGCTTGTAGAACCAATTTCATCTCATTTTCCACTTTGGTTACATTTTTCTCATAATTACTGGTATCTATGGCTTTAGCATAATTTCTCGAATCAACCAAAATGAATACCTCTTCTAACTCAATTTCTTCTTTTATATCCATACTTTCTATATCTTGTATACTGGTTTTGCGTTTCTTTCCGTATTTATCTGCAATGGACTTGAGCTCTACAATCATTGTATGATTTAAGACTTTTTCACTGCTAAGTATTTTTTGATATTCTTCAATATGCTTCAAAATGATTTGATGCTGTTTTTCTACTTCTAGTTTTTCAAGTCCAATCAGCTTATAGAGTTTCATTTCTAGTATTACAGTTGCTTGTCTCTCTGTGTAATTGAATTTTTTAGCAAGTGCTTCACTTTTTTTAGTTTTATATGTGATGTCGGTTGTATCTCCAGTAATTAAACATTTCTTTGCTGATTTTAAATTCTTAGCTCCCCTAATCGTTTCTATAATTAAGTCGATTTCATCATAAGCTTTTAGCAATCCTTCTGTGGTTTCTTTTTTATCTAATTCTTTATCTAATAAGAATTGATAGCGTTTGGTATAGATTTCTTTTTGAAATGAAACAAAAGCCTCAATGGCTGATTTTAAGTTGTATAAATAGGGTTTCTTATCTAATAGAGCCAGCATATTGACACTAAAGTTATCTTCCAGTTTAGTTTTCTTATATAATTGATTCAGTATTTTTATCGGATCGACACCTTTTTTTGTTTCTATGATGATTTCTATTTCTCCTCTTGAGCTTTCATCTCTTATGTCATGAATACCTACGATTTTTTTGTTTTTTACCATCTCTGCTATACTTTCGATCAAGTTGGATTTATTACCAATGATGGTATATGGAATTTCTTTGATAATGATATGATGCCTTCCATTTGAACCTGCTTCAATGACGGTTTTTGCTTGAATTCTAATACGCCCTTTTCCAGTAGCATAAATAGACTCAAGCTCACTTTTATTTGCTACAATGCCACCTGTTGGAAAGTCAGGTCCTTGTATATAGGTCATCAGATCTTTTACAGACAAAGTTGGATCTTTGATATAAGCAATGGTGCCATCAATCACTTCTTTTAGATTATGTGTAGGGAAACTGGTTGCCATACCAACGGCTATTCCTGTCATACCATTGATTAATGCATTAGGATATTTAGCAGGTAAAATAGTTGGTTCAAGTAAGGTTTCATCAAAATTTGTTTTCATCTCAACCACTTTTTTCTCTATATCCCCTAGTAATTCTAAAGCAATGGGCTGTAACTTTGCTTCCGTATAACGCATCGCTGCAGAAGCGTCTCCATCAATTGACCCAAAATTACCGTGACCATCAATGAGCTGCTGTTTAAGAGCAAAATCCTGTGCCATTCTAACCATAGAATCATAGATAGAGCCATCGCCATGAGGATGGTATTTACCCATTGTATCCCCTACAATACGAGCCGATTTTCTATAAGCACGATCGGGCAATAAATTAAGGTCTCTCATTGCAAACAAGGTTCTTCTTTGAACTGGTTTGAGACCATCCCTAATATCAGGTAAAGCTCTTGCTGCAATGACACTCATTGCATAATCAATATAAGACTGTTTCATTTCATCTTCATAATCAGCTGTTATGATAGTTTGTTTTTTTAAGTCTGGTAATTGAACACTCTTTTTCATTTTATGCTCCCCTTTCACGAGTCAATATTGGCATGCTCAGCTTCTGATTCAATAAATGCCCTTCTTGGTGGTACCTTTTCCCCCATCAAAATGGTGGTCGTTTCTTCAGCAGTAATCATCTCTTCTATCTGTACTTGTTTTAGAGTTCGTGTTTCTGGATTCATAGTGGTATCCCATAATTGATCGGCATTCATTTCTCCAAGACCTTTATATCTTTGGATCTCGATATTCTTAGATTTTTTCTGCTTAAGGGTTTTTTCAAGCTGCTTATCATTGTAAGCATAAGTGATGGTTCTTGATGTCTTGATTTTATACAATGGCGGCATAGCTACATATATTTTTCCATTGATGATAAGGTCTGGCATATGCTTATAAAAAAATGTGAGTAAAAGCGTTCGAATATGAGAACCATCCACATCGCCGTCAGTCATGATAATGATTTTATCGTATTTTAATTTATCTAGTTTAAAATCTTCGCTAGTTCCTTCTCCAAATAAACCCTCTCCAAAGCCTGTCCCTAAAGCATTAATAATGGATACGATCTCTTTGTTTTCAAGTATTTTACCTATTTTACTGCGCTCCGTATTGAGCACTTTTCCTTTGAGTGGTAAAATAGCTTGGTATCTTCGATCTCGTCCCTGCTTAGCAGAACCGCCAGCCGAATCTCCCTCTACTAAAAACAGCTCTGTAAGAATACCTTTTTTTTCATTAAGTGAAAGCTTACAAGAAGCAAGCTTACCATTAGTTGTCATCTTAGTTGCATTTTTTAATAAACGATTTCTTGCTTTTGCTTCTGTTTTTCTTATGGTGTAAGAACGCACAGCACTTTCTACGATTTTTGTGACCGTGTCGATACTCCTATCAAAGTATTGTTCTAAGTGGGTATAGGTCATATCTGATAGGATACCTTTAACCTCTGTATTCCCCAACTTAGTTTTGGTTTGTCCTTCAAATTGGGGGTCTGGAACCTTTACTGATAGGATACCTGTTAAACCATTTCTAACATCCTTGCCATCTAATGTTCCTTTTTCCTTAAATATAGAAAGCTCTTTGGCATATTTATTAATAATTCGTGTTAATGCCAGCTTAAAGCCTGAGACATGCATACCTTCTTCTTGTGTATTGATATTATTACAGAAAGAATATATGTTTTCTGCGAACTCATTAGTGAATTGAAAAGCTATTTCAGCTTCTACTCCATCTTGCTTATCCGTATAGTAAACGATCTCATCGTGCAGGGGATTTTTATTCTTATTGATTTCTTTTATGAAGCCTAAAAGTCCTTCCTCTTCATGAAAAACAATCTCTTCAGGTTTTTCTAGTGTATAATCTTTAAAAGTCAGCGTTAATCCTTTATTTAGAAACGCCATTTCTTGTAGACGCTTTTTTATAATCTGTGGTTTGAATTGCACTGTATCAAAGATTTCAGGATCAGGCAAAAAAGTAACCTTAGTCCCTCTTTTTTTTGTGTTTTTAAGAGGTATTAAGGCACCATTAGTAAGCTGTGTCGCTGGAATACCACCATTATGATATGTATCGATATAGATTTTTCCGCCTCTATAGATTTCAACGGTAAGCTTTGAGGATAGTGCATTAACAACAGATGCTCCAACACCATGTAATCCTCCAGAGTAGCTATAAGTATCTTTATCAAATTTTCCACCTGCATGTAACACAGTGAAAATAATTCTCTCAGTCACGATGCCTTGTGGATACTCTGATTCTGGATAATCCTTTGTATTATCATGAAGGTCAACTGGTATACCACTTCCATTATCTTCTATACTAATAGAACCATCCTCGTTAAGCGTTATTATAATCTGGTCACAAACACCAGCTAAGTGTTCATCCATACTATTATCTAATATTTCCCATATTAAGTGATGTAATCCTCTAGAACCTGTATTTCCGATATACATACCTGGTCTTAGTCTTACCGGCTCTAAACCCTCTAAAACTTTTATGTTTTTACCTGTGTATGCTCTAGACAATGTCGTATGCTCCTTTCAAATCTAAACTTAAGACTATGACCTTTATCACTAAAACATAATCTTATTGTGCTTATTTTAGGCTATTCAATATACTATATGTTTGATAAAAATAATTCCCTATTGACCCAGTAATTCATAGTTAAATATAAAACACCATAAAATAATACCAAAAAAGTTAAAGACTTTCAAATGCTGTATATAATACCTAATGGTTTAAACGTAGATATCTGTAGTCTTTAGTCATAAGAAATGGTAAATTTTATTTAATTCATGTACTATTTTTCTATCCGTTTAGTATACAGTATTAATAACTTTAATTAAAATTACAATAAAATATCTCATAACAACAGTACTGCTGTTATGAGATATTGATTATTATCTATGAGTAGAAATACAAATCAAGATGTCAATTGTATTTATGTATATTCAAGTTTTATTATGGCTTTACTTTAATTAATAGAGTACGACAACGCTTCCGCCGGGGATATTGCCTTTAATTCTGCCACCTGATACATTTAAAGTACAGCTTCCTGATGCTCTGTTAGAATAAGAACCACTGGATAAATTGGTTGCAGAATCAATATAAGTACTTCCTCCAATATTGACTATAACCATACCTTTACTTCCTCTTTCAATAAGCATCGTTTGAGATCTTGTCCATCTTAGGTATTCGCCTTGTCCAACCATAGCATTTCTAAACTTATTGACTTCTTTTATATCCGTGTTTTTCCATAAGTTATCATAAGGTCTAGCAAAGTATCTTACAGCTAAGTCATCTCTAGCTGCAATAATAGAGTACGCCATCTTTCTCCCCCACTCGGAGAAGCTTGTTGATGCACCATGCTCATAATCATCATGGTTTTCAACGTAAGCTAGTGCTTCGGATGGAGCTATGCTATGATCGCCATGGTTAATATTCAATAAGCCATAAAGATTATTATTATTAACAGCATTTCTTAAGGATTGTCCATAACCATGTGCGGTTATGTCAAAGTATTGTCTATAGACTTCATCATTATCAGATACATCTGGTAATACTTCTCCAAAAAGATATAGGCTGTTTTTGTTATTAATACCACCTAATACTCTATCCCAATAATTACCTGACCAAGATTTTCCATAGTCTTCTCCGCGATTGGTCTCAATATGCTTTGCTGCATCAAAGCGGAAGCCATCTGCTCCAGCACTAACACAATCGTTTAGGAAATTGATATGCCAATTTTGAACATCCGTTCTTTGTGTTGCTAAATCAGGTAGATTACCAAGATTACACTGTGTTAATGCCCAGCGATTTTGATAATTAGTACAAGATCCTTGGTTATGATATAGTTCATGCTTCTTTAAAAAATCTGCTACAGCACTATCCCATTGACCATCATTACCATTGTCAGCAACGTGATTTAATACAACGTCAACGATAATTTTAATACCATATTGGTCTGCCGTACTGCATAAGGATTTAAAATCATTATAAGAACCTAATTGCGCATTCCCTATTTCATAGTTACAAGGTTGATAAAGTATCCACCATTGTGAAGAACTATTTTTAGTACCTTGAACGGGTGATACTTGAATGGAATTAAAACCTGCATTAGCGATGGTTGATAGATTGTTTTTAATGTCATTAAAACGCCAGTTATAAGCATGGAACATAGCTCCATCTTCAACCTTACTAGGAAGACTAGCCGCTGTTGTTGCTGATTGTCCAAATAGTGTTATTGAAAGAATAGTTACCAAACAAAGTACAAGTGCTAATTTTCTCTTTTTCATTATTAATTACCCCTCTTCTTCCTTATTAAATTGTAAAAGTTTACCGATGAATTTTAATATTGCCTGCTCATCTTCACATCCTTTCTAAATTTTCCTTATCGGAAACCCTTACTTGCCTATATTTTATCATATGTGTGAAATATTTCAAGATGAAGCGGTTAAATTTCATCAAATTATATAAAAAGCACTTTATTGCAAAATTTATTACTTATTACTATATTAAGGCAATTATTCTATATTATATTTAAAACACTATTATTATATCCTAAAATACAATACATAGTATGCAATAAACAAACCAAACATGTAAAACGTTTTAACTACTAATTTTGATTAAATATTTAATTATATATAAATTATACTTTCTCACTATTACACGTTTTATACAATATATAGAAAAAGACCTTTTTTGTTTTCTTGTCATTCTATATAGTTTGTCTATTGGTAAAAAGGTTTAGTTTTAATTACATCAGTACTCTCCAATTACAGTTTTATTAGTAACTAATCGTATATTTAATTAGTTTCTATTTCTAGTACAGCTAATGTTTCTTCAATTTGCTTCTTTGCATTATCTTCTGACCATTGTTTTCTATAGTTTAAGCACCGACATAGATATTTAATGTTATTTTCTTCTAAGTTTTTTCTATAATGAACATGACCCATGATAACATACTGTACAGGGCTCTTTAACAATGGTTTATAATTGGCAGTTCCAAGAAAAGCATTGAAATAGTTCCAAGTCTCATTAGGCAAAGGCACGAGGAAGTATGGGTGAAGAATCATATGTGTTACTAAGATGATTTTCTTATCTTTATATCGATCGATTTGTTTTGTTAAACGTCCATATATTTCCTTACACTTTTCCACATCAGACACATTCCAATTGATATACTTTTTGTCCTGCCACTGACGTTCCTTGTAGTAGCCAACTAAGTAATCCTCATAGGCATATTGATTGTTCCCAAAACTAAAATCATACCATCCAGTATCACCGATAATAACATAATCATTACCTAGTTCATAGGGTTTGTCACATAAACAGCTTTTATGTGCATATATCTTTTCGTAAATCCATTGTGTATGAATAATATCTGGATGATGCTTGTTCCATAGATCATGATTACCGGGAACAAATAAACAAGTACACTCCGTTTCTATCTCTATTCTATCTAAAGTCATTAGTGATAGTTCATAGTCATTAGAAATGTCACCAGCTATAATAAGAATATTTAATGCCTTATCATTAACAACTTCTATTAATCGATCCTCAACTAAATCGGTTTCTTTATAGCTTTTATCAATATGTATATCAGAAATAATACCTATTTTCATAGGGTTAGCTCCTTTCAAAAAAAATTGACCGTCAACATAGTAAGATGTAATTAATTCCCAACCAATAACCAATAAATCCAGTTAAGACTACAAACAATTTATAAATACTTGTGACATCTTACATAATGCTCATGTTCTATTTCTATTAATGGCGGCTGGATTGTTTTACATTGATTCATACATTCAGGACATCTTGTACATAAGGGACACCCTGCAGGAGGGTGCATGGCATTCGGCACCTCACCTTTTAAACTTGTTTTGTTTTTATACTTATCATCATAGACATTTGGAACTGCTGATATTAAGGATCTAGTGTAGGGATGCAAGGGATTGTTATACAGGTCTTCTACTCTGCCTAATTCAACCAGCTGCCCAAGATACATAACCCCAATTCTATCACTCATATATTCGACAACATTAAGATCATGAGAAATAAATAGATAGGTAAGCTGATACTTTTCTTGAAGGTCTTTTAATAGATTTAGAATCGTCGCTTGGACAGAAACATCCAGTGCAGATACTGGCTCATCAGCTATAATTAGTTTAGGGTGTAACATAAGTGAGCAAACGATACCAATTCTCTGCCTTTGACCTCCAGATAATTCATGGGGATATCTATTATAGTAGCTTTTGTCAAATCCGACCTCATGGAGCATCTCGTAGACGGTGCGGCGCAATTCTTTTTTTGTTCCTATATGATGAACTCTTAAGGGTTCTTCCAATATCCAGCCAATTTTCTTTCTTGGATTTAAACAGCTGTATGGGTCTTGAAATATCATTTGGATATTCCTAGATAGACTTTTTGCCTCTTTCTTATCCAGTGTACTAATACTCTTATTTTCAAAGGTTATTATACCTTCAGAGGGCGGTATCAAGCCACCAATAATATTACCTAGTGTCGATTTACCACAACCTGATTCTCCTACTAATCCAAAGGTTTCCCCTTTGTATATTTTGAAAGAAACCTCATGGATAGCTCTCACACCGCTTTGTTTTTCAAAAAGCTTACTTTTAGGGGTTTTAAATACTTTTTTCAGATCCTTAACTTCTAATAAAATTTCCTTTTCCATTATTAATTACCTTTCATCAGTTTTGAGGATGGTCTAGAGGGTAGAAGCATCTTACAAAGTGATTGGTACTTATTTCTTGAAGTTCAGGCAGTTGTGTTCTACATTTTTCAGTTGCTCTTTTACATCGAGTGCAAAATGGACATCCTTTAGGACGTTCAGATAGTTTGAGGATTCTCCCTGGTATAGCATATAGTCTGCTCTTTCCTTTTTTTGGATTGGGAATGGACTGAAGGAGACCATAGGTATAAGGATGAGCAGGATGCTTTAATAGTACAGATGTATCTGCTTTTTCGACACAATAACCGAGATACATAACCATAACTTCTGTACACATTTCTTTAATAACGCCTAAGTCGTGAGAAATGAAAATAATGGACGTATGATTTTCTTTATTTAGCTGTTTCATTAATTCTAAAATCTGTGCTTGTATAGTTACGTCCAGTGCAGTTGTTGGTTCATCAGCAATTAGTATTTTAGGCTGGCAGATCATTGCCATCGCTATCATGACTCTTTGTAGCATTCCACCTGATAATTCATGGGTATAACTATGGTAGAGCTTCTTTACATTAGATAAACCAACTTTTTTCATCATCCATTGAGTTTTTTGTTTTGCTTCTTTTAACGTGCTGTTTTCATGCAAGCGTATCATTTCGGTTATCTGTTGTCCGACCTTCATAAGTGGGTTTAAGGATGTCATAGGTTCTTGAAAAATAATAGCTATGTCTTTTCCTCTTATTTCATATAGCTTATTCTTATCAATACTCCTCAGATCCATGCCATTAAATAGCATTTGATTAGATGAAACAATGGCATTAGACGGTAATAAATTGATTAGTGACATTGCTGTGATGCTTTTACCACAGCCAGATTCTCCAACTATACCTAAAATCGCATTCTCATGTAGTTGAAAAGAAACATTTGATACAGCTTTTAATAGACCTTCATTGGTTTCAAAAGCAATAGATAAATCCTTTACATCCAAAAGCTGATTCATAAATAACACCTTACTTTCTTGGATCTCTAATAGCACTAATACCATCCCCTAAAAGATTAAAACCCAATACAGATAGAGTAATAAATATTCCTGGTACTATTGAATAAGTAGGAGCTTTTAATAAGTACATTTGAGATTCGCTTAGCATTCTGCCCCAGCTGGGATTTGGGGGCTGAACACCTAAACCTAAATAGCTTAGACCAGCTTCTGCAAGAACAGCGCTTGCAAAACCCATGGAACAAGCTACAATCAATGGAGAAATAACATTTGGGAGAATATGAACCATCATAATTCTAAAATTAGAAACTCCAATTGACTTCGCCATATCAATATACTTAAGGGGTTTAACCTGTAAAAAACCGCTTCTTGTAATTCTTGCAAATTGGGGTATGGACATAATGCCTAGGGCAATCATGGTATTAACAATACCTTGTCCCAAAACAGCTACAAACATTAGAGCAAATAGTAAGCCTGGAAAGGCAATTACTGCATCCATAATACGCATTAAAATCTCATCTACAATACCACCATAATAACCTGCAATGCTGCCAATAAGTATTCCAAAAAACAAGCCTATTCCAATTGAGATTAGACCAACCTGAAAAGCGGTTTGAGAACCCATCATGATACGACTTAGAATATCCCTTCCAAAATGGTCAGTACCTAAAAGATGTTCCCAGCAAGGTTTTAAGAATTTTTTTCCTATGTTCATTTGGGTAACAGTATATGGGGTATAAAAAAAACTGACAATCACAATCCCTAGTAAGAAGGCAACAATGACAATGCCAATATAAAAATTAAATGAATACTTTCTTTTCTTCATACGGCTTCCTTCCGTTAGTTTAATTTGATTCTTGGGTCTATAAAGTGATACATAATATCTACTAGTAAATTGATGGCTATTACTATCAATGCAATATAAATAACCATGCCTTGTACAAGAGGAAAGTCTCTATTAGATATACCCATGATTAACAGTCTGCCAATACCAGGAATCGTAAATACCTGTTCAATAATCAGGCTTCCTCCTAATATATCAGCAATAATCATCCCCATAATCGTGATAACAGGGATTAGAGCATTCCTTAGGATGTGTCTCACCATCACTTGATGACTTCTCAAACCTTTTGAGTAGGCAGTTCTTACATAATCTTGATTGGTCTGATCCATAATCGCATTTCTTAAGTATCTTACGACAACGGCTATTTTAGGAATAGCAATAGCTATGGCTGGGTAAAGTAAGTAATTAAGTCCTTGTACGAAATTTTGTTCCATTGGAACATATCTTCCTGGAATAAACTGCTTCAATACTAAACCAAATAGATAGGTCATAAGAATTCCCAGCCAAAAAGAAGGCAATGCCATGCCTATCTGAGAGAATATTGAAGTACCAATGCCTATCCCTTTATTATCATATTTAGCTGTTATAATACTAAGAGGAACACCTATGATAATGGTAATGACAAGAGCTATGAGCGCAAGTCTTGATGTTACCATCATTCGTATTTGTATCAAATTTATAACAGGTTCATCAAATCTAATAGATATTCCTAAATCTCCCTTTAAAGCATTCCCTATCCAGTCTTTATATCTAACGATTAAAGGCTGGTCTAACTGAAGCTCTTTTCTTAGGGCTTCTATTTGAACTTTATCTGCCTCAATACCTAGCTTAGCCGCTATAGGATCCCCTGGTATGATTTCAAAAACAATAAAAGTAATGACAGTAACTAAAAACAAAGTCATGATAACGGAACTCATTTTTCTTAAAAGATAACGCATCTTAATGCCCGCCTTTTTGGTTTACTGGAGAGTTCTTTCTACACTTATTCTAGTTTTAAACATAGAATAGTATAAATGGCCAGCCTATAGGAGGATAATACTTGGCTTTCCATTTATACTATTGTTAGGTTTATAATAATTTACGGTTTGATCATGATTTGGTTAATCAAAATACATGACAGACATATCTTGTACATATAGTGGATATAATTGATACCCTTTTAAATTACTTTTTAATGCAACAATAAAGTTAGGATCCATAATATAAACCGCAGGTACTTCATCTGCCAACAATACTTGTGCTTCTTTATATAGTCTAGCTCTTTCTTCTTCATTGGTTGTTTTAACTGCCTGTGCAATTATAGTATCATACTGTTCATTAGAATAATTCATGTAGTTACGTGGATAGTTAGTTTCATACCTAAAGAGAATATTATTCGGATCCAGCTTACCAGTTAATCCAATAATGGTAGTTTCATAGTCTCTGCCTTTATAGACTCTATCCAGCCAAATGCCCCATTCAACTAACTCAATACTAGCTTGAATGTCAACAGCTTTTAGTTGCTCCACAATCACCTCGGCAGTCTTGACATGAAGGTCATAATTAGAAGGTACTGTTATAGTTAATTCAAATCCTTTTTCATAACCAGCATCTTTTAATAAGTGTTTAGCCTTTTCTATATTGATATTATATTTATCTTGTAGTCCGTCTTCATAGAAAAAAGACATAACAGGAGACATGTTTGATCCTAGCTTTGTTCCTTTGCCATTAGCTACAGCTTCAATAATAAAATCTGTATCAATAGCATAATTGATAGCTTGTCTTACTTTAACATCATTAAGTGGCTCAGTAGCGTTATTCATACTCATTAATTGAACCATGTTCTGCATACCTTCAACGTAATAATAATTTTCTGGCAGCATTTCTATGTTTTCTGTTTCCATTCGGGGATACATATCGACTTCTCCTGCAAGGAGACTCATGAAGGCTGATTGGCTATCAGCAAATATCCTAAATTCTACTTCATTTATTTTTGGAATGCCTTCTATTCTATAATCATCAAATTTTTCTAATACAATGTTCTGCGAAGGGTTATAGCCCTTAAACTTATAGGGTCCAGTCCCAATAGGGGTTTTATTATGGGCTTCCTCTCCAAGACCTGAAGGAATAACTGCTTTTGTAAAATTAACTAAAAATCCAGAATTGACTTCAGTTAATTGAAAAGCGATGGTTTCATCATCTACTACATTGATTTCAACCTCTTCAAAAGCTTCGGATAAGGGCTCTCCAGTTATATCACCTTTTAGCCTTTTATAGCTATAAGCAACATCCTCCATAGTGACTTCTTTTCCATTATGAAAATGAATCCCTTGTTGAAGCTTAAAGGTATAGGTTAATCCATCATTGGAGATAGTATAATCTTTAGCAATGGCTGGTATCACTCTTCCGCTAGGATCCGCTTTTAACAGTCCCTCGAATACATTAAACATAATCTCAGTTGTTCCTGATGCAGCTGATAAATGCGGATCTAGATAATCTGGATCTTGTGGAACGGCTACCACTACTTTATCCTGTTTAGCCATTATTTCTTCATTGGTGGATTGTTCATTGGTATTCTCTGATTGTGTTTGATTCTGGTTAGTTATATCTGAGTTAGTATCATTTTTTTGTTCTGTGCCACATCCTGCTAATACACATACTAGGAGTAGAACCATTAGCGAACCTAATACGTTTCTTTTCATAAAAGCCTCCTTTAAATAAGTAGTTTATTTTTTGTCGTCTATGTTGTCCTTCGTACCATTATGCTCTATGTTAACCTAATAACCTAAACAATTATCAGATAAAATTAATCATTGCCATATAAGTCCAGTTCTAGCTAATAAACACTTTTTAGAGTAAGATGCTTGAATTTCATTTAGTATATGAGTATTATCCCCATAAGGAGGTATGTGGGTAATTATAACATTTTCAGGATGGCTTTGCAAAACAAGCTGTTTTACATCTTCAATATCCATATGACCAGCTATACCACTTGGATTTTTATATAAACTACATTCTGTAATCAATAATGTACAATTTTTACTAAAATCAACAAGGGATGGCTTTAACTCTGTGTCTGAAGTATAAACAAGGCTTTGTTGTCCTTTTGTTACCTTGACAGCTAAACCAAAAATGGTATGCTCAGTTTTCATAAATGTAATGTTCAACTGATTGAACTGAATTTCTTTATGCTGATCGATTTTAACTGCCTTAATAGTCGTATTCCATTTTAGTTGTTTGAAATAAAAGTCATCCTCAGGTGCATAGATGGTTAGTGTTTTCTTAATCTTGCCAAGCTGCTGCTTAATCATTATTCCTTGTTTAAGGCATAGGATGTCTGAAAAATGATCTGGATGATAATGCGTAAGGATTAGTGCATCAATTTCTTCCAGCTCAATGAATTTTTGTAAGATACTTAAGCTCCCAGCCCCTAAGTCTATGACAATAGATGTATCTTCATCCTGAATTAAGTAGCAGGAGGTTGCTTCTCCAGCTTTTGGGTAACCGCTTCTATATCCGATTACAGTCATTTTCATTGGCTTTACCTCGTCTTCCAATTATTTTATTACTTGAGCACCCTTATTTTTTGCGATTTCATATATTTTTATCGTATTAATACTATATCTTGGGAAGATGTGATGAGCTTTTGCGTAATTTAGATCTGTAAGACTCCTATTAATTACATAACAATGTGTACTCACTAATCTATATCCACATCTATTAAATCATACTAGCAAGTAATTATCAAATCAAGGAATATAAATTGAACTTATGGAATAATAATGATAGCAAAGTAAGTATAGTCTAATGGTTATTTCACAAAAATAGTTAGCATGACCTTGCTAGCCATTAGTATATTTAAGGATGATTCTATGAATTTAGAGAAATATGTTGATCCTCTACCTATCCCACAGATAATGAAAACGGATGATGACATAGATGGCGTTCCTTTTTATAAAATGACGATGTCGCAATTTAAGCAAAAATTACATAGGGATTTGCCACCAACAACCGTTTGGGGATTTGAGGGTACTTATCCAGGGCCAACCTTTGACCTTGTGGAAAATCAACCGATTAAAGTACAATGGATAAATAAGCTTCCAAGCAAGCATTTATTACCAGTAGATACAACCATTCACGGTGCTGGACCCGATCAGCCTAGGGTTCGTACTGTTATTCATTTACATGGTGGTGTTGTTAAACCAGAGAGTGATGGTTATCCAGAGGCATGGTTTACTAGAGATTACCAGCAGGTAGGCCCTTATTTTGTACAAAAAATATACGACTATCCCAATATGCAGCGACCAGCTACCATGTGGTACCATGCACATGCTTTAGGTATCACACGTTTGAATGTTTATGCGGGTATTGTAGGGTTGTATTTTATTCGGTCTGAGGATGAAGAAGCCTATAATCTTCCTAGAGGATCCTATGAAATACCTTTACTGATACAAGATAAATCTTTTAAAGAGGATGGCTCTCTTTATTATCCTAGTCAGCCTGAAGAGCCAATACCAGAAGTGGATCCATCTATTATACCTGATTTTTTTGGAGATACTATTTTAGTTAATGGAAAAGTATGGCCCTATCTTGAAGTTGAGCCTAGAAAATACAGATTTAAAATGGTCAATGGTTCTAATGCTAGATTTTATAGAATGAGACTTTCAAGTGGTCAACCCTTCTATCAGATTGGGACGGGAGGTGGATTTCTTGAAAAGCCTGTAAAAGTATGTGAAATTATATTAGCACCTGCCCAGCGTGCGGATGTGATTATTGATTTTTCACGTGAATGGGGGCAAAAAATTATTCTTACCAATGATGCTCCAACTTCTTTTCCTAATGGGACTGCTCCAGATCCAGAAACTACGGGTCAAATTATGCAGTTTAACGTATGTTTGCCTCTTTCAAAAAGAGATTTTAGTGTTATACCATGCTGTCTGAGTAGTATTGAGTGGTTAAAAGAAGAACAGGCAGATAGAGTCAGAAACCTTCCTCTTGTTAGAACGCTTGACCAATATGGAAGACCTAAATTACTACTGGATGGAAAGGTGTGGGATGACCCTATTTCAGAGGAACCTAAGCTGGATTCCACAGAGATTTGGACGCTTATTAATCTAACCAACGCGACCCATCCTATACACGTTCATCTCGTTCATTTTCAAATCTTAGACCGTCAACCTTTTGATGCTAGTTACTATGAAGAAACTGGAGAGATTAAAACGACAGGACCACCTATACCTCCTGAACTAAACGAGAGAGGATGGATAGATACAGTACGAGCAAATCCTGGTGAGATCACCAGAATCATTATGAGGTTTACCCCATTTTCTGGATTGTATGTTTGGCATTGTCACTTAATGGAACATGAAGATTGGGAAATGATGCGTCCATATATGGTTATCAATCACACGCATAGTGATAAGCACCCACTCTATTATAAGAAAAATTTACATGAGAAGCATGAGAAGATAAAAACTCATAAAGCTGTCTTCAGATAATGACTATACCTAGAGTGTTCATATAATGAACAAATAAAAAAAGCAATAGAAAATGTCGTTCCTAGTCGCTTAATATTATGTTCATACAATGAACACCCCCATTTTACATAGGTTTAGTATACTTCTTATAGTTTAATAAGAAAGACTGTTTTAACTTATACTTCAGTCATATTGGGCTTGATGTGGTCTAAAAACTTTCGATAGGTCACCTGCCACACATGATCAAAGTTCTCTAAATGCTCGTAACCTTCAAGCTCCATTTTCTCAATATGTTCTTTTTTTTCTTCTAAGGTGTCGTAGGTATAGGTTATATATTGAACTTTTTCTATAATATTTTCAATATTTTTCATTGATATCCCTCATTAATATAGACTTAGAACTATTGCTTATAGTGTTCCTCTAATAGTAAACTCTATACCTTAATAATTATTCTATTTTAAACCTTTCCCAATGTATTAATAGAAAACAAGTTTTATAGTGTAGTTACTATATTGATGATAGCTTAGGTTTGTAACTATTAGTAAAGCAATAAGCGTTGTTAAGTCTATTTAGCCCATCACAAGTCATTGATACATTGAAGATAGGTACTACCTACTTCTTGTATATAAGCGCATTGGGCTATACTCTTATCATCAATAGTACCACACCTCATTACTTCTCCAATAGACGCTTTTAATATTTAAAATATTTTACTCACAAAAAAATGGACACTCAATAGAGTGTCCTGTAGTTTTTAAAACCACCAGATAAATTATATACGTCTTTAAATCCGAAATTAAGTAATATATTTTGTGCTGCGTTACCAGTTACACCCTTATTACAGTAAGTTATAATAGGTTTGTCCCTATCTATATCATGGGCTTTTTGTCTTATGTTTTTAAGGGGTATGTTGATGGCACCTTCTATATGGTCACTATCATATTGTTTTTCAACTCTTGCATCAATAATTATTACGGGTTCTTTATTTATGATTTTCTGGTTTAGCTGCTGGGCAGTTATTAGCTTTCTTCCTTTTACCATTGCATTTTCAAGTACCATGCCTGTGTAAAGTATGGGATCTTTAGTCGTTGCAAAGGGTGGTGCATAAGCTAGGTCTAAGTGAAATAAATCATCCACCTTAGCCCCAAAAGTCATGGCAGTAACCAAGACATCTATTCTCTTATCAACGCCATCTTGACCAATGATTTGCGCACCTAATAGTTTTCTGCTATTACGATCTGCAATAGCCTTAATGACTAATTGACTGCTGTTCGGATAATACGCAGGATGATTAGGCTTAATATTAACCAGTGTCTCAATATCATAGCCTAAATTAAGAGCTTCTCTTTCAGATAAACCTGTTTTAGCTATTGCTTGATCTAATACTTTAAATATACCAGTTCCTAAGATACCTCTAAATGTTAAATCACCACCTGTTATTTGGTCTCCAGCAATTCTACCCATTTTATTTGCTGTTGATCCCAATGGATGATACATAGGTTTTTTTGTTAGGATAGAATACGCTTCTGTACAGTCCCCTACTGCATAGATATGTTCTATATTGGTCTGCATTTTTTCATTAACACGGATGGCTCCTGTTTCGCCTAATTGGATACCTACTTGCTGGGCTAATGTCACATTAGGACGAACGCCAACAGCAAAAATAGCTAAATCTGCTTTAATGCTTTTGCCTGAAGATGTTACAATATCTAATGTTGTATCATTACCCTGAATCTCTTGAACGGTTTCATTAAACACAATATCAATATTTTGACTTAATAAATAATGCTCTAAATACTTAGCAATATCACCATCCATAGTAGGCATCAGTTGGTCTTCTTTTTCAATAATCGTAACCTTGAGTCCTCTGCTCATTAGGTTTTCTAATAATTCCAGCCCTATAAAGCCCGATCCTATGACGACAGCACTTTTTGCCTGATGCTCTAAAATATACTCTCTAATAGCATCTGCGTTCTCTACATTCCTTAATTGAAACACATTCTTCTTATTCTTGCCAGGTATAGGAGGGGTTTTGGGTATTGCCCCTGTGGCAATAATGAGTCGATCATAATGGTCAATGATAGGCTGTTTGGTTTCAAGATTAACAGCTTTTATTGTTTTTTTAGCTGGGTCAATGGATAATACTTCATGTCGTGTGTGTATACTAATCTGATATCTTTCTTTAAACCATTTCTCATCTCTTGGTGTAAGAGCATCTCTAGATGGTATCGTTGATCCAATATAATAAGGCAGTCCACACGCTGAATAAGAGATATCTCTATCTTTATCATAGATAACAATTTCTGCTTTTTCTGTATTTCGTCTAGCTTTTGCTGCCGCTGATGTACCAGCAGCAACAGAACCAATCACAAGTATTCTCATGAGTTAACCTCCATTTTCTCCATTGGATAGTTCAACGAACTCCAAATAACTCCTCCTTTTCATAGCATATTACCGTTTGGTATTTTACTATATATTATTATAATTATGAACTAGCGTCAATCTATTTTACGTAAGGATAATGTAAATTTTGAGACTTTCTAACATGAGTTATTAATAAAAAAAGACACTTTTTAAACTATAAAGTATCTTTGATAATGCATGTTTAGTTATAAATCTTTCAATTTCTTTTATTCTTACTTTTCTTTAACTGCTCATTCATTTGTTTAAACTGCAAAACCTTTTCTTCCAGCAGTTGAATCATATCCTCTTTTAAGTTAAGAGGTTGCTTTATTGCTTGTTTAATTGTTTCAAGTGTTTCTTTGCTGACTGCACTCATATCCTTTAATCGATTTTCCAAGGATGCCATGACTTGTTCTTCAGTTTTTTCTATCTGCTCTAATATTTTTTTGGTTTCCTCACTCAATACAAGACCTCCTCTACTTTTGCTTACAAGACTAGCCTTATATTTGTATTTTATTCTAAGCAAATGAGGTTGTTCCAAGAATACCTATGGAATTATTACTATTTACCCTTCGTTTACTCATCAGTTATTAAAGTTGATTTGTAATCTTATCATATCCACACAATCGATGCCATTTTCAATGATCTTATCCTTATAATGTATCTTAAAAAAATCTTTATCTACACCTATTATTCTAAATCCACATTTTTGATATAGTGCAAGCTGTGATAGACTTGAATTACCTGTTCCAACTTCTAAAGTATGTGTGCCTAATGCTTTGGCTTTCTTAATACTATCTTGAACCAAATGCTTCCCTATACCTCTACCTTGATGAGATTCGGCAACAGCAATATTGACTAATTCCATTGTATGTGGTCTGGTCTTGAGTATAACATAGGTTCCAACGATAGTCTCTTCATCTATTGCAATATAGGTATTACCTCTTTGAATGTAATCATCAATGGCTTCTTTTGATGGATCTGCTAATAATAAAAGGTCATAGGGTATTATGTCTTTATTATCTATTGGTCTAATAATCATATTTTTTAACCTCTCTACGTGTTTATAGTGTATTCTCTAAGTCTTTCTGTAGCCCATATACGAAATTGTGTACCTTTGTGAAGCCAACTGAAAATATTACGTCTAGATTGTAATATTCTACTTCCCTTCGTACATTTCTATTTCCTTCATTTTGAACTACTGCATTTTTTGCAACAGTTGAATCTCTTTCTAATTCGCCTTCTTTAAAAATGTTATTTATATGCCTTGATATTACTGACTTATCTCGTTGAAACAATTCACACATCTGAGCTTGTGACAACCAAACAGTATCATCCTCCATTATTACCTCAATCTTTGTCTGTCCATCTTCGGTTTGATATAAGATAATTTCTGATTTATTTATATCCATCAGCATTCACACCTATATTCTTTAGTATCGTTGTCTTTATTATAATTATTTTTGCTGATTTTTTCAAAGATTTTATCATAAAAGACCTCTATATTCTCTCTCAAATATAGCCATGTATTTTCCTCCCTTCCAGGTAGGCTACTCTCCAGACTATGGTTAGGACTGAGTAGAAGTATCATTAT
This sequence comes from Vallitaleaceae bacterium, assembly GCA_028277605.1. GTDB lineage: Bacteria > Bacillota > Clostridia > Lachnospirales > Vallitaleaceae > JANQFZ01. Next base: position 6,857 of record JANQFZ010000045.1, on the reverse strand, counting down.
TTGCTCTTATGGGTCATGACGATTTATTCTAACTGTATAGAACGCATTTATAAATATTTGATGTGGAGTTCAATTTCAAGTCATAATCTTGGAGAGAATAGCCTATCTCCATGCATTTTTATAAGTAATCTTCCATTTGGAGTATAGGGTAAATCACTATCTTGGGATACTGTATTATAAAATAGAATGTTGTTTTAACCAGTTTGTTAAAGTAAATTATCATAATTAGTCGTAACAATATGATGGGGCAACATTCTTAAAATGTATTCATGAATTATATTTGATTAACAAATTAATTATCTGGTGTTCAAACTGTAGATAATGCAAATATGACCATAGTTGTAACTTCATCATTCTTTAGTGACGATGCAATCAACTTTGCTGAAAAAAGAGGTTCTTTGATGAGGTTAGCAGATTACAACAAACTTATGGAATGGATTAGGAACTACCGATAACTTCACTGTAAATCATCAATTAATCATTCTCGAAGGTTTGAAAAACAAAAACCAAGTGTTAAATTTGATATTATTCAATACACTCGGTTTAATCATTTATGCACTATACAAATTATATACTGATTATTCATCTAGCAAAGAAGCAGCAAGCTCGTACTCATCTTGACTTTCCTGATATTTCTTTTGTTTAAATGGAAATGAACTATCAAATTCCTCTACCTCTTCCTCAGTCACATTGAATACGTTCGAAAGCTCTGCATAACCGGATATTTTATTCAACGCCTCATCATAAAGAGGTAAAACTAAAAGACCTTTATAGAACTTTCTGTCAGGCATTGAAATATTATATTTCTTGCCACCTAAAAATCCGTATGGCTCATAATGATATGGATATCCTAATGTCAATATCGCAAGGTATCCCATTTTTTTAGCCACTTCAATAGAATGACTAATGAGCTTTTTTCCAATACCTTTTCTATGGAACTCAGGAGAAATAAAAACAGGTCCAAAACTAATAGTTTTATACTCTTTATTCTCCTCTGATACTATTTTTGAGTGTGTATAAAATATGCCTCCAGCAATTTGATCATCCACTTCAATAACAAAGGCTAGGTCTCTTATAAAGTCTTCATGTACTCTCATCTTATGAATGACAAAATGCTCATGACAACCTGGAAAATACAAGTTCCAAAATGCCTCTCTAGCAACTTCTTCAACTCTTCTGTAATCTTTTGGTTCTTCATTTCTAATATTTATATTCATATTTCCCTCCAATTGATAGTTAGTTATTTTTTACGTTGGAGGTTGTTGGTTGTTTTTTTAAACCCTCAACGTTACTGCCAGCTCAGCTTTACCAAAATTATTAAACATAAAATCCTCCTTATCGCTCCTATCTCTAATTATGAAGTATTCACATCTCCATTTCCCACTCATCTTCGTTATGTAGTTGAGGCATTGGCTCATACTGATGAAAATTTACTAGTCCAAATCTTATATTTATGCTTTCTTGGGCTAAGCAAAAGTTTTCTTCATCTTTTCCAATCTTTTAAAAGTTCCTCCTCATTGATAATTGCATTAAATGGCTTTTTAATAAATAATATCAATTCATAAAGAACTGATTCAAAATCCAATTCTTAATCAGAGTATTCCTTGTAAAAGCATTCCATCTTGATACAACTTCTTTATATCACTTAATGCTTTTATTTTATCTACCGTATCTCTTTCATATATTCTTCCACGGTTATTAAGGGTTTCAAAAATAGCCTCTTGTAGTTTCGTGCCATCAAAATCATAATGATTAACATCATTCGTCAATTAATTTTTTTTAAAATACTATGATGATAGCCTTCTGCCTTGAAGTCGGATTTTTTATCACACCATTATACTTATCAAATATCTTTTTGTAAGCTTCATATTCCTTTTTCATTACAGAACTATCCCCTTTTCTACTAACTTATCTACATTTCTGCTGACAATTATATATTAATAATTTACTCTGGTCAATCAAAAATGTACACACTTATAGTAAAGTGTGTATATTTTTGAATCTGTAGCTCACTTAGCTCTTGCAAATTAGAAATTACACAAATTCCAAAAGCTATAAATAAAAAAGAGTGACTTCGAGTTGAATTTTTATTTCCACCATTTAGTAAATCTTTTTCAAATACCATCCAAAGGTCTACATATAGTAAGTCAGATATTTGATACTTTTTCTTAATTCCTCTAAGATATTTGTTTGAGAGTTTTTTGTAAACCCCTCACCAGCATGACTAACTGGAGTCTGTATAACATAAATGCTTAATTCATGTTTTTTTGGTAGGGCTTTTTTCTATTTTTCCTTGTTTTTTCCCCTTGAAGGTATATCTAAAAAATTCAATATCTCATATGGCAATAGTTTTTTGAAACTTGTCTTAACTACTTTAACAATAACTAGAATAGTAAATATTATAATAAGCTTTGCTAAAACTACATCTAATATCTTCAAAACATCATAAGACTTAATGTTTGACATTATATCAATTAATACTTGGTCAAACATAAAGAATCTATACACTATATATATAATAATGAGATTTAACAATAAAGAATATATATTGATTTTGGGGTAAGTTTCCTTCTTAACTCTTTCCCAATCTTCTTTTAGTAATTGTGAAGATAACTCTAAAATTTCTTCTTTAAATTTACTATTATTTGATTCTAAATAATTATTTGCTTTGTCTAATAAATTCTTATCTTCATTATCATATGGGTTTAGATTTAACTTAATTTCTGAATAAATCCTTCGCTTCTCATTCCAATTCTCTGAATGTATAAAATCTACAATTTTTCTACGTATAAACTCCCTCCATTTTTGCCTTTCTTTAGTTATATAAATAATCATATGTTCTTTGCTTTGTTTCTTTTTAGCAAAAATTGCTGTTACTAATGAGCTTATCACGCTTGATCCAATAATTGCAATCAATAAATCTGTTTCCATGATATATGTCCCCCTTGTGTTTAATAATATTTTGTCTAACGTTTCGTATTACCGACGTCTCCAACTGAGCCCTCAGCAAACTTCTCCCTAGAGGTGCTTGCACCTGATATTGTTTTTGCTTTTGACAGCAGAAAAAATATATTCAAATTTTATTCTGGTAAAAAATCGAAATCTACTATGTCAAAGGCTAGATAAAAAAGTTTACTCTTTAGACCTGCACTTTAATTATATTAATAATCCAATAAGCTAACAAAATATAGGGATACGCACCCTATCCCCATAAAAATCAAGGGGACAGGTACATAGATTTGCATATTCTATATCCGCTTTTTCTTTGTATAATGCTATAGCTCAATAGAACTTTACCTATCTTCATCATCTTTAAATATATTTGTCTATAAATCACTCTTATCATTATATGATATATATTCCATTACCGCTTTTCATACTGCTTTTTTTCACCTTTATAACAGTTTGTCACTCTTACCGCATTGAATCAACGTACCCGTCCCCTTAATTTATGCAAATGTTAATGGTTCTTCCGTAAATACATATTCGTTTTTATAATGACTTACAAATTTATATTTTTGTATAGTTGAATAGAAATCCTGTAACAAAATATATTCACAATAGCCGCAATACAAATAAGACAATCCAAGAAGGTGTATTCAATAAATAATTATTAAAAAGTGCTGCGAGCCCCATATACGCTAAATGCATAAGTGCACCGATAATATCTGCCTTTTGTGCATCAAACATATAGAAAATCAAAAATTCTATTGGCATAAAAGTAGCACCTAATAATAATCCATATGGTAGGATATGCGGCTGTACAACTGCAAACATTTCTGGCTTTATCATATGTATTATAATGGAAAAGAAAATTATGAGGGGTGTGGCAATTAAACAGAAAAGGTAGATAATAATACCCCTTGAACATATGATTGTATTAGGCGTGACAGGTAATATGCTAAACAGCAACTTAGTCTTATATTTTGCATCATTGAAGGCAAAATTTCTCAAAACCAAATAAGACAGCATCAAAAGCCCCGTACAGTAAATGATGATAATGGCTTCCACCGATTGGGTTCATGTCTAACCTGATGGACTTGTTTGCCATGAGATAGTTCCACGTCTTCAAGGTACACATCTAATTCTTGTATGTTTTGTCGATTACAATATTCAGTTATATCCTCTAGTATATCTAGTGTAATATTTTTAGCTAATATCGCATCTTTCAAAAATACTATTTCAACTTAGCAAACAACTTTTGTAAGTATATTCATCTGTGACTCCCTATTAATTTCTTTTATTTGTAACTCACACTTTTAAACAGGCAAAACTTTCTTTAAGTACTCATCCCAATAATTATCATCATCACCTTCTATATCATGAAGCCAATAATACATAAAAAGTATTTCTAAATCTTGTTTTCTTCCTTTTGTAAATGATTTTTTAGGCATCTTTCTATAGAGGGAATTAAGATTAAACAGATTACTTTTCTGCTTATAATCATATTCATACTTTCTCCATGTTTCTTGACTCTTCTTCTTATGACTTGAAGCCCAAATATCCTCATTATCAGAGAAGTAGCTTATCCAATTATTAGCAAAACTAAGGATATTAACACGATATTTTGACCAAGTCTTATCAATCCAATCATTCAGTTCATCCGAAATACGAGGCGTCTTAAAAGTGAATATTTTCTCACTTTCAATACCATGATATCCTTTGATAAAAAGATAAAGCATCTCTGTCTGTTCCTTCAAGAAGGAAAACTTTTTAATCAACTTTGAATAACAATCATATGAAGCACTTCTAAATTCGCTATCTGTGCTGTATAGAAAGAAAAACTCATCTTCTTTCAGTATATTTCCAATATATCTATTCAATTGTTTTCCATATTTATTATAAATTTCGACTAGCCACTCTTTAACTTCTGGATTATAGGCTCGTAATTGTTTCCGATATTTATCTATCTTTTCATTATGCAAAACTGTCTTTTCTTCTAATTCTGTAATATTCAGATAATTATTGTAGTACTCAAATACATAGTCTACACAGAGTTTAGTATTCTGATTGCGAGCCTCTGGATCAAATTCATTAACCTTGTCTTCTTTTTTCCTTCGTGCAATATATTGTTCAATAGTAAGCATTTAACTACCTCCTGCTTCATCAAAAGCAAATAATCTATATGTTTATATCAAACATTGTACTCTATAAAATTGAAAATCTTATACATCATAAAATATCAGCATAACTGTCACCCTTTCTATGAGAAAACCTGACTTTTGAAGGAAACATATTCTCTCCCATATTAGCAAACCCTACTAGAGTCACAGCCCACTCTACTAAATCATGTGGAAGTCTATAGCACCTTATATCTTTTTCTTCCTCTATCGTTACTAATGGAATGCCCTCCCTACTAAACCCAACTGATAAAACATTACAAAGAATACTACTCTTTTCAAATTCAAGTTTAGGCTGGTTGTTAATGTCATTATATACTTTTGCACCTCTTTTATTTAGAACATATTCTTTTGAAGTATCAATAATAGGCTCTATAGGCACCTTATTTCTCATTCGTTCATAATAATTGAGTAAACTTTCACAAGCATATGTATTAAAATACTCGCCTTGCATTTCAATATCAAATTTCATATGTTTTAACTTTTCAAAACGATTCATAAACTTCAAATAGGTAATTAAAGCATTCATATCATCTGCGTATACTCCAGAAAAGGCTTTATACTGAGCATTATTGGGTTCTACTAGAATGTTGTACAACTTCTTATACAGTGAGAATTGCTGTTCATTAATCATAAACCACTCTTTATCAAGTATCTTTTTGTGAACATTTTCGTCAGGCAAAGAGAAATGCAAAGCACTATGTAGAGCCTTAAGCAATTTTGAAATCAAACCAGCTAACATATCTGCCATACGGAGTCCTTCGGTAATAATCGAATCGCCTTCCGAAACAGCTAGTAAACCTATCCGTTCTGCTGCTTTTGCCGTGTTTTCTCCTTCTCCCTCTTTGTCTATAGTTAATGAATAATCTCCTATATCTTTCTCAGAAAGATATTTTTTAAAACCAATGAAAGAAATATCATAATTCCAATTTATAGTTCTAATTAAAGATACTTCATTCAAGAGCTCAAGTATTTCGGTAAATGATTCAATTTCCTTTCGCTTCAATGATTTATTTGCCTTATTCTTATTAATTTGATCTCTAAAGAAATTCTTCAAAAGGACAACAAGTTGTTCAGTGTTTTCATAAAGCCCCTCCATTACCTCCTTGGGCTGATATAAAACTAATGCTTTTGCAATTGAGTATTTCATTGCGTCCATATCTACAAAGAGACTATTTTTATAGTCTACAAATAATTGACTTATTATAAATTCAACTTTACTTATTATTGAATAATAGATGAGTGTCTTCTCATCAAACAAAGATAAGTAATCTCCCAGTAAATTAATATTATCTTCATTTAAAGATGCAAATCCATATTTTAATTGTTTCTGTTTGATGGTGGTACTTTTCAATTCACCTTTTGACTTCCTATGTTTATACTTCTCCTCAAACTCAGCATACCTTCTAAGCAAATCAGACTCATCTTCAGAACGCCAGCCAACGATCACTGAAACAAAACTATCATAGTAGTTGTCCGCTGTAATTGTGTTATGGTTTATCCTTCTGCTGTGTTCCGATTCATCATAATAGAAATTATATTCTTTCATTAACTTTCACCTCATTTATTACCATATTGGCACTTTTAAGTCTACCCTAACGATAACTTATTAATTTGAACATTATTACTTTACGAAATTCTTTTTTATATTAGATTATCCCACCAACATAACATATAATCACACTCATTTATGTCAAAACCCGTCGAACACCTATCACTTTCTCAAGATTTTTAGAT
>JANQFZ010000008.1 GCA_028277605.1 Vallitaleaceae bacterium | reverse complement strand
AAAGTTTAGTTTTAGAAGTGTTTCCTTCCCATTGATGATATTAGGTTCTCCTTCACTGGCTAGAATGACTCTTAGTTCTCCTTTTTCGGGTTCATGTATGGATTTAACTAGTTTCTTTCCTGATACTTCTTGAAAGTCTATGAATTCAAGTTTGTCTTTATCGTATACGATTTTTATGTCTCCTGCTGTTATTTGTGTTATATTGTCTATGACTAAATCAATAGTAGCGGTTTGATTGAGTGATGTTTGGGTAATATTTGGTTCTATGTTTAAGACTACTGCTGTTGTTGTGATGGTAAACTCTTCTACTGTATTGAGATACTTGCCATTAAATCCACCTATAGCATATATCTTTCCATTGGCTTCTGCTGCTCCTAAAAGCCTCCGATTAGTTAACATAGGAGTCTTAGTTGTCCACTGATCTGTTGCTGGGTCATATTCTTCTACTATATTTAAATTTAAATTATTAGTACTATCATACCCACCAATAACATATATCTTCCCATTTACTTCTGCTACACCACCCGCCCCTCTCATAGTGGGCATATTTGCCTTTGTTGTCCATTTATCTGTAGACAATATTCTTCTACTTTATTTGTCATTTTATTTCCGTGATTTGTATATTCTTGTCCTCCTATGACATATATCTTTCCGTTTGCTACTACTGCTCCGAAACCAGTTCTAGTTGTTGGCATATTCATCTTCGTTGTCCATTGATCTGTTGTTAGGTCATATTCTTCTACTACATTTGTAGCAGTGTAGTAGTTATATCCACCTATGGCATATATTGCTCCATTTAATTTTACTGCTACTAAACTAGACCTAGCTGTTGGCATACTTGCTTTGGTTGTCCACTTATCTGTTACTGGATTATATTCTTCTAGTACATTTGTCAACATTCGGTCACGTCCACCTATGGCATATATCTTTCCATTGGCTTCTGCTACTCCAAAATTATACCTAGCTGTTGGCATATTTGCTTTGGTTGTCCACTTATCTGTTACTGGATTATATTCTTCTACTATGTTTAGAGCTTCATTATTAGAGCCGCCTATGGCATATATCTTTCCATTGGTTTCTACAACCCCTAAACCACTCCTAGGAGTCGGCATAGGTTCCTTAATACTCCAACTGCCCAAATCATTCGCTAATACGTACTTAGAGCTTAAACTAAATACCGTTACTAATAATAACAAAACCATCATACACTTTGATTGCTTTAACTTCATCTTTTGTCCTCCTTCTCATTGGTGTAATAATACGCATTTTCTATTATATTATACTTTTTTGTTAGTTTCTATAAGTTTATGTAAATTTTTGATATATGTTTGGTTGATGCAATAGTTAGATAATATTATTAAGTCATGTATAATATATCTATTTATAAAAAAATTAATGTATCAGTCTCCATATGTCATTATATTGATATAGCAATGCTTACCTAATAACTATATAATTATTTATTCATTTCATAATCTGGATTCTGCATCATATATCTAGCTATTTCTATTAAGTCATTTTCGTCTATAATACCATCTATAACGATATCGGTATTATAGTTTGAAAGTTCTGGTTCTGATGGAGATTTAAACAAATGTCTGGCATTGATTCCTAAGTCAAGAAGTGTAAATTCTCCACTATAATTCACATCAGTTATACCTTCTATTGTAATGGTTGCTTGACCACATTGTTGAGGTGTAAGTTCATATTCTGATGTTATACCATCGGCTACTCTACCGCTTACAATATCTACTAGTGCTTCTCCTGTCTGAACCCCATTAAAGTTTAGTTTTAAAAGTGTTTCCTTCCCAATAATGGTATTAGGTTCTCCTTCACTAGCTAGGATAACTCTTAACTCTCCCTTTTGAGGTTCATGAATGGAATCAACTAGTTTCATTCATGATAGTTCTTCAAAGCCTATGAAATCTAGCTTATTATTATCGTATAGGATTTTAATATCTCCTGTTGTCATTTGTGTTATATTGTCTATGACTAAATCAACGGTAATGGTTTGATAAGGATAAACTTGGGTATTGTTTGGTTCTAGGTTTAAAGCAGCAAATGATGATGTTGTGATTGTGAATTGAGCTACTGTATTAAGGTCATCATTAATGTCTTTTCCTCCTATAGCATATATATCACCATCGACTTGCTCAACACCCAAAAATGCTTTAGCTATTGGCATACTTTCTTGCGTTGTCCAGGTATCTGTTATTGGGTCATATACTTCTACCTTATTAGATGTAATGCCATAACGCTCATTTCCCCCAATAGCATATATTTTACCATTTACTTTTACTACTCCTAAATATTCCCTTCCTGTTGGCATGCTCGCCTTGGTTGTCCATGTATCTGTTGCTGGATCATATTCTTCTACTTTATTGCAGTACTTATTTTCATCAGCCCCTCCAATAACATATATCTTGCCATTGGCTTCTGCTGCTCCAAAGTATGTTCTTCCCATTGGCATACTTGTCTTTACTGTCCATGTATCTGTTAGTGGGTCATATTCTTCGACCTTATCTGAAATATTACTAAGATATTCATATCCTCCAATGGCATATATTTTACCATTGGCTTCTACTGCTTCTAAATGTGATCTGCCTGTTGGTAAACTCGCTTTAGCTGTCCATATGTTTTTAACTGGATCATATTCTTCTACTATATTGGAGTAAAAATCAGTATCACCAATTCCTCCCATAGCATATATCTTACCATTGGCTTCTACTGCTCCTAAAAATTTCCTAGCTAATGATACACTCGCACTGGTTGTCCAATTATCCATTACTGGATCATATTCTTGTACTATATCTGAAAGAGCACCTGTATTATCGGTTCCTCCAATAGCATATATCTTACCATTAGTTTCTACGACTTCAAATCCAACTCTATTTAATGGCATATTTTGTTTATTAGTCCAACCTCCTCGCTCTTCTCCTGCAGCACTTGTAGAGTTACATAAGGTTGCTACTATTAGTAATACCATTAAACATTTTAATGTCTTCATCTTTTGTCCTCCTTTAAATAGAGTGTTTAGTTAAGTTGATATAGAGCTGTACTATTTGACTTTAAAGAGGTGTCTATACATGACACTGTACAGATACCTCTCTCTTAGTTGAAATTATTATAAAATATAATTTGGATTACCTAGCATATATTCAGCTATTTTAGATAAATCATTAGCGTCTATCATACCATCCATAACAATATCTGGATTATATGCAGCTAGTTCAGGCATGGAAGCAGGTAAAAATAGATATCTTGCATCAATACCTAAATCAAGCAGTGTAAACTCTCCATCATTGTTAACATGTATTTCGCTTTGTATTGTTATTGTTGCATAACCACACTCTGGATCTGTTAAGTTTTTTTCCATTTCTACGCCATCTGTAACCTTTGCCTTAAAAATATCTACAAAGCCTCTCCATGTTGGATACCTTTAAAATAAAGTTTTAATAATACTTCTTTATTATTAATGATTTCCCCTGGTCCTCCACTTGCTATGATAAATCTTAACTCTCCATTTTCAACAGTATGGATTGATTCTATCAACTTGTTTCCATTCACTTCTTCATAACCTGCAAATTCTAGCATATTTTGATCATATATGATTTTTATATCTTCCGCAGTTACTTCTATCATATTATCTATTACTAGATCAACTATAGCTGTTTCATTAATTAATATTTTAGTATTATTGGGTTCTAAATTTAATACTGTTGATGATGCATCTAGTTGAAATTCCTCTACTGTATTTGTTAAACCTTGAAGATCCATTCCACCAACAGCATATATTTTACCATTAACTTCTGCAGCTCCTACATATGCTCTAGGCATTGGTAATACTGTACTTATTGTCCAAAGCTCTGTTATGGGGTCATACATTTCGACATTAACTAACATATTACCATATCTATCATATCCGCCAATAGTATATATATTATCATTCAAAGTTGTTATTCCAAAATTTGATCTTGCCGTTGGCATGGGTAATTTTGGTAACCATGAATCATTAATTGGGTCATATTCTTCTACCATATCTGTGCAAGTACCAGAATTAGTACCTCCGCCTATTGCATAAATTTTACCATTTGCTTCTACGACTCCAAAATTTGACCTAGGTGTCGGCATACTTGCTTTGCTTGTCCAAGTATCTGTTAATGGATCATATTCTTCTACTAAGTTTGTTGAACTACTACTATCCATCCCACCTATAGCATATATCTTGCCATTTACTTCTGCGACTCCTAGTTCACCTCTAGCAGTAGGTAGATTTGCCTTGGCTGTCCATGTATCTGTCATTGGGTCATATTCTTCTACCATATCTGAAAACATAGCTCCACCGATAGTTCCACCGATAGCATATATCTTACCATTTGCTTCTACGACTCCTAAATTACCTCTAGCAGTGGGAAGACTTGCTTTGGTTACCCATATATCTGTCAATGGGTCATATTCTTCTACTACATTGGAAATATTGCCGGCATGATCATATCCACCGATAGCATATATCCTGCCATTTGCTTCTGCAACTCCTAAATGAGTCCTACTAAAAGTTATCGGTTGTTTATTACACCAAATTCCAGACTCCTCTCCTAAAACCGTAGTACTATTAACCACTGTTACTACCAATAATAAAATCATAAGCCCTTTAAATCTCTTCATCTTTTGTCCTCCTTATTTGTAAAAATTATATGCATTTTCATTATATTATATTTCTTGACAAATTTCTATAAAAATTTACTAAATATGATATATTTAGACTAATCTTTTAGTATTTGCCTTTTACGGATAATGAATGTATTGGTTTATCATTTCAGACTATTAACCTAAATACACTACTTGTAAGATAAAACAGCCTACTTTTTTGACTTACTGCATGGTTAGTACTATTTAATTATTCATAGAGCCTTTTTATGAATATAAGGATAATTATCTCTTTTTTGTTATGCTTGGGTATGGTAAACACAACAAAAAAAAGGTCTACCCCTTCGGGTAGACCTTCCATAGCTCTATATCTCTTTTACCAATGCCATACCTTTCTTAAATGCCTCTGTGTTCATTGGAATAAAAGCTGCTTTTGACTCTTTGAATTTTTCTTTAAAAGCTCTTTCTACCTGCTTCATTGTAAAATCACTCTTGCATCCTATATAGGAACCTAGCAACAGCATATTCTGGACTCTAATATTACCTAACTCTGTGGCAATGTCTGTGGCATCTATATACACCACTTGTAAGTCTTTTCTTTTAACTTTTCTTGTAACAATTGAACTGTTAACGATGATTAAGCCATCTTTTACAACTCTATCTTCAAATTTATCCAAAGAAGGATTATTCATAGCAATCAAAGTAGTGATATCATTCGTTAAAATAGGTGACCCAACTAGTCGATCTGAATAAATAATGGAACAGTTGGCGGTTCCTCCTCTCATCTCAGCACCGTAGGATGGTATCCATGAAACATTTAAATCATTGTACATGGCGAGTAGAGAAATGATTTGTCCAAGAGCTAATACCCCTTGACCACCAAATCCTGCACACATAATTTTTTCATTAACATTGGTCATTGACGTCCCTCCTCTTTTACCTTGTCTTTGTAGACACCAAGAGGATAATACGGTATCATATTCTCTTCTAACCAGTCAAGTGCATCAAGAGGTGACATCCCCCAGCCAACATTACAGGTAGATAGAATCTCAACCATAGTAAAGCCGCGTTTCTCCTGCTGGTATTGAAAGGCTTTTTTAATCGCTTTCTTAGTCTTACGAACATGAGCTGGATTATGAACGGATACACGCTCAATATAGGTAGCTCCTGGTATGGTTGCCAGCATTTCGCTTACCCGTATCGGATCTCCTGTCTCTTCTTTTTTTCGACCATATGGTGAGGTTGTTGTTTTTTGTCCTATAAGTGTCGTGGGTGCCATCTGACCACCTGTCATACCATAAATAGCATTATTAACAAATATGATAGTGATATTTTCACTTCTATGGGCGGCATGAACCACTTCACCTGCACCAATAGAAGCTAGATCGCCATCTCCTTGATAGGTAAATACAATATTATTTGGAAGACATCTTTTAATGCCTGTAGCAACCGCAGGCGCACGTCCATGAGCTGCCTGCTGCATATCACAATTAAAAAAATCATAAGCCATAACAGAACAGCCTACAGAAGCAATTCCTATTGCATCCTCTAGCTGATTAAGCTCCACTAGAACTTCAGCCACCAATCGGTGAATAATACCATGCGTACATCCTGGGCAATAAGTAAATTCTGCATCTGTTAATCCTTTTGTTCTTTGAAATATCATACTATCTGGCATTAGAGATGACCCCCTTTAACATAGCACGAACTTTTTCCTCAATTTCTTCACTGGAAAAGATATTGCCTCCAGTTCTACCGTAAAAATCAACAGGCCAACGACCACGTGCTGCAATTCTTATATCATCTATCATTTGACCACAACTAAGCTCAGCTGATAGTACAGCCTTTACAGTGTCTGGTAGCTCATCAAAAGCATTATCAGGAAACGGCCATAGTGTAATTGGACGAATCATACCAACCTTTAGTCCTTCATCTCTTAAGTTATCAATGGCATTTCTTACAACTCTTGAAGCTGAACCATAAGCCGTTACAATGACTTCTGCTTGCTCAGTTTGGTAGGCTTCATAATCTTTTTCATTATCTCGGATGGTACAATACTTTTCATTCAGATGCCTATTGTGTTCCTCAAGTGCATCTGCTTTTATTCGAAGTGAATTGATAATATTCGGTTTTCGTTTTCCTTTGGTTCCTGTGGTTGCCCATGATGATTTATCAATATTTTTGGAATCATAAGGCTTTATTTCTACTGGCTCCATCATCTGAGCCAACATTCCATCCGCTAACACCATAGCTGGTGTTCTATATTGATCAGCTATATCAAAGGCTTTTTGCATGAGCTCGCTCATTTCCTGTAAATTAGCTGGAGCATACACTGGCATAAAGTAATCACCATTTCCACCACCTCGTGTTGCTTGATAATAATCGCTTTGAGAAGGTAGAATACCACCTAGTCCAGGACCGCCACGGCTAACACTAACTATAACACAGGGCACCTCCGAGCCAGCTATATAGGATAAGCCCTCCTGCATTAACGCAATACCAGGTGAAGAGGAAGATGTCATCACACGTGTTCCTGTTCCAGCTGCTCCATAAATCATGTTGACAGCAGCAACTTCTGATTCTGCCTGTACATATACTCCACCAATTTTAGGCATCTCTTTAGACATATATTCAGGCACTTCGTTCTGAGGTGTTATTGGATACCCAAAAAAGTGCTTACACCCTGCTGCAATTGCTGAAGCTCCAATGACCTCCGCACCTTTCATTAGTTTTTTAGTCATCTGACTTCACCCTTTCTACTTTAATAACCACATCAGGGCACATTAAGGCACAATTGGCACATCCAATACACTTATTAGGTTCCATAATATAAGCTGGATGATACCCTTTGATATTGACACGTTTTTCATCCAATGCTAAGATATTCACGGGACATGCTCTTATACAGAGCTCACACCCCTTGCATCTATCTACATCGAAGGTCAGTTTATTTTTCATTTTATTCCCCCTTACTGCCATTTTTCTCTCATAATGATTTGAGACATAACGAGTTGATCACCTTTAATTGGGTTGGTTATATTTTTTAATAATCGACTAGGTATCATAACATAACGAATAGGTATGTTCATTGCTTCCTCCACTTCTGTTAATATGCGGTTGCCTTGCTCTATATGTTCCATCGTTGTTTCGTGAATGAGATTTGCATTATTGATTAATCCAGTGATTCTTAATCCGCTCTTTTTTTGTAAAGCTTGAATACTGTCTATAATATGTTCAGCGTCTTTGGTTTCCTCACGAAAAACATTAATTATACAAAACATATCATAATTGTCTTGGGTTAAGTACTTTTTAATTAATGCTAATATATTAACACCAACTTCACTGCCGGCTAGGTCTATTATCATTGGATCGTCATGATTATGCAGTGGTTTATAAATATTTGCAGAAACATGGGGAATATCCTGTATAATATCACTGCCTAAGATATTTCCTAAGATCTCAATGCCCCTACTATTAAGAAATCTTTCCTTCTCTCTTGAACGAAAATAGACATTGATTATATCTAAATCCGCTAAATAAACGGGCTGTTGGTGTTTAGCTAGCTGTAGGGAATATTGTAGTGCAAATTCTGTTTTCCCACTGCCATAATACCCTGTAATTATCCTAATTCTTTTGTCTTTTAGCAATGGGCTCAATGGACTACTCCTATCTCTTAATATAGTTACTTCTAATATTCTTAATCTTTTCTATGCGATTTTCTGCCATTCTATCTGCTGCCTTATAGGTTGGAATGGATTCTTTTTTAGAAATACTGATAACATCTAATATTCTATCATATATTTTCTTTGTTTTGGATAATGCTTCATCTCTATTATAGCCAATGAGTTCTTGATAAACATTAATTAAACCGCCAGCATTAATGACATAATCTGGTGCATAGACAATACCTAAGGCTTCAAGCTCATCTCCATGGCGATCTTCCTTAAGAACATTATTAGCTGCTCCTGCTATAATTTTACATTTAAACTTGGGCAGTGTTTCGTCATTAACTGTTGCACCTAAAGCACAAGGGGCATATATATCACACGTAACACCATAAATTTCATCTGAAGAAACAGGAATTGCATTAAACTCTTTTACAACTCTGTCAATTCTTTCTTGATCGATATCTGTAACAATCAACCCAGCACCTTCATCATGAAGATATTGACAAAGATAGTATCCAACGTGACCAAGACCTTGAACTGCTACCACTCTATCTTT
The DNA here is from genome assembly GCA_028277605.1 of Vallitaleaceae bacterium. Lineage (GTDB taxonomy): Bacteria > Bacillota > Clostridia > Lachnospirales > Vallitaleaceae > JANQFZ01. Next base: position 11,567 of record JANQFZ010000008.1, on the reverse strand, counting down.
TAAGCTGTCCACGCCAAAGACAGAATAAGCACATGCCTTGATACCCCAATAGGCACCATAAGCTGTTAATGGGGAAGGATCACCACTTGTTTTTTTCAAACCAGTGACATAATCGGTTTCCATAGCAACATATTCCATATCATCTGTGGACGTATTGACATCCTCAGCTGTAATATAACGTCCGTTCAAGCTTTGTACGTATCTTCCAAATGCACGCCAGTAAGCTTCACACTTTACTTTCTTGGCTTTTCCTAAAATAACGGTTTTCCCACCGCCTAAATTTAAACCAGCCGCAGCAGCTTTGTAGGTCATGCCACGAGCCAGTCTTAAGACATCAATAGTTGCTTCATCTTCATTAATGTAATCCCATAGTCTAGTACCGCCCAATGCAGGTCCCAAGGTAGTATCATGAATACAGGTTATACCTCTTAAATCTGTTTCTTTGTCATAAAAATACACAATCTGCTCATAATCATATTTTTTCATATAATCTAAGTTATTCATAATATAACCTCCAATACAAAGTATGATCATTCACAAAAAGTATCTTTACCCACTTGTACCTTCTTCTACTATAGCTCTTATACAAGATATTGTAAATCTACTTTTAGGAAATTTCTATTTTTTATTTTCTTCCTTATTCATATATTTTTACCATTTCTTTTTTTTCTAAAATCCTGATAGCACCTTCTGCTAAAGCTTTCATCTCATTTTGACCCTGATAAATAACAAGTGGTGCAATGAAACCTATTCTGTCTTTGATGAGGGTATTAAGTCGTTTACTATTGGCAAGACCTCCTGTAAGAATAACTGCATCGACAATTCCTTTAAGAACAGCTGCATGAGATCCGATTTCCTTCGAAATCTGATAAGCCATAGCCTCAAATACTAATTTTGCCTTCTGATCCCCTTTTTCTATTCTTTTAATAATTTCTAATCCATCATTGGTACCTAAATATCCCACCAACCCTCCGTTCTTATAGTTTTTGCTTTGTATATCCTTCAATGTAAAACTTCCTGAAAAACACATTTGATAGAGAGGTCCTATTGGAACCCCGCCTGAACGTTCAGGAGAAAAAGGACCATCACCATCCAGTGCATTATTTACATCAATAACACGTCCGTTGTGATGTGAGGCTACAGAAATACCTCCTCCTAAGTGTGCAACAATTAAATTAAGGGCTTCATATTTTTCACCTATGGTTTCTGCATACCGCTTAGCTACTGCTTTATGATTTAAAGCATGGAATAAACTTTGTCTCTCTATACCGGGCATACCTGATATTCTAGCAATGTCTTCCATTTCATCCACAGCAACTGGATCAACAATAAAAGCTTGACAACCCACTTGTTGCGCAATTTCAAAGGCTAATATTGCCCCTAGATTGGAAGCATGCTCACCTCTCTTAGCTTCCCTTAATTCCTTTAACATAGCTTTATTAACAGTATACGTTCCACCACTCAATGGCTTTAACATACCTCCTCGCCCAACAACAGCATTTAATGTATTTATATCTAGAGTACTTTCTTTAAATGCTGCTAATACCACCTCTTTTCTATAGGGATATTGGTCAATAATTGTAGCATAAGTTTCTAGCTGCCCTTTAGCATGTTGAAGTGTCTTTTCATAAAGTAATGTTTCGTCATTATAGATAGCAATTTTAGTTGACGTAGAACCAGGATTAATGGCTAATATTCTATTTCCCAATGTCGTCCTCCTACTAACGTATTCAGTCTTTTAATTGAGTAGATACTAAGGTGCTTAAGGCAATTGAGTTAAATTTTGTTTTCTTTGTATCTGATCTAGATGTGACAATGATAGGTGCTTTTGCTCCCACAACAATACTTGCTGATATCGCATTAGCAAAATACATAATTGATTTGTATAGGACATTGCCTACTTCTATATAAGGTACAACAAGTATATCCGCCTTACCAGCTAATGGATGACTCATTTTTTTCTGTCTAGCTGCAAACATTGAAATAGCATTATCCAGCCCAAAAGGTCCACCAACCTCACACCCTTTTATTTTGCCTAACTGGTACATTTCTTCAAGCTCTTTTGCATCTACGGTTGCTGGCATTTTTGGATTTACTTTTTCTATGGCTGCAATAACAGCAGCTTTAGGATTATCATTGCCCAAAGCATGTGCTACAATAGCGCTATTTTCAATAATTTGTGCTTTCGTCATTACATCTGGGTACATGTTCATACCACCGTCAGTAATATAGAATAATTTATCAAATCCCTTAATCTCTACAATGGATACATGACTGAGGACTTTTCCAGTTCTAAGACCTATTTCTTTATCCAGTACAGCTTTAAGTAAAATAGAAGTTTCAACACTACCTTTCATTACGATGTCTGCGGTTTTATTAGATACTAATTCAACAGCTTTTCTTGATGCATCTTTGTCATCACTACTATTTATAATGGTATAATGAGACAAGTCATAATTTAATTCATGAAAAAGTTTTCTTATTTCTTCTTTCTTTCCAACCAGTATGCCTCTTATAATTCCTTCTCTTCTTGCAGCTTCAACTGCTTTAAGTACCTCTTTATCATGCGCACAGGCAACTGATAAAACCTTAGTCCCTCTCTGCTTAGCTTCCTCTAATAAATGGTCTAACGAATGAATTCTCATGGCTTCCTCCTTGTGCTATTCCTATGAAAGTCTTTAATCATTCTTAAATTAGTTTGTGTTTGCGTGCTGACTTGATGACACAATTCGTCAAAATACGAGCTAAAAACAACCTCAGGTTTTATCTTCTATAAAAGATAACTGGTAAGCTTTCTTGATACTTCTATTATAAATAATAATTAATTTTCTTACAAGTAAAATTTTTGTTTTTTATTGTGTATACAAAAAAACTTAAACACACATAAATAACGTGAATAATTCATGGGTATAGCTTTGTGAATAATTCCTTTCATTAATGCATTGCTATTTTAATTTGGTTAAGTGTCAAATATATAGAAGGTAAAACTATTCATATACTGTATCATAGGTTGACCCATTTTTATAGCCCTTAAAAAAGGTACTAGCTTAACATTAACTCAAGCTAATACCTTTATAATCGATCTCTATTCCATTTTATTTCTAATTCTTATATACTTATACGACAACTTTTGTTAATTTCCAAAAAGCTTTAAAAGATTACCTAATAAGATTCCTACAACACCAAAATCAGCATCCCCAAAAGTAGTATTAGAGAATCCTAGCTCTCCTAGAACAGGTAATAATAGCACTGGTAAAAAAGTAATGATTAGACCATTAACAAAAGCACCTACAACAGCTCCTCTTTTACCTCCTGTTGCATTACCGAATACACCTGCCGTTGCACCACAGAAGAAATGAGGGATGAGTCCAGGAAGTATAACGGTTGTTTTTAAAGATATTAAGACAAACATCCCTACAACCCCACCTATAAAACTGGATAAAAATCCAATGATAACGGCATTTTGTGCATATGGGAAAACGATAGGACAATCTAACGCTGGTTTAGAATTTGGAACAAGCTTTTCAGCTATACCTTTGAATGCTGGGACAATTTCACCAAGTAGTAATCGTACCCCTGCTAATATGATATAAACACCAGCGGCAAACCCAATAGCTTGTAATAACGCAAATATAATATAGTTCTGACCACCGCTTAGCTGTGTTTCTACAAAGGTGCTTCCAGCAGCTAAAGCAGCAATTAAATAGATGATACCCATCGTTAATGCGATAGCAACTGATGTATCTCTTAAAAACATAAGACCTTTAGGAAAGTCAATATCTTCTGTTGATTTTGAACCTTTACCAACTAATTTTCCAATCCAAGCTGAAATAACATAGCCTATTGTTCCGAAGTGACCAAAAGCCACATCATCCTGTCCTGTTATTTTTCGCATGGTAGGCTGTGCGATGGCTGGCATTAAAGCCATTAATAAACCAACAATCAGTGAACCTAAAATTACAAGTCCAACACCATCAAAACCATTAGCAATTAATATAGCAGCGACCATACATGCCATAAATAAGGTATGATGACCCGTTAAAAATATGTATTTTAGCTTTGTAAATCTTGCAATTAAAATATTAACAACCATACCTAATCCCATGATAATTGCGGTTTGTGTACCATAGGTTTTTAATGCCAGCGCAGTAATGGCTTCATTATTTGGTACAACGCCCTGAAAACCAAAGCCCTGTTGAATCATTGGTGAGAAATTATTTAAAGAGCCTACGAGAATCGTTGCTCCTCCACCAAGGATCACAAATCCTAATATGGATTTTAGAGTTCCTGATAGTACTTCTGGTGTTGATTTTCTTTGAACCAATAACCCAATTAAGGCTACCACACCAATTAGAATTGCTGGTACACTCAAAATATCCAATAGTACTTTTAACATGTGTAATCCTCCCATTAACTATATTTTTTTATGGCACCATCTATTGAATTTAAGATGTGTTATCATACCATTAATTCAATAGTTATTCCTTAACTTATCGGTTTAATTGAAACCCATAACACCTCTTTATAGTACCTTCAGTTGAGTCAAAACACTTTGCAGCTTTGTTTTCAATTCCTTAAAGTCTATCATATTGTTGAGAGTAACAACTTCACCACCTAAGCCTTCTAATTGAGTAGCAATATCTCTTGTTGCTATATAGATATCTGCCTTTGCACTTTTTGCTGACGTTAAATCAGCATGATCGACATCTAAATCAACCTTCATCTCTTTAAGAATCTTTTTAACATTCATTTCAATCATAAAACTGCTACCAATTCCATTTCCACAACACACTAATATTTTCATACATAACGCCTCCTTTACTTACTTAGAGTATTTGTTAATAATATTTATTATTTCTTCTTTACTATGCGCTTGCATTACCAGCTTTAAATCCTCTGCATTCATAAAGAGTGTCATTAGTTGTGATAATGCTTTCAGATGTGTTTCATTATCAGTTGCAGCTAAAGTTATGACCAGCTTTACAGGGTCATTATAGTCACTGCCAAACTTGACGGGTTTTTTAAGAGTCATTAAACTCATAGAAAGCTTATTCACACCATCTTCTGGTCTAGCATGGGAAAGTACAATACCAGGGGCTACTACCATATAGGGACCAATTTCTCTAAAGTTTTTTATAATGGTTTCACTATAAGATTCTTCTACATAGCCTTTAGCCTCAAGCAGAGATGCTCCTTTTTTAATGACTTCAACCCAATCTTCACATTCTATGTTTAGCTTTATCATTTCTCTAGGCAACAAATCATTTAACATAACTAAATATCTCCTTTCTGTATCCATCAGGCTATGACTTTGTAAGACATACAAAAATTCATATTGAAGATGATTTTTGTCCTTGATAGGGTATTGCTTTTCAACAATTTTTATAAGCTGATTGACTTTACCAAGTATTGTATAATCTTCTTCCTTTATAGGATATTTTATCTGTAAGTGCTGCTTTAACCTATCATAATCTTTCTTTAATAGCAGCGGACTTATTTTTATATACTTGTCTTTTTCTAAGCCCGGTATGTCTACCGTACTGATAATGAAATCAAATCTTTTGTATTTCATCGTAGCAACAGCTCTGCTTGATATGGTATCCACTATATCAACATTAAATTGTTTATCTATTTGAGAAGCAATCATTTTAGCTGTTCCAATACCTGAACCACAGACTAAAATAATTCGAGCTTTTTCGTTTAAACGTTTATTTAACCGAACTAAAGCTGCACCAAAATGTAAAACAACATAGGCTATTTCATGATCATTCATCTTATGACCAACGTAATCTTCAAAATGACGAACGACTTGGCTTGTGTGGTTAAATAACTTATGATAATTCATCATGATCTCATCTAATAGAGGATTTTCGAGCTTTAGACTATATTTAACACGATACATAGTAGGTCTTAAATGAACTAATAGTCCTTTAATTATATCATCTCTACGTTCTCCAAAATCCACGCTATAGATTTTTTCAATTTCATTCACCATAGTTGCGATTACTTGAACCAGTGTATTAAGTTCCTGCTGATTATCTTTATCATTATGCTTTAAGACCTTTGCTCCAAGAAAATGAATAGCAATATATTTAACCTCGCTCATGGGAACTTGAATACTGTAGTGTTCTTCAATAGACTCTCTGATTGCCATAGCAACATCAAACTCTTTGGTATCTTGTATATGCGCCATACTGATAGGGGGAAGATAAATTTTTTTCATTAATTGAATTCTTTTGACCATAATAACGAGATGAGTCACTAAATTGCCATAGGCTTCATCACTAAACTCGTTGCCTAATAAATACTCTGCTTTTCTTATCGTAGTATCTAAAAAATCAATATCCATTTTTGAAAATAATGTATCTAACTGGAGATTATTAATCTTAGATTGTGTTACTTTTCTGTCAAGATAATTAAAGATGTCTTGCGTAGATACAGTTTGTGATAAAACCTCTATCAGAGCTTTTCTTTTATCTAATTCCTTTCCCCTAACATAGATACCTATTCTAGGCTTCTTAACAAGGGTAAGCCCTTTGTTTTTCAGCCAATCTTGAATAGTCTCTACTTCTTTTAAGACTGTATTTTTAGATACACAGAGCTTTTTTTCAAAGAAAGATGTATTCAAAGCTTTATCAACTTGTAATAACATAGCAGTGATATATCTAAATCTTTCTTCTTTAGAAAAGGCATATTGATAGGGTGTATCTTCGTTGGTAAATCGATCAATAAATTCATTCAATCCGTTTTGACTAAGTAGTTTAACACCCTTTTGATGTCTTTTTTCAAGGTATAGAAAACCATTTTTTAATAGAAATTTCTCTATTTTATCAATATTATAACGAATGGCTCTATCAGAAAGGTTATAGAGCTCTGCAAGCTTTTTTATACTAACATAATCGTCTTGCTCTCTTAGATAACGAAGTATAGCTAAGCACTTCTTATTAAGCTCCATAGGTGAGTACTCCTTTCATAATTTTATTATACCTGAATCATTGATGAATAACTATATTTTATATAACCTTTGCTTTTCCAATTCATTTGGAAAAATTAAAAGATTAATTCTTAATTAGCAATTAAATCAAATGGTTAAACCACAAAAATTATGAGTGGATTTTGATACGCAATAAAGTGTAACTAAAACCATACTAATACTTTTATAAATTAACCACTAAATTCAAAAAAGCCTCTCTCTTTGTAAGATCGAGGCACATTTAAAATGAAATACAATCCATATAGATGAATCCAATGATTACTATGAATCTGAAAATACTAACGATTATACCTATTCCATCATAACACTACTAACTATTTGCAAAGTCACTTTCAATTAGTTTTTTTAGAGCTTTGGCTACTTGTTCTTCAGCCTCAATAGTTATAGTATCCCCTTTCCCAGCAGCCATACTTAATAGAGACAGTATGCTCTTAGGGTTATAACACTTGTCCATATCATCATTTTTGTAAATTTTTATTTCGGACTTATATCTTTGTGCTGTCATAGTAAAAACAGATGCTGGTCTAGCATGTAATCCTTCTTCATTTTTTAAAACAGCTTTAACTTGATTCATCCACAACACTCCTCTTTGCCTTTATTGATTTTAATCCTTATCCATAAAATTTAAACTCATACCTAACTCTTTCAATACCATTTCTTATTAGTTGTCCTATAAGTATTATATAGGATAAAGGAAGACCGTACTATATTTTATATGGATTTTATATGTCCAATTACATCGGAAAAAATGCATGATTAATGGTTTCAGTTTATCAAGAAAGGCAAAAAAATTGAAGTGTGATTACTGAATCGGATGACCGTCATCATCTGTTACTTGTGCTTGAGATTGAAAGGCAAGAAAAACTGTAACCCATTGACTCTCGCTTGGAAAATACAAGAATAGACCACCATCCTGCCAAATACCATTATCTTTACTAAACCTACCGCTACTACCTTGATTCATATGAATATCATGAATACCGTTGCTCGGCTTAAAATTAAAGTATTTATCTTTATTGGATTCTGGTCCCCATCTTTCTCCAAAAGCATAAATGAAAGCATTGGGCTCATCTACTGCCTTTTGGATATACCTACCTACTTTTTCATTTAAATCGTTATCAGGTCCTGGTAAATCATGTGGTAATTGTCGCATTTGACTGATATCAAATAGATCTGTTCGTAGATAATCGATAGCATACTCTCTATTCATACTAGTACGAATTGGTGTATAGCCTACTTCTAATTGATTGAGGTTGGATAAACATTGATGATTAGCATGTTCATCAATATAATATAATACTTCAGATGGATATGCTTTAGATTTGATATTAACAGCAATCCTATAGTGCGTCTTTCCAGCTAAAACATGAACTTGATAATGATTGCTGTCTCCTCTACCTTCCATCCCCTCTAAAACCCTGCCTTTTAATACTCCATAATCCTTTAATGACATATGAATCCCCTGCTTTTTTTATATTTTGTTCCCCAAATATAAGTATACTATATCCTCTGTAACTTTTAAAGGCATTATCCACCATTGCCTCTCAAGTATAGGTATGCATTTATTATTGAAAACTAAACAGAGTTGACATATTTTTCCCTGTAGTATTATAGTATAAATAGTAACTTAATTAGGAGGTGCCTGTTTATGAAAGTAATCAAAAATGTTATTGCCATTAACGGAAGCCCAAGAAATAAAAATACCTATTATCTCCTTCAACAGTTAAAAGAAAAGCTTCATAAGGAAGATGTCACTATAGAGATTATTAATCTTTCTGATTACACCATTAACCATTGTATTGGATGTCAAAATTGCGTTAAGAATAAGCCTTGTCCATTAAAAGATGATGTTCATTCTATTATTGAAAAGTTGAAATCTGCTGATGGTATTCTGTTAAGTTCTCCTGTATATATGAGCAATATATCAGGTAAACTTAAATCCTTTATAGATAGAACCTGTTATTGGTTTCATAGACCAGAATTAGTTGGAAAACCATGTATGGTTCTAGCAACAACCGCAGGATCTGATTTAAAATATGTTTTAAAGTATCTAGAGAAAGTATGTATAGAATGGGGATTACATCCTTCAGGTCAAATTGGAAGAAGTGTTAAAAATTTAAATGAATCTATAACACCTAAAGAATATAAAATATTTGTTAGCCACCTAACACTAGATAAGCAGTGTTATCGCCCATCTTTAAAACAGCTAATTATCTATCAAGTTCAAAGAGTTTTAGCCAATAAAGTACTAGAGGTAGACAAATTGTATTGGGAAAAAAAGGGGTGGAGCAAGAAATTATTTTATTATGAATGCTGTGTTCATCCATTAAAAAGGCTTTTGTGCATTCTCTTATATAAAATTCTGGATCACCAGATTAAAAAAGTAGATGATACGGTTTAAATTATGATTGGTCAGCTTAAGGTTTAATGAAAATCACCTCCTTATGGAGGTGATAGCAAAAAACTTATCAATTAGGGATGCTTAAGCTGTATAAGGTTGTACTATATTTATACACTTAGACTATAAAGTGTACTTTCATTCTTATATGAGAAAAACAAAGATAATTGCGTTACATAGAGTTAATCACTTATTTAGCATACTTCATAGTTAACAACTAAACAAAGGTCTATTTTACATTCACGTTTCTTATCATAGCAGCCTTCATCTAAGTCATCATCTCTAAACCAGAATTTACACTCCACTTCGAGTTTTTCTAATGGATCTGCAGTAAAGATCGCAGATTGTCCAACTTTGAGTTCTTTTAAAAACTTGCCATTTAAGAATAGTTTAACTTCATCACATGCTTCAAGTACTGTAACAACGAATGTACCAGAAGGTTTTTGAAGGTTTTCAGCTTCCCATAACAACCTTTTTTCTTTGTTTTTACATCTAAATGTAAAACAATTTTGTACTGTATCGGTTACAGGTCTTTTTGATGTACAACAGCAATTCACTAGCCATCCCTCCATTCCTATATATTTTTTTATAGTTTATTAGGATAAACACTAACCCCCATGATTTATAGTAATTGTTCATCTAATTCTTCATCGTATTTACTGCGACAACAATCACTACGTACTGGATACTTACTAGGATAATGTAAAATTAGTGTAAGACATCCAGAACATACATCATTTTCTCCTAGCCAACAGCATCTTACTTTAATACTATCTATGCATGTACTTGTTATGATTTTATCACTTTTTGGTTTAACACAAATACATTCCATGTCTCTTTTATCATGCTTTATCATGACTTCCATAATAAAATCTGAGGCATTACTTATTTTTATCGTACCAGAAGGTTTAACTTTAACCGTCTCATAAATGGTTTGTTGACGAGAATCAGCTGTCAGCATAATTTTACTGCAAATTTCATCTGTAAAAAATTTAAACTGTCTTTTGTTTTTTACTTTAACTACTTTGACTTCACTTTTACAGCTCAAAATTTCACATCTCCTATATGATTGTTTTTACTATACTATATTCATTGAAGTGACGGTTTGTCCCTTCTTTAGCATAACTTTTATATATTTATTAAATTTGTCAATATATATAAATAATAAAAAATAGTTTCGTTTAATTGTTTAAAAGAAAATTTTACAAATGGCTTTAGAAATCATTGATGATTAATGATGAAAGCAATCCTATCTTATTTAATCATTAACTTGTTAATTACATTATATTAACTTAGTATTAATCAAATAAATGTATTATGTTATGTGTAAATAAACCACAAAGGAGAAAAAAGGATGAAAAAAATATTATCATTATCTTTATTGTCTTTAATTATGACTCTAATACTGACAACAAATGCGACAGCTAGTAGTTTTTTGCCTACTTCAGGTTGGGAGCCAGAATTTGATTATGATTGGTGGTATAACTATGTGGTAGAGCCTGGAGAAGGACTTAAATATGGCTATCCAAACTGTTATGCATATGCATTAAATTATAAGAAGTATCCTGATACTTCATATAATTTTAGTGAGGATGAGTGTCAACCGGGGCTATTTGCTCATGATAATGGAGATCCTCGTTCAAATTTTATGCAATATTCAGGAACGTTATCTGAAAAACTAGAAGCAGCTTTTTTTGCAGATATGGAAGCATTAGGAAGGAGTGCAAAAAAAGTTAATAAGTATTCTACGGCTAGTGATAGACATTATAAAATTGTTCTATTTATTGATGAAGATGAAGGAGAATACCATTTCTTAAGGCAAGATGAAACGGGATACTGGTCACAAAAACCTAATCAATATAGAAACATAGAAATATTTGATAGTAATGGAGATTATATAGTAGATCCAGACACTGCTTTACTTACATATGGCAGATTGAATTATGATAAGCGGGTTAACTATTACGAAATATATTATAAATAATTATTATTTAAGAGCCGAAAGGCTCTTTTTTTTAAAAAAGAAAAGCCCTGTTACACAAGGCTTTCAGAAGACGCACACGAGAGGATTCGAACCTCCGACCCACCGCTTAGGAGGCGGTTGCTCTGTCCTGCTGAGCTACGAGTGCTTATGATAATAATTTTTTACGTAACAATAATTGTACCACTTTTATC
>JANQFZ010000052.1 GCA_028277605.1 Vallitaleaceae bacterium | reverse complement strand
CAATATCATCTACAACTTCACTTAATTTTCCATTTTTCCAGCCTTTAGAATACTGTGATGCCCTTGCAGCCCCTCCTGTGTTAGTCTTAGTCGACCCCTTTATAGTTCTTATGAATTAAGCAAGGCTTCGTCAGCAGCTAACGAAATTACTTAGAAGCCTAGCTTGGGAGCGAGGGAAAAGACCCTAGGGCTAACCTACGAAGTACTTAATGGTAGCTTCGAAGGAAAACCCCTTTTTTTAAATTTATTTAAGATTATTAGTCAAAATAACAGCAAGGTACATGTGCATCATATTCCATTAGATTCTGTTTTACAGGTATTAAAGATTGCTTAAGAATGTTCAATTATTACCTGTAATATTTGTAAATTAATTTGCTCATTTAGAGTTAATTACTATATTTAATACTCAACTAACTGTTTATAACTAACACCATAATGACATGCAATTTCTTTAGCATAGCTTTGACCTAATGGCTTTCCTCTATATACCTTGAAAGATTGAAGGTCTTTTAATGTCCCCGTTACTAAACTAATTGATTTTGGTATCATTTGACTTAATTCATGTAAATGTGTGTTAAATATGAGAGAACTACCTAAAAGCTCTATTGACTTAATGACTTCTTCTGCAATCGTTAAGCTTTCTAAGTGGCTAGTACCAGCAAAAGATTCATTCATGAGTACAAGACTGTTTGACGTCAATTGTGTGAACAAAGAAGAGAATCGTTCACATTCCTCTCCTAATCGACCATAATATACAGTCTTAAGCTCATCACTTGGGAAATGAAGGTATAGCCCGTCAATTAATTTTAAACTCGCTTTTTCTGCTGGAATGTAAAGTCCCAGCTGTGCAAGCCAATAGATTTGACCGATGCCTTGAGTAAAGGTTGTTTTACCGCCTCGATTGGCTCCAGTGAGGATAAATAGATTTCTATCCCTATCCATACTAAAACTATTATAAACCATATGTTTAGCATCCTGTGTACTTAACCACGTATAAGCGAGTGTTACATTGAAGAAATTATCAATCTGAGTTACGCCTGCATTCGCTATCTTTGGCTGGCATAATGGATAGCCTGCGTTTTTTAATGTCTTAAACATACTAATACCTAATTCATAAAATGGTATTTCTTTTTTAATAGATTCAAAGAGACTTAGTAGGCTGCTGTTAAACTGATCGCAAAATGTTATCAACTGTTTCATTGCAGGTGCCATAACTTTTTCCAATGCATTTAAAGATTCGGGCATCGTTAAGCTTTCTGGTGCAAATATTTTTCTAGGAATGGATTTTAGTTCACGGATACCTAGATTAACTATCTTATATGTTTTTTTCAGGTGACGACTGTATTTAAAGGGTTGCTCCTCGAGCGATAAAAGAATGGCTTCAATGGGTTTAAGATTTTCATTTAGATTTAATCCTAATTTTATACTTTTAACTCCATTGTATAGACACTTAATACTGTGTATATCCTCTTTAAAAGTATGATAAATATCTGTGTCTATGGTTTCATCAAGAATATGACGTAAATTTAGTAAGCCTTTTGATTTTAAATCTGCTTGTTCAAGTAGCTCTAAAAGCTCTTGTGTTAGCTTCATTACCCTCTGAACTTCTTCTATCCTCATGAGTAAATTATAAAGGGTTGCTTCTTTTTCAAAAGCAAATTTGATTAAGTTTTTTATCTCAGAGCATTGATGAAGTATTCTTTTAAATGGTGCAAAAAAATCTTCATTACGTACCATATCATTCAATATATCCTGACGAAACTGTATGGTCTGGATAGAACATGGAACTTTTTCCATAAAAGGTCGTATTTCTTCTATTTCTGAAGTCAAATGCTTATTAAGTATGACATCAATATTTAAATCTTCCATCGCTTTATCATCAATAGTAAAATAAGGATCAGAAGATGTTAACCACAATAAGCTAATAAATGGATGCTCTTTTGTCTTCATGCTCTATCCTCCAGTCTCTTCATTAATTGTTCAAATGTGATGTTATATTTTTCAGCAATTTTTTTGGCATGACTGATACCTAATGGTTCTCCCTCATAAATCTTATAGGTAATTTTTCCGTGTTCCAAGCCTGTTACCATACTAATAACTGCTGTATCATTACTTACCTCCTGATTGAGCTTTAGTGCAATATTTCCTAACTCATGCAAGTGTGTATTATAGACCATTCGTATTTTCTTATACTTGACTGCCTTAACAATTTCTTCAGCTATTTGCAAGCTTTCTAAATAGCTTGTTCCTGAAAAAGATTCATTTAACAATAGCAGACTCTTATAGGTTGCTTGATGAAAAAGATGACTGAAGCGTTCACAATCCTTTCCAAATCTACCATAGTCCACAGTTTCTTTTTCTAAAACTGGAAAATGGGTATATACTCCATCAACTAAGCTGAGAACTGCCTCACTTGCAGGAACAGGCAGACCTAACTGAGCTAATACCTGAATTTGACCTACTGCCTGAGTAATAGTTGTTTTACCACCTCTATTTGCCCCTGTTAGAATCATGATTCGTCCATCGTCATTAAACGATAAATCATTGTAGATAATGGGATGGTTTTCTTGATACTTTGATTTTTCATAGGCTAAAGAAAGACTATAACAGTCTTTTAGATGCATTATTCTTTCATCTGCATCCAACAGCTTTGGCTGACAAAGGGGTAGATGATTGTCTTCTAATAATTTGACTAAATCACAGCTGGATCTGTAAAAAGTTACTTCTTCAAGCAAGTCAATAAAAGGCTCTATACTGATTTCTTGATAACGCTCTAAAAAATTAAAAAGGATGTCTTTATGCTCTCTAAGAGCATATTCGATTTCATCTAACAAATCCCAATCCACTTTGCCTATTTTAAAAACAGGTGAATACTGACTTAAGTAATTTCCAAGAAACAAAACATCCTCTTTAAGAAAGGTAGCTGATTTCCTAAATGCTACTGGATACTTATACGGATAGTCATTAACTTTTGTTATTTGAGCTTCATACGGTCGCATGCCAGGTGACATATTTATAGATATTTCTAACCCTTTAATACGATTAAATATATACCTTATTTCTTTTAAATCTTGTTTCATTTCATTAAATTCTTTAGTCTGCATTCTGCTCTGTATATCTCTTTTTAATTGAAGTAGACCATCAGAGCTTTCTTTATAATATAATAGCGTCTGATTTAGATCCTCAATGCATTGAACTGTCGTCTCAACAGTTATGATTAGATCAATTAAAGAGTAAAAATTGGATATGTTACCACTAGGTTTTGTTTTCTTTGACTTTAACTCTCTAAACCCTTTTAAATTATTCTCTATATCCCTTATAAAATCTGGAGTTGCTAAAAAATCAGCTAGTATATCCTGTCTGTATTGTATTGTAGCCTTATCCATACACAAGTGGTAAATAAATGTTTCATTTTGCTCACTTATTTCAAGCAGCTTTTCATATACACCATAAAGATTAAGATCTTTGATGACTGCTGTATTTAGTTTTTTTGTTTTTGATTCTTTTAACCATAATAAACTATCAAACACTCTTTTCCTCTCCTTATCAGCCTCCCCCTATTTTCAGCTATTTATTTTTCACTTAATAACAAGTTTTACAAATCTTCTTTTACCCACTTTTAATATTGCTCCATGATTAATCCTAATGGTATCCAATGAATCGATTTTTTTATTATTGATACTTACAGCTCCCTGTTGAACCAACCTCCTTGCTTCGCTGTTTGAAGAAGCAAAACCAGCTTTTTTTATAATTGAAATAAGATCCATTTGATTAGAGCATACAGTCAACTCTCTTAAATGATCAGGTAGTTTCTTTTTTTGAAATATTTCTATGAAGTTCTGTTCTGCTTGACTTGCCTGTGTTTCCCCATAGTAGAGTCTTACAATTTCTTTTGCTAAAGCCATTTTTATATCTCTGGGGTTAACTTTACCTATGTCTAGTTGTTCCTTAATATCTGCAATTTTATTTGGGTGAATATCCGTTACAAGTTGATAATATCTTATGATGCATTGATCGGGGATAGACATAGTTTTACCATAGATGGCATTCGGCAATTCATCGATACCAATATAGTTATCTAAGCTTTTACTCATCTTATTCTTCCCATCTATCCCTTCTAATATTGGCATAAAAATGGCTGCTTGAGTGATCTTACCATATACTTTTTGCAATGTTCTTCCCATTAGTATATTAAAACGCTGATCTGTTCCGCCAATTTCAACATCTGCATGGATAGCCAGAGAATCATATCCTTGTATTAGAGGATAGAAAAACTCATGAATCCCTATACTCTGATGACTCATAAAGCGTTTCTTGAAATCGTCTCTTTCAAGCATTCTAGATACACTATATTTAGAAGCAAGTTCAATAACTTCTGAAAAATGAAGCTTTGATAGCCATTCACTATTAAACCGCACTTCTGTTTTTTCTCTATCTAAAACTCTAAATAATTGTTTTTCATAGGTTTTCGCATTATGCATCACTTCTTCTTGTGTTAATTGCTTTCTAGTCTTAGACTTTCCAGTTGGGTCACCAATCATACCTGTAAAATCACCAATAATGATAATGACATGATGCCCTAAGTCTTGAAACTGCTTTAATTTTCTTAGGACAACCGTATGACCTAAATGAATATCGGGAGCACTTGGGTCTAACCCTAGCTTGATATTAAGGCTTTTTCCTAAACTTAGCTTTTCCTTTAAATCTTCTACGTTGATAATTTCTTCTACTCCTTTAGTTAAAATTTTGATTTGTTCTTCCATAGGTAACATAAATCCATTCCTCCAGTCATTAATATTAAATTCAGCTTACACCTGTTTCATACCAGTATTTTAACCAATAAAAAAAACTCCCTGTCCTCTATAAAAAAGGACGAGAGTTTTATATCCCGTGGTACCACCCTAGTTTGCTAATCATTCACACGATTAGCCTCTTCAAGTACTGTTATTTATACTCTAGCACTGTAACGGGTGCAGCCGGCATACCTCTACTAATTCATATTGAATGTTTGAAGTGCAGCTCAAAGGGGTATTCAAAATAAATAGCTTTACTCCATCTCAGCACACGGAGCTCTCTGTAAAAGCGACATTATCTTTACTTTTCCTTATCATTGCTTTTAGTATAGTATTAGATTAACATCTTGTATTTAATCTGTCAAACATACGCTTGCAAAAAAAAATTCTTAATAATAAATGAAACTATCCTTTACTATTTATTTCTATTAACAGATCTTTACCTTTAAATCCTTGTCAGATATTAGTTCTGTTATCAATGTGTATATATCAGGATTATTTAAAATTACTAAATATACTTTCTTTAGATACTTTCATAATTCCAGTTAAAACGCTTATACTTTAGCTAAATAAACAAAAAGTATCAATAATCAGCACTGTATAAAATGCCCAATATATTGATACCTTATAGTAACTTCGTTAATTTTATTTTAGACTTCCCAGTACATCATCCCTTGAGATAAAGTGCGTTTTAGTAAATAGGTGTCGCCAGAAGATTTCTTGTTAATATAGTCCCTAATAACTTGAGTTACTTCAGGAGTACATTCTATATATTGCCACATGAAGCCTGTGAAACTATTAACTGCATCTTCAATAGAAAAGGATTTTTCAAGCTCAAAGTTATAAAACCATAGCTTAGGGTGATACCCCATCGAATAAAGTAATGAAAATGGCAGATATATATCAAATGTATTGTAGGACAGTTCTTCAGAAAAGAAAATTTTCCAAAGATCTTGGATAGCTTCAGGAAACGCTGTTCTTGCTAAAGCTGAATAAAAACACCATTGTTTTGAAGAATTTATCAATTTCAAAAACTGTTCGGGTTTCCCAACGCCTTGACACATGCTGGCAAATGAAAGGTCAAATCTATTTTTCCATCCATTTTTTTCTAAATCAATAGATTCCCAAGAATTATGATAGACATCAATATTTTGGCAGCCCTTCTGTTTTATGGTATCTTCTAATGTTTTACTCATTTCGGTAGATGACTCAATCGCATATATTTTACTTGCTATGTTTGAAAATGGGAATGCATAAGTTGCAGGTCCTGCTCCAACATCTAAAATATCAATGCCCTTTTTTAGTACACCATCTCTTTTGAGTATCTCTATAGTTTTTTCTCGTTCTTTTTTAAACTTGTCCTTTTTTTGATTAGAGTCTTTATTTTTCTCTTTTTTTCTTTTCTCTTCTTTTCTCTTTTCTTCTCTTCTGTTCTCAAGTTCTTCTTGCGATCGTATGCTTCTTTTGGTTAAAGGATCATTTTCTAATACTGACTGCCAATAGGCAATGTTTTGATCCATATCACTTATATTTAACATATTTTACCTACTTTCAATAATTTAAGAAGCTAACACCATGATCTCACATCATAGTATCAAATATCTATAAATATGTAAGCTTAACTAACACCTCCTTTTTATTAGTATTATATTGAGTATGATTATCATTGTAAATATTGTATCATACGACTTTTTTTGCATATGTATCTAAAGATACATATGATAATAATTGTTCTAATATCAATACGTTGGGATGTATGGATTAATATCAACTTTACTCAATATTAATGTGTAAAGAAAAAACTCTGCAAGCAATGCAGAGCGGTCATTCATTCACTTTATTTATAGTTCTAAAAATCGGTTGATTGCGCTAATAGCTGCCTGAATAGATGCAATATTTATATTACAATCTTTACCAACGCCGTATTTTATGGTGCCATTTTTATCCTTTAATCCAATATAAGCCACAGCTTCAGCATTTGAACCTCCTGAGAGGCTATGCTCTTCGTAATCAACAAGTGTAAAGGATTCTATATCTATAGTTTCTAATGCATGGAAGAAAGCATCAATAGGTCCATTACCATATCCTGTTATCTTTTGTCTGGTTTGATTCCATAGTACATCAGCGGTAATAAATACGATTTCATTCTTACTGCTCTGCTCACCATCTTCGATGATACTTTTTAAGTGCTTTAGCGAAAGTGTTCTTTTATTATTAAGATACGTATCTGAAAAAACTTTTAAAATCTCTTTTGGTTCTAACTCTCTACCTGTTCCATCCGTAACCACTTGAACAATTTTACCTATTTCTGGATGCATTTTTTTGGGAAGTTTATATCCAAAATTATTCTCAAGTATATAAGCTATTCCACCTTTACCAGATTGACTATTGATTCGTATGATGGCTTCGTATTCTCTTCCAATATCAGCAGGATCGATAGGAAGATATGGAACCTCCCAATAGTCTGGCTGCTCAGTTTCATAAGCCTTCAATCCTTTACGGATAGCATCTTGATGTGAGCCAGAAAAAGCAGTATACACTAATTCACCTGAATATGGATGTCTTGGATGAACTGTCATTCTTGTACATGCTTCATAGACCTTAACAATTTCAGATAGATTATCAATTTTCATTTCTGGATTGATACCTTGTGTAAATAAATTTAACCCTAGTGTAATTAGATCCACATTACCTGTTCTTTCACCATTACCAAACAGTGTACCTTCAACTCTATCCGCACCAGCTAATAGTGCTAATTCTGATGCTGCAACACCTGTACCCCTATCATTGTGTGTGTGAACACTGAGGACAACACTATCTCTATTCTTGAGCTTTTTACTAAACCATTCAATACGATCGGCAAAAACATTAGGTGTGGACATCTCAACTGTAGCTGGTAGGTTGACAATTATTTTATTTTCTGGAGTTGGCTGCCAAACATCCATAACGGCTTCACATATTTCTAAGGCATAATTTAACTCAGTCCCTGTAAAGCTTTCTGGGGAATATTCTAGAACCACCTCTTCTATCATACCTTTATTAGCAAGTTCTTTAATCTTACGAGTTCCATTCAAAGCTATATCTATTATTTCCTGCTTGTTTTTATTAAATACCACATTTCTTTGCTGTACAGAAGTAGAATTATAGACATGTACAATAGCTCTTTTACTACCTTTAAGTGCTTCAAAGCTCTTTTCAATGAGTTCTTCTCTTGCCTGTGTTAAGACCTGAACGGTAACATCCTCTGGTATCAAGTTATCTTCAATTAACTTCCTTAAAAAATCGTATTCTGTCTGAGATGCGGAAGGAAACCCTACCTCAATTTCTTTAAATCCCATATCTACAAGTAATAAAAACATTTTGGTTTTTTCCTCTATACTCATAGGTATAGGCAACGCTTGGTTACCATCTCTAAGGTCTACACTACACCATATAGGCGCCTTAGTAATACTTCTGGACGGCCATTGTCGATCGTCTAACTTCACAGGTTCATACGTCTTATACTTTTTAAATCTCATTTTAATGCCTCCCTTATTCTACATTCAATTTTAACTATCTTATGACTAATTATTCCTCACTTTATTTGAAAAAGCGGCTTTTATTTAATTACACTATTAAAGTCACTTTAAACATTCAATGATTATATTTTTATTTAAATAACTAAAAAAGCCCTCGTCTCTTAAAATTAAGAGACGAAGGCATCGCGGTACCACTCTTATTCATTCATTATACAATAAATACACTCTGACGATACAGGTTAATTACTTCCTTGCATACATTAGGCTTAAGCTAATAGACTTAATACCTTTAACCAATTATTTGCAGATACAGGAAATACAACCGATATCCTGCCTATGTAACGGTTGGCTTCCGTCTCTACCTACTAAATTCAGCGAGAAACTCCAAGGCGAGTTCAATATTTCTTGAATACTATTTCACACCAACCAATAGCTCTCTGTCATTCTCCAAATATCTACTATTCCTCTTCATCGTTTTTATATTATTTTAAATAACTCTACCACTAAACTTGGGATTTGTCAATATAAATTATTAACACATAAATTTATTTATCTCAGTAAATACCTTTTGATATTAGTTAAACTTTGAATTCGACTATTATGATACCAAATACATTAAAACATATGAGGTCTTAATAGCTCAACTAGTTCATAAACCTTAGTTGCTGGTGCCATTTTTGAAGGTACATGAGCCTTTTTTTCTCTATAAAGTAGCTTAGCATTATTAATAGCAGTTTCTAAGCTTCCAAATTCTATTAGTATTTCAAATATATCTTCATTGTTCTTTGTATAATTATCAAGTCCATGTTTTTTAAATACCTTGCTTAACTTTTTAAAATAATTAGTTCTATGTACATCAGAGTTATAATAATCAAA
Organism: Vallitaleaceae bacterium; assembly: GCA_028277605.1. GTDB lineage: Bacteria > Bacillota > Clostridia > Lachnospirales > Vallitaleaceae > JANQFZ01. The sequence goes on along the minus strand of JANQFZ010000052.1, from coordinate 2,903 downwards.
GTGTAATAAAAACCAAATTTCTATACATTGATTGGACCAAGCTACATGCCATTTTGTAGAAGTGTTATTATTTTTATTCATTGATTCAACTGAATATGCAGTATTATCAAAATTATCTAAAGGAAAATCATCTAAATCATAGATTAACCAAATATGATTATATAAAATACCATTCTCTTCTTGTTGTTTGACTTGATCTTTTGCAAAATTTAATAGAGATAAAGTATTTCTACCCGTTCCTTTAACCCTTAATTGAATCCTTTCACTTATCTTTTTATCATACTTTTTATTAATTCTTTTTTGAATCCCTTTAAAATAATTAGGTTCTGTCTTTTTCCCTTCACAAATAATTAAATATCTCTCTGGTTGTGCAAGTCTTGAACCTTCTTTCCTTTTTTTCTTTTTAGTAGCTCTTTTTAATTCATCTCTTTTGAGTGGTTTTCTGCTCATCTAATTTACCTCCCAATTAATAATGCTTTGGAAGTATGGATCAGCACCGTACCTGCCTTCTAAGTATTGCTTATCAAATCTTGCGTTTTTTCTAATTAACTCTCCTTTTTCATCTCGTAATTCTATTAATGAGTATAACTCTGAAGCATCGTTTTCATTTTTTGCAGTGAACCATATTTCATCACGTCTAAATAAATCATTTTTCATTGTAGTCAGGTCCTGAGAAGTAAATATTAGTTGAGCTCCTGATTTATTTATATGTGGTGTTTTAAACAGTTTAACGATATATTTTAATAGCTTTGGATGTAATTTCGCATCTAATTCATCTATTATCATCAGCTTCCCATGAATAATAGCATCTAAAATTTTTGGTAATAAGCTAATTACTTTAATTGTCCCACTAGACTCGTCAAAAATACTTAATGGATATTCTTTGCCTTTACGATTACGTATTGTGATGATGTCTTTAATTTCCCCTTTCTCATCTTTTTTAATGTTTATATCGTTTATATTAATATCCATTTCATTTAAAACTGATATTACAATCTCTTTATCTTCTTGTCTACTTGGAAAGTAGAACTGTGTTTCTTCAAAGGATAATCCATAATGACTATAATCGCATTTACTAAACCATTCTACTATTTCGTTTATTAGTGGAAAATTATAATTAATTTTTAGAAATGATAAATAAGGCATTTTGGAAGATACTTCTGTCTTAGACACAGATTTAATAACACTGCCATTTTTTATTTCATTTTCACTTCTAAAGAATATTTCACTCTCTTTTTTTCCGCCTAAATTTAACTTATATAAGCTTTCATTTAAAACTTTGTTTTCAATAAAGCTAATGTAGTAATTAAACTCTTTATTATTATATCTAAATATGATGGCAAATTCAGAAGCTTTATCTTTAGATGTATCATCGAGCTTAAAAGGAGTTGTATCACTCTGTGTAATACTTTCTTTGTCATCGATATTTTCAAACATTACTATAGGGAACATTATCTTACTTGTTAAATGCCACAACGCTTCAAGAACCGTAGACTTGCCACTCCCATTTGGTCCATATATAGCTGCTACCGGTATAAATCGTTCTCCATCTTTCTTATCTCTAAGTATTGTCTCTTCATGTTCGTTTATAGTAGCTGCCTGCATATCAAATGTTGTCTCATCTCTAAAACACTTATAATTCTTATACGTAAATTGAGCAAGCATAATTCCCTCCATACGAATATTTTTTTCTCTATCATATATATAATATACAATAATGTACTACTTTATGCAAGTTGACGTATTTTTTTTTCGCTAATATAGTATAAAGCAATTACATAGGATAATTACTACTACAAACCAATGTAGTTAAATTAGCATCTATTCAATAGTAGCTTGAGAAGTAAAAATGCATAAAAAAGTTTCATACACTTTTCATACATTTATACTAGATTTATACCATATTCTTTAGTTATGATATTAGTGTATTAAATAATTCTTAAGGAGTGATAACATGTTAAAAAAAATATCAAAAGGTTTAGTGGTAACGAGCTTATGTGCAACACTTATGATACCAAGTTTGGCATTTGCTAATGAGACAGCAGATGAAAACACGACACCTAAACAGACCATTGAACGTAGGGGTGACTTCAAAAAGCCTTTTGAAAGAGGATTTGAAAAAGGAAAAGGCGAACGAAAGGAAAAGGGTGAGCGTGAAAGAGAACACGGTCATAAGCTAATAACTATACTAGAAGATTATGCACCTGATAAAATCGAAGAATTTGAAACAGCTTATGAGGAACTAAAAAGCTTAACCTCTGAGAAAAGAGAAGAAAAGAAAGCTGTATTGGATGCCTTTAAAGATGAACAAAAGGCATCAAGAGAAGATATTCTTGAAGAATTAAAGGCTGGTGGCATTACAAAAGAAGAAGCCTCAGAAGCTTTGAGAGCCTTTAGGGATGAACAAAAATTAAAAATACATGAAATCAAGGAACAGTATAAGCCACAACTTACAGAAGTACAAACAGCTCTAAAAGAAAATCACAAAAAGCTACATGAAGAACTGAAAAAAGCTATAGAAGAAAATGATGAAGACTTAATATCTGAAACCCTTAACACTATGTACGAGTCTCTCATGGATTATATTAATACCCTTAAGTAGTTTTAACATTTATTGTTACTAACTCTTGACTATAGAAGTACCTAACGGTACTTCTATTTCTTATATTATTTTGTGTGTTTCCAACTAATTTAATAATTTAGGAACTAGCGTTCTTTCGTAAGCGTCAAATAAGATGGTGGATGGAAAGTTGTAGTTTATAATGATGAGTTGCTATCGTTAGCTGATCCATGTGAAACTTTCTGGGAGTATCAATAGTTTAGTGTAAATGGATTTTTTATGAAATTAGTTTATTTGGCTATTGATACTTCTTTTTGTTAAGCGCATGTCGAAAATTGTACTA
>JANQFZ010000036.1 GCA_028277605.1 Vallitaleaceae bacterium | reverse complement strand
CTATAAAGATGATGCCCCAATAGAAAATGGGCTAATTGAAATACCTGCTGGAAAAATTAGAGCTAATGAAAATATTTATGATTGTTTAAGACGAGAGATAAAAGAAGAAACTGGATTAGATGTAGATAATATTGAAGGAGAAGATGAAAGTACTTTAGTGGAGTTGAAAGGATATAAAGTCTTAAATTATTCACCCTTTTCAAGTAGTCAAAATATAGAAGGGTATTATCCCATAATGGTTCAAGTATTTATCTGTAAAGTTTCGGGAGAATTATTACATGAGAGTCCAGAATCAAAGAATTTACGATGGATATCGCTTAAAGAACTAGATAAATTAATAACTAAGAATTGTAGTGTATTCTATCCTATGCATATAGACACTTTAAAGAAGTATTTAAAGCTTAAAAATCATAGTTCTAATAAAAATAAACTCCAGAAGCAAAAGATGGAGGTAAAGATGTAATTTTGAATTGTAATGTGGATGGATTAAAACAAAAAATAAAGTTAATCATATACGAGGAAGTGACAAATGATGGAAAAGGTAATTGGAACAGATTTAAGCAAATTTACAAGTATTTTATACAATGATAACCCCAGTTATTCTGGAATAGTTGCAGGTGAATGTAAAGGTGATGTGTGGGTTGATAATATAGTAGAGCCAACATTAGCTTTGGTTTATTCATTTACCGTAGGGGGATTTTCAATTATGGGAAGCCCAAATGATGTTTCCGTCTATGATGATTTTATGGAATTCCTGAGAGGAAATTTTTTTCTAGAATTGAAAAGTAAAGGGATTAACTACTTTGAGATGTTCTTTTAGTGAATGCTGAAGAAGCTGGGAGAAATTAGTATGATTATCTTCTGCAACATCGTTTAGCCACTTGGAATTTGTCAGTGTTAATATATCTAAATCCCTCCTGCTTTCAATGTAAGCAACAAGTCATTCTTGAATTTTAATCTATGATTTATTTTGTGTAAAAGAGAAAGAGAAAATCACCAATTGAAACGTACTTACATAAATTTATGTGGAAAAAGTACAAAAAAAGAGCAGGAAAGCGAAATAAAAAACGTAGATAAAAGAACCTAGCGCACTAACAGGTTTAGTACAACAACAATTTGAGTTCACTACGGGCAATGAATCCGTCCTAGGAAGAAGCCCTGTGCACATGACCTAGCCTAAGTCTGTGACGACGGTCGGCGCATTAGTCACCTTTGTGACATGAGCGTCTTCCTCTAAGGCTAGATCACGTCTCAAATTACAATACGCTATTTGAGATAAGCAATTGTTTTATTATAGGAGATAACCAATGAACACAATATTAAGTGCATCACCAAGGGATATAAAGTTATTAGCTAGTCTAGAAATCAGATCAGAATCTTATTGGGGCTATGACTCAGATTTTATGGATAGATTCAAAGATATATACTTAATTACAGAAGAATTTAATAAATAATCCAACTTATATTCTAAAAGATGATGAGAAAATGGTAGGTTTTTATGGATTGTTGCTAAATGTTAATGAGGTCTCATTAGAATATCTATTTATAGAACCTATGCATATTGGAAAAGGTTATGGGATCATGCTCTTGAAGAATGCAAAAAACTAGGTATTAAAGAATTTATATACTTTTTACACATAGTATTGTGGGTACATCAGGATGTGTGAGAAACGATTCTACCAATCAATAAAAATTAATAAATTCCTATATATAGAAAAATTAGTTGAAAAAACCGTCCTCTATTCAGTGGTTTTTCAACTAATTTTGATAAGCCTGATATATTAATTACTCTAAAAAAGCTTTTAAAATTGCAAAGTCCTGACCCCAACACTACAACATTCTTTTTGTTACATCAAAAAATTAATTGTCTGGTGTTTCGTTGGAGAACAGGGATTTGTGGAGTGCTGACTTTACAGCAATACCTTTAATGATTCCCAGTTTACCTGTAAGAGAACCTATCTCGCTATTGGTAGCCCATACGATCAATGTAATGATGGATAAGGATTCTTCCTCTAGATGAGGCATTCCGAGCCGACCTATGATGAGACCAGCGTGTTCAGCAAGTATCTTATTCACTTTAGGTCCTTGTGTCTCTCGGTTGTTTATAAGGATACCGACAAAGCCGTAGCGTTTAGGTTCTTCAGCTGAAGTTATAGACATCATGATCCTCCCAAATAGCATATACCTCCCCAGTGAGTATCAGATCCTTGGGATATAACCCCAGTATTTCTAA
>JANQFZ010000005.1 GCA_028277605.1 Vallitaleaceae bacterium | reverse complement strand
TCTAAATTATTTGCTAAGTTACTAAAATGTGGTTTCCAGATATCCACTTCCAAGTTCTAAAATTTTCGAGCCTACAGGTAACTAATATTGGTCAAAAAGCCAAGAACCAAACCCTTGCTTATTAATACTATATTTTTGATGTAGTTTCTTCCGGATATTTAATGCAGTATCATCTGCGTACTGTTTAACCACATTTCAGATTCTCCTTTGTTTTACTACATCATTTCAATAAACTAACACATATGTCACAGTCACCATAGAGCCAATAGGTTGCCCCTGGCACAGATCCCAGCGTGCAGATTTCCTGCACTGGGCTCCTCAGTTGTATATCTCTACTTCCGCTTCCAGCTGCTTCCAGCTATATAATTAATTCCATTTGTTCGTTTAAACTTTTGATGAATGGTCTTTGTATTGGATATCTTTCTTTTATCTTCTTTTTGAATTCTGTCCAGTTAAAGCTTTGTCTTTGACTCCTTCGATTCATCCATTTATACAACAATTTTTTCACTATCCCATGCATCTTATGTAGCATTCTGTAATTGCCTGTGATTCCATAGTAATTGTAATAACCTTTTAGTTTTCTATTTAGCTTGTTTATTATCTTTCTCAGCTAATCGTGACAGTAAAAAGAAATCTTTGACTTTATCTCAAGAAGAATTTGTCCGTCGATTCTTAATGCATGTATTACCACACAAGTTTGTAATAATGTTGAATAGCGTTTTATATAATCCTTAATAATAGAAATCTATTCAAAATAAGCGAAGGATAGCGATCACCTAAATAGCTAAATTCTAGTCAAACTATTTAATAGTATTCATCTTTGTGTTATTATTTTTTATAGAAAATCTAGATAAGGAAAAACAGAAGCGTCCCCGACCAAAGTTCTGCTTCTGTTACCAACAAGTACTATTATGATAACTGTTACAACACATAAAATCAAGTCTTTCACACAAAAATCTTATAATAAGTTTATTGAAGCATTACATTTACATCAGTTAAGTTGTTCTTGTGGAGTATTGGGTCATTTTATTAAACATGCCTATTATAAAAGAACGATTAAAACTCCTGATGGTCCAGTCTTTATAAGAGTCTTACGTGTTATCTGTAAATGTTGTGGTAAAACACACGCTATTTTTCCCAAAGTAATCGTTCCCTATTCTCAAATACCATTAACAGAGCATCTTTCTATTATTAAAATGTATCATTCTAATTCTTCTTATGAACAGTTTATGATTGCAAATGAATACATAGATGAAAGCAATATTAAATACATTATAAGACAGTATCTACGACATTGGAAGGAACGTATCACAGCCTTTAGGTTACCACTTAACGATGAAACTTCACTTGTTATTAACTGTCTTAAGCTTTTTAGTAGACAGTTTATGCAGATTAAATGCGTTCCCAATCTATTAATTGCTTAAACCCACATAAGCTTGTTTTATCTTTCATTAATTAACCTTTAAAATCATTGTATCAACTTATTTTAAAGGAGGTCTTTTATTATGAATGACGAAGCAAGACAAAATATCGCTCTATTCAGGTATTCTATCTTAGCACCCTTAATTAGTGGTAACTATGATGATACCAAATCGACTAAAGCGTTCTTTCGTGATGCTGCAAAAAAAGTTTATACAAATCCACGTGGAGAAGATACTATAATAAGTGCAGCTACTCTTGAGAGGTGGTTCTATAAGTATAGACGTGATGGGTTTGATGCTCTTATCCCCAAAAGACGCTGTGATACTGGAAAACAAAGAAAAATTGATAATGATATTAAAGAACAGATTATCTACTTAAAAAAAGAATACCCAAGAATACCTGCAACTCTTATTCATCAAAAACTTATACATAATGGAACCATTAAGCATGGTGAATTATCACTTTCTACTGTTAATCGATTTGTGAATCAGTTAAATATTAAAAACAACTATACAACTCATAAAGATATGAAAAGATATGAACGTGCTCACATTAATGAAGTATGGTGTGGTGATAGTAGTGTTTCCCTTTATTTAAATATTGATGGTAAGAAAAAACGTACTTATATTATCGCTTTAATAGATGATTCATCTAGATATGTTGTAGGTGCTGATGTATTCTTTAATGATAACTTTGTTAATCTGATGTCTGTTTTAAAAACATCCGTTACAAGATATGGTAGACCTAAAATTTTGAATTTTGATAATGGTTCTACCTATAAAAATAAGCAAATTCAATTACTTGCTGCTAGAATAGGCACGACTCTAAATTACTGTGCACCGTATACTCCAACGAGTAAAGCCAAGATCGAAAGATGGTTTAGAACCTTAAAAATGCATTGGATGTCACAATTAAAAAGTGAGGATTATACTTCTTTAAAAGAACTTAAAGCATCGTTAATGGAATATGTTACAACATATAACCAAAGTATTCATTCATCATTAAATGGTCTCTCTCCACAGGATAGATTCTATAGAGAATCTTATCTTATTAAAAGACTTTCTGATGAACAAATAGAGAAATCCTTTCTGCTTGAATATGAAAGACGGGTATCCGCTGATAATGTTGTCATGATTAACGAAACGGAGTATGAGGTCGATTATCGCTATTCTCGTCAAAAAATAACTCTAAGATATTCTCCTGACCTTAGTAAAATCTATATTGTTGACAAACACACAAAAGCATTAACTCCATTAAAACTATTAAACAAACAAGAAAATGCATTGATTAAAAGAGACAAAGTAAAACTGACAGGAGGCGATAAAAATGGATTACATTAGCAGATACTCTCTTGATTTCAATCCTTTTATAAAAAATACACATGATATTATCATAGAAACATCAGAATATAAAGAAATCATTTACAGGTTAGATTATTTACTAAGCAATAAAGGCTTTGGAGTCATTACGGGTGGACCTGGAAGAGGTAAAACAACAGTGATAAGACATTGGTCAAAAGCACTTAATCCTTCTTTATATAAAGTTGTCTATACTTCTTTATCTACACTTACTGTAACTGAGTTTTATAAGCATCTTGCCAGAGAGCTTGAATTAGAGCCTTTGTTTCGTAAAGCTGATAACTTTAAACTCATACAAAACGAACTAACTAGATATGCCTTAGAAAAGCGTATAACACCAGTTATTATTATAGACGAAGCTAACTATATCAATAATGGCATACTAGGTGACCTTAAGATGCTTTTTAACTTTGATATGGATTCTAAAGATCGTGCCGTTATGCTTCTTGTAGGTCTTAAAGGACTTAATAATACACTTCGTCTTGTGACTAATGAACCATTACGTCAAAGAATTACAATGAACTATAACATTGATAATCTGACTAAAGAAGAAGCAATAGAATATATTTTTTCTAAACTAAAAGGTGCAAACTGTCATATAGAAATCTTTAATACGAATGCTATTCAAGCTATTATCAATGCTTCTAATGGTATTCCTAGATTAATTAATAAGATTTGTAATGCTTGTCTTATGATTGCTAATACCAAAAATATAAGTAGTATTAATGCAGACATTGTGATGCTTGCAGTTAATGAAACTGAATTAGGATAAATATAATTCTTATATATGAGGTGAAATATGCTTTACACAAGGTTGAGTCCATCTAACTCAGTAGAAATAAGCCACATAAAAACAATAAAGAACTGTTATTCAATAGATGTTACTGGACATGGTTCTTCTTTTCATATCATCTTTGGTAAATCTAATAAAGGTAATTATTTATGTATTCCAGAATGGAATGTTGGTTGTGAACTAGCATCATTTTCTGATAGCTTTTGGAATCAAGAACGATTAGAACAACAGCTTAGTAAAACAGATGCAATCACTATTGCTATAGCTATTAAAGAAGCCAGTCAATTCATTAGTAAGAATGAGCTGTACTTAGTTGAATAATGTTTACTAGTGTGTATTATTGATAGAAACTATCTGTAATTACAACATATGGAGTAAAACTATTGCATATAGAAGTTTTGCTCCTTTTTCTTAATTTCTCTTCAATTA
>JANQFZ010000015.1 GCA_028277605.1 Vallitaleaceae bacterium | reverse complement strand
TATTGTGTCCCTGCTGAAGGATATATACCAACTTATACTAGAACTAATTTAACCGATGCTTTACATAACGCATTTGGTTTCAGGACTGATTATCAGGTTATCAGTCTAAAAAAAATAAAAAAAATTTTCAAAGACACTAAAAAATAAATAAAGTACGCAAAAATTTTATAACTCAAAAAGCTTGGAACTCCCTATTCACAAGGGTTCCCAAGCTTTCACTATCTTTCAACTGTCAAAGACGGGAATATATCTTGAATTTTGCTTCCTAAAAACTCTTAGCTTTAATCATTTTATATTCTACAAGTGAAGTTTATTCTTTATTTTCCTTTGTTGTATTTATGCCTTTAGAAGTGATTTGTCGTCTTTCTCTAGCCTTTATCATTTGTAAAGATAAACAATCATTACAGCGTACCCGTTCTTTTTGTTCTCTAACTTTATTACAATCTATACATCTTCCTTCTTCTAATCTTTTCTGCTTGAGCTTTCTTGTATAGAAAGTACTTTTCTTATGGTTGATCATAATACCCCTCAATTCTTATTTTATAGACTTCTATTATCTGTATATTTACTATAAAAGAACATAATTAATATCAATTATAATATGCTTGTTGTGATTTGTCTAATACAATTCCATGTAAAAAAACCATGAAAAATGAATAATAACTATGAAAGACTAGAAGAATATGGTATGATATTAGGATGATGAAAGTTGTAAATGAGGAGGAAGACCTATGGACAGCAATGTTTCTAGGAATTTTATTGAAGCATTTATAGATAAAGATTTAGAAGATGGTATTTACAAAAACGTGCATACTAGATTTCCACCAGAACCTAATGGGTATATGCATATCGGCCATGCGAAAGCTATATGTATCGATTTTGGTATGGCAGAGAAATATAAGGGTAAGTGTAATCTTCGATTTGATGATACGGATCCGTCTGGTGAGGATATTGAGTATGTAGAAGCAATAAAGGAAGACATTAAGTGGCTGGGCTATGATTGGGAGGATAGGCTATTCTATGCCTCCAGTTATTTTCAAAAGCTCTTTGAATGTGCTTTAGAATTGATTAACAAAGGAAAAGCTTATGTCTGTGATTTATCTCCACAAGAAATAAAAGATTACAGAGGAACCATTACTGAGCCTGGCAAGGATAGCCCTTATAGACTCCGTTCAATTAAAGAGAACCTAGAACTGTTTCAACAAATGAAGGATGGAGCCTTTGAAAATGGGACAAGAGTTTTAAGAGCTAAGATAGATATGTCCTCCCCTAACTTGAATATGCGTGATCCTGTACTCTACAGGATACAGCATACACATCATCATACAACTGGAGATGATTGGTGCATCTATCCACTTTATGATTATGCTCATCCGATCTCTGATGCAATAGAAGGAATTACACACTCTCTGTGCAGTTTAGAATTTGAAGATCATAGACCATTATATAACTGGGTGCTGGAGCATTTAGAATGGGAAAATCCCCCAAGACAAATTGAATTTGCTCGCTTAGAACTTACAAATACCGTAACTCAGAAAAGGAAACTGAGAAAGCTCATAGAGGATGGTATTGTAGAGGGGTGGGACGATCCTAGAATGCCTACTTTAAGAGGCTTAAGAAGACGTGGCTATACACCTGAGGCTATTAAGAAGTTTATGGAACTAATCGGAGTTTCTAAAAGCAAGAGTACGGTTGATTCAGCCATGCTTGAGTATTGTATAAGAGAAGACTTAAAGCTTAAAGAGCCTAGATTGATGGCGGTTTTAAAACCATTAAAAGTTGTGATAACAAATTATCCAGAAGGTCAGATAGAATGGCTGGACGCAGAGAATAATCAAGAAAATGAAGCATTAGGAAAAAGAAAGATTCCTTTTGGAAGAGAACTCTATATAGAACGAGAAGACTTTTTAGAAGACCCACCTAAAAAATATTTTAGACTTTCTCCTGGAAAGGAAGTTCGATTAAAATATGCTTATTTTATACAATGTCATGAAGTCATAAAAGATGATAATGGTGTTGTTGTAGAAATAAGGTGTACTTATGATCCAGAGACAAAGAGCGGTACAGGATTTACTGGCAGAAAGGTTAAAGGAACTCTTCATTGGGTACATGCCAAAGAATCTGTGAAAACATCGATTAGACTTTATGACTATTTATTTAAAGAGGAACAAGCAGACAGTGATGGTCAAGCAGTATTCAATTCAAAATCATTAGAAGTACTTGAGACTTGTTATGTAGAACCCTCAATTAAGAATTATAAAGTTGGAAAACGATTTCAGTTTTTAAGACACGGTTATTTTATAATAGATACAAAGGATTCAAGTTCCTCTCATATTGTTTTAAATCAAATAGTATCTTTAAGAAATACCTATAAACCCAATAAAAAATGACTGCCTCTATAGCAATGATTCGCCTATACATCACAGTACGATAACAATTAATGGGTTGGCTTTTTTATAGGATGTAACAAGCCATTGTCTAAATAGAAATGTATTCCATTTATATATTAAAATTTGGTTATCTTCAACTATATGAGGTGAATTCATGAGTAACTTATTTTCTGGACTTGAGGTATTTGGACTGGGAGATTTTATTGAAAAAGAGATATACGAATCAAAACATAGTATTAACGATGAACAGGATGATAAGATGCTTCAAGAGTCCTATTTATTTGACAGAAAAGTAAGATGTCCCGTATGTAATCATATATGTCATATACGAACAGTTAAGACAGGAAAAGCAAAGCTTATCACCACAGATACCGATTTACGTCCTATTTATGAAGGTATAGATCCTGTTCTTTATGATGCTGCTTTATGTCAACACTGCGGTTATGCAGCATTAAACCGTTTTTTTACTAAAATAACACCAAAACAAAGACAATGGGTTAAAGAGTCAATTTCTAACCGATATAGAAGTAAATCTTATCCTGATATGTATACTTACAAGATAGCAATAGAACGGTACAAATTAGTTTTGTTAAATGCTGTAGTAAAAAAGGTGAAACCGAGTGAGAAGGCTTATATATGTTTAAAATTAAGCTGGCTCTATAGAGGGTATGAAGAGGAATTAAGACATGACCTTCAATTGACGAAAGAAGAACTTAGAAGTATCAGAGAAGAGAGAAATAGATTTATAGAAAACGCTTATGAAGGCTTTATATCAGCGTACCAATTTGAACGCTTTCCAGTTTGTGGTTTGCAAGAAATAACCGTCATGTATTTGATTGGAGATTTAGCACGTCGACTTAAGAGAGATGGAGAAGCCATCAAATGGTTATCAAGAGTTATTGTTTCTCCTCAAGCCACAGAAAGAATAAAAAACCGTGCAAGAGATATCAAAGAAATTATAAAAAATAATAAAACGATTAATACCCCCTAACGATTTTGCTTAGGGTTTTTTTTTGGTGGTAATTATTTCACAAACAAGGTTTTCTGCTATGAACCTAATAAAAAAATATTTTCTTATGCTATACTAGGGTTAATCTTAAAGGTTGAAACTTATAAAAATATATAGTACATAAATTAGGTGATGATATGAACATCAAATCATTTGAACAAGGAATTATAGTTGAAGGATTAAAACATTTTGATATTGGTCAGATATTAGAGTGTGGACAGTGCTTTAGATTTTATAAAAATGACGAGCAGGACTATACTGTAGTTGCCTTTAAAAAAATATTAAGAATTAAGCAGGAGAACGAGAAGATATTTTTTTATCATACAAGTAAGAAATTGTTTAAAGAAATTTGGACGCCTTATTTTGGATTGGGTACGGATTATGGTGAGATTAAAGAGAAGCTTTCTCATAAGGATGAAGTTCTTAATGAGGCTGTTTTAAATAAGTGGGGAATCAGGCTTCTTGTTCAGGATACTTGGGAAACGCTTATATCCTTTATTATCTCACAGAATAAGCATATAACACACATTAAGCGGTTAATAGAAAACTTATCCGAAGCCTATGGTGATTATATTGGAGAGGCTATGGGAAAAAAGATATATACCTTTCCTTCTCCTAAGCAGTTGTCTCGTGCTAGCGAGCAGGATTTAAGGAATTTAAAGGTTGGATTTAGAGCGCCATATATTGTAGATGCATGTGAGAAGGTAAGAAGTAAAGAAATAGACTTAGATAATCTAAGCAGTTTGACAAGTATACAAGCAAAGGAACAGCTTATAAAAATAAAAGGGGTCGGCAGTAAGGTAGCGGACTGTGTTTTACTCTATGGATTAAGTAAGTATGATGTTTTTCCAACAGATGTGTGGGTAAAGAGAATTATGGAGTATTATTATTTTAAAGATGGGGCTAGGATAGAAGAGATACATAACTTTGCAAAAGAACAGTATGGTGCTTTAGCTGGCTATGCTCAGCAGTATTTGTTTTACTATGCCAGAGATAATAAAATTGGGAAATAATGCTTTAGCCTATGCATAAGATACCATTATATGGATAAAATATATATTAGGTAGTAAAATGAAGAACAAGAAAGAAATAGTAAGATATATAGTCATATTTGGATAATATGACTATATATGCCTGAATGGGACATTTGCATAAAATATAGTCTTCTTATAATATATACCTTGAAATTAGCACTCAACAATTGAGAGTGCTAACAAAATAATAAAACGATTTAACCAATATATGAAGGAGGTCAATTCATGAAATTAGTACCTTTAGGAGACAGAGTTGTTATTAAGCAATTAGAAGCAGAAGAAACTACGAAATCTGGTATTGTATTACCTAATCAAGCCAAAGAAAAGCCTCAACAAGCTGAGGTTATTGCTGTTGGACCAGGTGGATTAGTCGATGGAAAAGAAGTTCAAATCCAAGTTAAAGTCGGAGACAAAATTATTTATTCTAAATATTCCGGAACTGAAATTAAATTAGATGGTGAAGATTACATCATCGTTAAACAAAGTGATATTCTAGCAATAGTAGAATAAAGGAGGATTATAAATTATGGCTAAAGAAATTAAATTTGGAGCTGAAGCAAGAGCGGCTCTTGAATCAGGCGTTAATCAATTAGCAGATACAGTTAAAGTAACATTAGGACCTAAAGGAAGAAATGTTGTATTAGATAAAAAATTCGGTTCTCCATTAATCACAAACGATGGTGTAACCATTGCTAAAGAAATCGAATTAGAAGATGCTTTTGAAAACATGGGTGCTCAGCTTGTTAAAGAAGTTGCGACTAAAACTAATGATGTAGCTGGAGACGGTACAACAACAGCTACTGTATTAGCTCAAGCCATGATCCAAGAAGGTATGAAAAATATCGCAGCTGGCGCTAATCCTATTATTTTAAGAAGAGGTATGCAGGAAGCTACTAAGAGAGCAGTAGAAGCTATACAAGGCATGAGCGAGACTCTAAATGGTAAAGAGCAAATCGCTAAGGTTGCTGCTATTTCAGCAGGTTATGATGAAGTTGGTCAATTAATTGCTGATGCTATGGAAAAGGTATCTAATGATGGTGTCATTACAATAGAAGAATCCAAAACAATGATGACAGAGTTAGAGTTAGTGGAAGGAATGCAGTTTGACAGAGGTTACCTTTCACCTTATATGGCTACTGATATGGATAAAATGGTTGCAGATTTAGAAGATCCCTATATCTTAATCACAGATAAAAAAATCAGCAACATTCAAGAAATCTTACCTGTATTAGAGCAGATTGTTCAATCAGGCGCTAAGCTTTTAATTATTGCAGAAGATGTTGAGGGTGAAGCTCTTGCTACATTAGTTGTTAACAAGTTAAGAGGAACCTTTAACTGTGTAGCTGTTAAAGCTCCTGGTTTTGGAGATAGAAGAAAAGATATGCTTCAAGATATTGCTATTTTAACTGGTGGAACAGTAATAGCTGAAGAAGTTGGATTAGACTTAAAAGAAACAACACTAGAAATGCTTGGTAGAGCAAAATCTGTTAAGATTCAAAAAGAAAATACTATTATTGTAGATGGCGCTGGAAATAAAGCAGACATTGATGCAAGAATCAATCAAATCAAAACTCAAATCGAAGAAACAACTTCTGATTTTGATAGAGAAAAATTACAAGAAAGATTAGCAAAGCTTGCTGGTGGAGTTGCTGTAATTAAAGTTGGAGCAGCTACAGAAACTGAAATGCAAGAGAAGAAATTACGTATGGAAGATGCTTTAGCAGCTACAAGAGCAGCCGTTGAAGAAGGCATCGTATCTGGTGGTGGAACAGCTTACATTCATGCAATTAAAGAAGTTGATTCCTTAGCTGATGAATTAGATGGTGATGAAAAAACAGGCGTTAACATCATCTTAAAATCATTAGAATCACCATTACGTCAAATCGTAACAAATGCAGGTTTAGAAGGATCTGTAGTTGTTAATAAAGTTAAAGAATCTAAAGCAGGTGTAGGATTTAATGCTTTAACAGAAACTTATGTAGATATGGTTTCAGAAGGTATTATTGACCCTGCAAAAGTAACAAGAAGCGCATTACAAAATGCTAATTCAGTTGCTTCTACATTATTAACAACAGAATCTGTTGTAGCAGACTTACCTGAGCCAGAGCCTGCAATGCCTCCAGCTGGAGCACCAGGAATGGGTATGATGTAATCAGACATAACATCTTTTACTTGAAGTAGTAGATAACCTTCCCCTTGTAGTAGTCAGCTTTTAAAACTGATAGTACAAGGGGATTTTTGTTAACTATGCTATTATCTATATCATATATGTTAAAATTACAAGGGTTATGGCTTGTATCCTTTTCTAGAATACTATATAATAAACTATATTGCATTGAATCGAGGAGGTCATCATGGGCGATATATTTAATGAACAATTAGTAAAAAGAAATCAAAACAGTAAAGACCAAGTTAAAAAAGGATTGATTATAGCTGGAGGCGTAGTTGTAGTGGTAGTAGGTGCCATGATTCCATTCCTATCATTTATCATGTTACCTATAGCTCTTGTTGTTGCTTGGCTGGTACTCTTTTTATTGAAACGCTTTAATCTTGAATATGAATATATATTTACAAGCGGAGAATTAGATATTGATAAAATTATCAATAGAAACAAAAGGAAAAGAGTACTTTCCATTAATGTAAAAGATATTGAGCTTATGGCACCTGTTAATAGAAAAGAGTTTGAAAGAGATTTGTCCAAGTTTAACAAGCTTTACGATTGCGGGAGTGGGCAGGTAACGTCAGATTCTTATGCAGCGCTATTTAATTATAAAAATGAAAAGGCAAAGCTTATATTTGAACCTAACGAGAAACTCCTAAAAGCAATACGGCACTATATACCAAGACAATTAAAAATGTAATCAATTATTTTTGATTGAACTACTGATATATATACTCAGTAGTTTTTTTATGTGCGCCCAGCATGGGCGTAATCTATAGGGTGAAAGTCCCGAACACCGAAGGTGATATAGGTGTTAGCCAAGAGCAAGGGTGTCCAT
>JANQFZ010000007.1 GCA_028277605.1 Vallitaleaceae bacterium | reverse complement strand
TAGTACTTCACGAGATAGTGTACAAACCGAGATAGAAGCTTCCTTAGAGTCATCACATGATGGCTCTTTAATATTATCCAAAATAACAGATAAGCAGCTGATAGACCATGAGTTATCAAGGGGCAGTAACTTTGAAAATGGTAAGCAGAGAATAGTGGATTTCTTTTCAAGTGATGTGACAGCTAAGGAAAAAGTTGAGTTTCTTAAAAATGAGTATGGTACAGGTGGCGGAACTTTTTTATTTAATCTAAGTAATGACCCATCATCTATAAAGTATGAAGCCATAGGTTATACAGAGCATGACAGTAAAGGGATAAGACTCAGTATTAACGATGGAAGAGAAATAAAGCTATCATGGTCGAAGGTAGTTAAAGGCATTGATAAACTCATTGAAAATGGTGATTACTTTAAATCACAATATAAAGGAGATAAGCTACCTAATCCAAAGGTTGCTAGACAGACTACTTTATTTGATAACATAGACAATGAAAATGCTACAGAAAATGTCTCATTAAGTAATGAAGAAGATAAACCCTTAAAGGATTTAATAGGGAATTACAACATACCCGATGAGATAGAGGAAATGCAGAAAGCCAAAGCTAAATCCATTGCTGAGGAGAATAAGAAGGAGGAAAAGCCTAATACCATCCCTCACAGAAACTATAATAAGCTGATGTCAACCGCTAGAGGGATTATAGAAGGACGATATAATTATCTTAAGCTTAAATCCACAGGTCACATGGACTTAACCATTGAGAGATTAGATTATGATCGAATCTCAATAACCCATTACACCCTACAAAATGCTGACCTTATGCGAGATCCAGATATGGAGCTTATCATTGACCACGAGAGAGAGGTAGTAATGCCAGCTACCTTTAGGCAAGATAGTCTAGGTATATATCAAAAGGTGTATTTGGAGAATAATAGATGGTCACCTAAGCTTAGTAAAAAGCTCAATAGTTTTCTAAATGAATGGCTAAGAAATATAGAATCACAAGGGTTTAAACCCTTTGAAGCCCATCTCCTAGAATACAATGAGGCAATCATCACCTTTGATACAGATAGGAAAGAAGAGATATTAGATGATGAACTTTTTCAAGCTATGGCAAGTGAAGATGAGATTAAAAAGCCATACAATAGTGAGTTAGATATTTCTAATGCAGAAGCATATGTCATAAATAAGATTGAAGACAATGATGTTAAAGAGCAAGTTGTTTATGATCTTGATGAGCCTAGTGATGTGGTTGATAGTAGCTTAAACAATCGTAATCCAGATATCCCAAAAGATATAAAAAGAGATAATAATTTAGATATATCATCACAGCAACCACCACAACAATTAAAGGATAATATTAATAACTCTAATAAGAAAACAGATAACAAAGATAGTACTTATTCTGTTATAAATGACACAACGGCTAAGATTAACTACACCTATAATCCCGAAGATGGTATAGGAATTGGTGGAGATAAGACCAAGTATAAGCAAAATCTAGAAGCTATTAAAACTCTATATGTTATTGAAGAAGAAAATAGACGAGCAACACCAGATGAACAAAGAATCTTAGCAAGATACAGTGGCTGGGGAGGACTTGCCAGTGTCTTTGATAGTCATAGCAATAAATGGTCTAATGAATACCATGAGATTAAAAATTTATTATCGCCAGAAGAGGATGCAAGTGCTAGAGAATCAACCCCTAATGCCCACTATACCTCTCCTGTAGTCATTAAAACGATGTATAAGGTATTAGAGCAAATGGGTTTTAGGAAAGGGAATATCCTAGAACCAAGTGTGGGCGTAGGTAATTTCTTCTCACATCTACCAGAAAGTATGAAGGAATCCAAGCTTTACGGTGTTGAACTAGATAATCTCTCAGGAAGAATAGCTCAACAGCTTTATCAAAGAGCAGATATTAAAATCAGTGGTTATGAAAAAGCAAAGCTTAAAGATAACTTTTATGATGTGGCTATTGGTAATATTCCCTTTGGTAACTACAAGGTCTATGACAGGCAATACAATAAACATAACTTCCTTATCCATGATTATTTCTTTGCCAAGACCATAGATAAAGTAAGACCTAACGGTATCATTGCCCTTGTTACTTCAAAGGGAACGCTTGATAAAGCCGATTATAGGGTGAGAAAGTATATAGCTGAACGATCTGAACTTTTAGGTGCTATCCGATTACCGAATACAGCCTTTAAAGAAGTTGCAGGAACAGATGTAACAACGGACATTATCTTCCTTCAAAAGAGAGAAAGGATATCCGTAGAAAATCCAAGTTGGCTTGAGGTAGGAGAAAATGAGGATGGTGTACCAATCAATAATTACTTCCTAGAAAATCCCCATATGTGCTTAGGAGAAATGAAATTTGATACAAGAATGTATGGTGAGAATAGTAACTATACTACATGTGTAGTTACAGATGAAGCCTTTAACCTAGAAGAAAGTTTAGAACAAGCAATCAGTCATATTAAAGGATCAATAGGTGACTATAAAAAAGAAGTAGAAAATACTAATGATAACTTAATACCTGCCAATCCTAATGTTAAAAACTATACCTACGCCTATATAGATAAGACCCTTTACTATAGAGAAAACAGTCATATGCGAAGGCTCAATACTACTGGAAAGAAACTAGAGCGAATCAAGGGCATGATTGAACTTAGGGAAATCACCAGAGATTTAATTAATATTCAAGTACAGGGATGTACAAAAGGAGAACTACTATCAAAACAAGAGATATTAAATATCAAATATGATGCCTTTGTTAAGACGCATGGAGCTATTTCATCAAAGACCAATATGCAAGCCTTTAGAGAAGATAATGACTATCCACTTTTATGTTCATTAGAGGTTATGGATGAAGATAAGACTATCACTAAGGCGGATATATTTACAAAGCAGACTATCAAACCTAGAGAGAAGATAACGTCTGTAGATACAGCTAGAGATGCCCTTTCAGTATCCCTTAATGAAAAGGGAGAAGTGGATATTGACTATATGGCTGAGTTATACGATGAGGAAAAAGAGGACATCATTAAGGAGCTTGAAGGTGAAATTTTTCTAAATCCTATAAGATATGATAAAGCTAATCCCCATATAGGTTATGAAACCTATGATGAGTATCTATCAGGGAACGTAAGGGAAAAGCTAAAGTTTGCAAGGGTTTATGCTGAAACTAATCCTAAATTATTCACCATGAATGTATCGGCATTAGAGAAGGTACAGCCAAAGGACTTAGATGCCAGTGAGATTGATGTAAGGCTTGGAACTACTTGGATTGATAACAAGGATTATGAGCAATTTATCTATGAACTATTGAAGACACCAAATTACTATAGAAATAGAACAAATGCAAGGGATGAAATAGGCTTAACCTATAACAATTACAACACCAGTTACACCATTAATGGTAAAGGATTAGATGGAAGTTCAGTAGCCGCCAAGGAAACCTATGGTACAAGACGTATGAACGCCTACTATATCATTGAAGATACCTTAAACCTAAAAAATGTTACGATAAAGGATAGAGTAGAAGAAGGGGATAAGGTTAAATATGTTCTTAATAAGAAAGAGACCATGTTAGCTAGAGAAAAGCAAAGCCTTGTCAAACAAGCCTTTAAAGACTGGATATTCAAAGATGCCCAGAGAAGAAAAAAGTATGTAAACTTCTACAATCAAAACTTCAATAATATAAGACTAAGAGAATATGACGGTAGCCACCTCACCTTTCCAGAAATGAATCCAGACATTAAACTAAGACCACATCAAGTCAATGCTGTTGCTCGTACGATCTATGGCGGGAATACCTTACTAGCCCATGTCGTTGGAAGTGGCAAGACCTTCGAGATGATAGCAAGCTGTATGGAACAAAAGAGAATGGGCATTATTAAGAAGGCTATCTTTGTTGTACCTAATCACATCACTCAGGACTTTGGTTCTGAGTTTTTACGATTATACCCTAATTCAAAGGTACTTGTAACGACAAAGAAGGATTTCGAGAAAAAGAATAGACAACGCTTTGTATCAAGAATAGCGACAGGGAGTTATGATGCCATTGTTATTGGTCATAGTCAGTTTGAAAAGATACCAGTATCCATAGAGCGTCAAGAGCTTATGATTAGTATGCAGATCAACGATCTCATCCACGGTATCGACCAATCAAAATCAGAAAAGGGACAGAACTGGTCAGTCAAACAGATGGAATCAGAAAAGAAAAAGCTAGAGGTAGAACTTAAGAAGCTTCATGATACCCCTAAAGATAATGTCATCAACTTTGAGGAATTAGGCATAGATGCCATCTATCTTGATGAAGCCCATTATTATAAAAACTGTGCTGTCTTTTCAAAGATGAGGAATGTAGGTGGTGTTAACCAATCTAAGGCTAAAAAAGCCAGTGATATGC
The DNA here is from genome assembly GCA_028277605.1 of Vallitaleaceae bacterium. Lineage (GTDB taxonomy): Bacteria > Bacillota > Clostridia > Lachnospirales > Vallitaleaceae > JANQFZ01. The sequence continues at coordinate 56,264 of JANQFZ010000007.1, read as the reverse complement.
TGATGAAAACCCAATACATTCAAGAAATTAATGGTGGAGAAAAAGGAGTAGTCTTTGCAACAGGTACACCAATAAGTAACTCAATGACAGAACTCTATGTGATGCAGCGATACCTCCAGAATAAAGAACTTGAAAGTAGAGGATTAAAGCACTTTGATAGCTGGGCGGCACAGTTTGGTGAAGTTGTATCAGCATTAGAACTTGCACCAGAAGGTACTGGTTACCGTATTAAAAATAGGTTCGCTAAATTCACCAACCTACCTGAGCTTATGACCATGTTTAAGAATGTAGCAGATATCCAAACTGCTGATATGTTGGATTTACCAGTGCCTAAACTAAAGGATGGTAAAGCTAAAGTCATTGTGGCTGAAAGTAATGACTATATAGCAGAAAAGATGAAATCCTTTGCAAAACGAGCTGAGAATATAAGGGCAGGAGAAGACCCAAGGGTTGATAATATGCTGAAAGTGACCAATGAAGCAAGATTATTAGGTTTAGACCCACGTACCCTTGACCCTAATGCACCTAACTATCCTGATTCAAAGGTAAATTTATGCATAGAAGAAGTCTATAAGGAATACGTTCAAAGCAATGACCTTAAAGGTACACAAATTATCTTCTCCGACACAGGAACACCCACCACAGATGGGCGTTTTTCAGTATATCCATATATTAAAGAAGAGCTAATAAAGAGAGGTATATCTGCCGATGAAATCTGTTTTATCCATGATGCTAAAAATGATATACAAAGAGAAGGACTCTTTGCAGATATGAGGAGTGGTAATAAACGAATCATTATTGGCTCAACACAGAAAATGGGAACGGGAACAAATATACAGTCGAAGTTGATAGCCCTTCATCACCTTGATTGTCCTTGGAGACCAGCAGATTTGGAGCAACGTGAAGGTCGTATCTTGCGTCAGGGAAATGAGAATGAAGAAGTAAATATCTACAAGTATGTAACTAAATCTACTTTTGATTCATACCTCTGGCAATTGGTAGAGAATAAGCAACGATTCATATCGCAAATCATGACTTCTAAATCTGTATCAAGAAGTGCTGAGGATATTGATGAAACAGTATTGTCCTATGCGGAGGTAAAAGCAATAGCGACAGGTAATCCCTTAATCAAGGAAAAGATGGAGATAGATAATGAGGTTTCTAGATTAACCCTTCTAAAAAGTGCTTATGACAGCAATAAATATTCTCTTGAAGATAGATTTCTCTATAGATATCCACAGGAAATCAAAAGAAATGAAGAAGCTATTGAATGTCTTGTAAAGGATATTGAAAAAAGAGATATGGTAAATTCTGAGGATTTTAAGATTACAATTGAAGGCAGAGTTTTTGATGAAAGAGAAAAAGCAGGCACATATATGTTGGCACTTATGCAAGGTATGAAGGATGGTGAGTGTAAGTCTATAGGACACTTATGTGGCTTTGAACTATCTATCACAAAGAGTATTTTTAGCAGTGAAACGGGTATGAGCTTGCATGGAAGCAAGACCTACTTTGTCACTCTATCCGATAGCACCTATGGAAATATGATCAAACTTGAGAACGTCCTTCAAAGCTTTGAAAAAAGGGTGGAAGACTGTGGCGTTCGTATTGATGAGCTAACAAGAAATATGGAACAAGCTAAGGAAGCATTTGAAAAACCTTTTGCCTATCAAGCAAGCCTAGAAAGAGTTATTAAAAGACAGTCAGAGCTTAACATTTTACTGGATATCAATAAAACAAGCAATACCCTTGTAATGGATAAGAGTATAACTGGTAAATGTGAAATTCAAGAAAGTCAAGAAATTGAACAAGGAGTTGAGGAAGAGTTATAAGAAGCTATATAAAAGGAGAGGAGATGAAAACTATGGTAATCCATAAAAAGGAAGTAACAGTTCTAGAAGCTATGGGTGTATTAACAAGTCCAACACCAGAGGAAAAGGTCATCTTGGAAGAAGCTATAAAGATTTTAGGTGTAAGAAATTTTCTTCTAAACATAGAAGCTTACAATTTCTCAGAACCTACAAAAGAGAAGTTGGTAGACCTTAGAAATATTGTGGAGGAATTTATACCATATCTACCCCATAACGACCTTAAAAAAGGTGGTGGTGAACTTGGCTAGAAAAATCAAATGTTCCGAGACATTTTTTAAAAGTCTTAACGCTCTTACTGGCATTTCCATAAGAAAGATTAAAAGCTATTCTAAAGAAAATAATCCATTCAATATACTTGAACATCCTATGGTGGTTGAACCCAATGAAAAACAACTCAAGAAGATAAACATGCTTAATGAATTTATAGCTTCATATAGTGTTCTGAGGCTTAAGGAAGAGCAAGATACGATAAAGTTCACATCCCCTAGTGACGCAGGAAACTACTTTCTATCATTACTTGGTGGTATGAGGGATAAAGAACGGTTTATGGTGGCTTTTTTAGATAACGGTAACAGAATAATAGAAACGAGAATAGTTTCAGAAGGTACGATTGATATGGCAATCGTAAAGCCGAGGGATATCTTAAAAATAGCCATTGCTAATGATTGTAGCGGACTGGTATTATCACATAATCATCCAGGGGCATCACGTAAATTTTCAAAAGAAGATATAAGCATGACACAGAAAATAGTGGATATATTTAAACCATTAGACATCAGAGTACTTGACCATATTTTAATTGCAGGGAATCAGTATATTTCAATGGCTAATGAACAATGCTTGCCTAAGAGGATTTTAAATGAAGCAAAGTATGACCCAATCCATTTAAATCATTGTGCAAAAGAAAATATAGAAAATAAAGAACTAACTATAATGACCGAGGAGGAAGATTTGGAGTTGTAGGAGGGATAGCTGATGGTTTATAAAGAAAAGAGATTTACTAATAACCAGATACAAGAAGCTAATAGTATCAATATCATTGCTTTAGCTAGTAGTCGTGGCTATGATGTAAAGAAGATAACACCCCAATCTTACAAGATTCCCCATTACGGTGGACTCTATATCAAAGCTGATGGGACAAAGTGGAACTGGTTTTCTCATGGTAAAGGTGGTGGAGCTATTCAGTTTCTCATGGAATTAGAAGGCAAAACATGGGTAGAATCAGTAAAGGAGCTACTTGGTATCACACATGATGATTTACCCTATGTTGAGCCACCACCAAAGGATATTGATAAAAAGGGTGAATTAATACTACCAAAAAAGAATAGTACATACAGGCATATTTTTGCTTACCTGATAAAGACTAGAAAAATTGACAGCAAGGTAGTACAGGAATTTGTTAAAAACAAGCAGCTCTATGAAGATGAGAGAAGAAACTGCGTATTTGTAGGTTATGATGAAGAGAAAAATCCAAGATTTATTAGCCTTAGAGGAACAGGAAATAAGCGATACAGAAAAGACCTATGGGGTTCTGATAAGACCTATCCCTTTCATAGAGAGGGAACGAATGATACACTACTTATCTTTGAAAGTGCTATTGATCTTATGAGTTATATGACCCTTGCTAAGCTACATAAAATTACGGACTTTTATTATCATATGATTTCAATGGGCGGTACATCCTATCTGCCTATTGACTACTACACAAATAAATATCCAAATATAAAGAAAATGATCCTTTGTCTTGATAATGACGATGAGGGTCATTTTTTTTCGCAGCAAATCAGGGAAAGATACAGTGAGAGGTTTCACATAACAAAGCATGTACCTACGTTTAAGGATTTTAATGAAGACCTTGTTAATAGCCATAAAAAACAAGACATGATAAAGAATAAGGCATTAAATAAATGTAAGGAAAAAGATTTAGCTATTTGAAGGGAGGTATGATATGGGATTAATCATAGATTTCTTTGAAAAAATTAGATATGGTAACAGAATAAAAAAGCTAGAATGTAACGACCTCAATAAAATGCAGCTAAATGAAGTCATGGAAGGCTTAAGAGCTGGTCTAGCAATATCACAAATAAAGATGTATGCCCATGATATATTAAATGACAAACAGATGAAAGAAATAAGAGAGGGTATGGAAAACGGTCTATCTAAACTACAAGTAGCCTTGTATGCCAATAAACCAACGCTTACCTATATGCAGATGAAAGAAGTAAGGCTTGGGCTTGAAGGGAATCTAAGCAATGCTCAAGTAGAGATGTATGCAAAGCCAACCTTACTACCCGAACAAATGCAGGAGATTAGAAAGGGCTTTGAATGTGGATTAAATAAGAAACAAGTAGAATTCCTGATAAACCAATCTTACCTAACACCACAGCAGATGAAAGAGGTACGTATTGGGCTTGAAAATGAATTGCCACTAGATTTACTAACTAAATGTATTAAACAAGAAAACGGCAGAGTGAGAGGAGCTAAAGAAATAGAAGGCATTAGAAAGGTCTATGAAGAAGGCAAGGCTGAGATATCAAAAAGAAACATTGAGACACTGAAAAATAATCTCTTCAACAACAGTGGGGAAAAGAAAATGTCAAACTCTGACGAGAGTAATGAACAAGCTAAAAAAGCAGATAACAAGGAGCATAACAACCAAACTTCACCAGAGATGATAAATGCCCAGATATATAAAAAGCACTATGAAGAAATGATGAAATCATATCCCGATGAAGAGTATGTTAGGGATGATAGTGAGGAAGAAAGTATGTAATATGTACAAGAACTACATATAATGAACAATACTATTAGTTATGATGGTTTCTTTAAGCGGCTATCAAAACGTAAAACAATCATATAATCTTATGGTAACCGATATAACTATAAGAAACTAGGGAGGGTATCATGGAAGTAAATAAGGTGATGTTTGGAAAGAAATTAAAGGAAGTCAGAAACTTGAGGAAACTAACATCTAATAAATTGGCGGAGCTATGTAATATAGAGCCATCCTTTGTTAGGCAAATAGAAAGTGCAGCAAAATATCCAAGTATTCCTGTATTTGTAAGACTGTGCAATGCACTTCGCATATCTCCTGAATATCTGTTAAAGGATAGTCTGGTAGAGGTTGATGAGCCAGATAACCTAAAAGCACTGTATAATAAAATCAAGGTATTAACACCAAATGAGATTGAATTAGCTATGGATATATTAGAAGATATATCAAAACATAGACAGAGATATCTCTAAAAAAGAATATAGTAAATATATTGCAAATTCTTCCACAGTTTACTGAATTTCTGATATAATATTATAAACCAAAAGTAACAATAGTTACTATAAGTATATAATGGATAGAGATTAGGGGGAAAAACTGTGAAGAATGATTATATTGAAATATTAGGGAAAGTAATGGACATCATTGATGAAGCAGAAACTAAAATTATCTCTAAAAATAATGAAGAGCGATTTAATGAAGAAGGATTTCTATTGCAAAAGATTCATGAGGATTTAGTTTATCTAGTAAACCATGCAGATAAAAGATATATTAATTTCAAGTCTTAAGATAAATAAATCCAGCAATTCATAGACATCATAATGCCCTCATTCTATTATATAATTAAAGGAATGGGGGTGATTTGAATGAGTGACTATATTAATGAATTAACAGATTTATTTGATGCCCTATCAAGCTTTACTGAATCCATGAAGGAAGCTACTAGACAGGATATGATGCTTAGACATCCATGTTATAATGAAATACTTAAAGATTTAAAGGATAAGGAAGAACTCTATAAAAAAATGGTGGAAAAATGTTCAAAGGAATGTAGATGGGTTATATCTGAATACATAGTAGAGTTACAGGATTTTCATAATGTTGAGGGCGATTACTTTTATATGAGAGGTTATAGTGATTGTTTAAGGTTGATGCATAGGTTAAACTTGTTAAAATAGGCATATTTAATAACAAATCATTGATATACAAATTTAGTTAGATATTGTATAGAATATAAAGAGGATGGAATTAAAGGAGGTAATTTAGTGAAACTATTTAACTTATTTAATAAGAAAGTCCCGTGGCAAAATAGAAAATCAATATATATGCATGTTAGAGATAGTATTGATAAGGATGGTAAATTAACAACAGATAGTTTACCTGATGATGAAATAAGGCATAAAGATACTGAGCTGAGATGGGCAGCAGGGGCTTTGGATGGAGCATTTGGTCATCATGCATCGTGTTCAGAAAATGATGTTATGTTAGCAAAGCTTACACAGAGTATTGCATTTTATGGTAGAAAAAGAGATAAAATCGAATTCTATAATATTGTGATAAAAGATAACGTTATTTCTTCAATTGATAATGTGATCAAGGAAATTACAAAACTACAAGTAAAAGTAACACAAAATCTTTATGATTGGATTGAATTCTTAGCTTTTCAAAGTCCTGATAGAGGTGCTGTAAAAACTGGTATTGCATTACTAGGAGCAATAGGAGCAACACAATTCAGAGACCAGATTAAAACATTAGGAAGACACGAAGAGTTCACACTTTATGTGTCGGTAGCCTTACTCAACATGAGTGATAATCCAGAAATAGAGTTGTGGGAAATGGCTAAGCAAGTACATGGTTGGGGACGTATTCATCTAGTGGAACGGTTAGCAGAAACACAAAATTTAGAAATTAAATCTTGGATATTAACTGAAGGATATAAGAATAGTATAATGTATGAATACTTGGCATATATTGCGGCAGATACAGGAGACCTAAAAAAAGAACTCTCTAAGGACAATATAGAAGAAGAAATAATATTAGCTGCAAGTGATATTATTCAAGCATTAATTGCTGAGGGTCCTGTACATGGAATAAGCATTTATCAAGATGCAGCCGAAACTATAAAATTGTATATAAAACATACATTGGGCAAAAGAGATAACCTATCTTATTTATTGACTTACGATTCTATCTATGATTATGTCGCTGATATAGATAAAGAATGGGATAATTTCAAAGAGAATGGTTGGAATGAAGAAAACAGAAATGAAATAGCAAAAGCCCTAAGTGAAGAGTTCGAGCATGAAACTTGGAAAGAACTAATTGATAAAAGTGCAAATACAGAAAATGACGTAGAGTTTTGGATAATTAATAGAGCGGCAAAAATCTTAAACATCAATCTTTTCAAAGTACATTGGGAAAGGCTTCAAAGAGATCCACTAAATCAAACCAAATGGTTTGACATTATGAATAGTGCTGGAAATGATAATATTGATAACGTATTAGAGTATGCTATAAAAACTATACCATTAGCAGAGATTTCAACTGGAGCTGATAAGTTAATGGGATTAGGAAAAGAGTATAATCTACATACCATCGTTGATTACATTGTACAAAGCCTTGATAAATATGAAGGGAAGGGTAAAGCCATAATCTTAGCATCCTTAAAAAGTCCAGTGGTCAGAAATAGAAATATGGCAATAAGAACTTTAGATAATTGGCATATTGAATATATAACACAAGAGTTAAGAGATGCTATTAATGATGCTGAAAAAGTTGAACCTGAAGAGGATGTTAAAGAAAGGTTAAGCAAATTACTTGCTAGATTTTAGGATAGTTGCTCTATTTAAAGAATTTTTTACTCCAATACCCCAACAAAACCGCAGTCCTAGGAAGGCTCTTGCCTTCCTGCGGGCAAGCTTCCACTTTGTTAAACAAAGTCACCTCTGGGGATATCCCCAGTCCCCTTAAGATTGGGCGTTGCCCAAACCCATAAAATATATTGAACCAAAACTGGACTTTAAAGCCCCCTAAATAATACAATTATGTTAATAAAAATACTAGGGGGTATGACAATGGAGAATGTAACAGATGAAAAATTATTCTATGAAAGCCTAGAGCAATTCTCTACAGAATATAGGAATGAAATTCTAAAGACATTTAGGAACACAAATAAAGAATACGAAACCCTTCGAGAGAATTTTGGCAAGATACTGGATAAGATAGAATGTCTAGCTGAAACAATGAAAAGGGGAGATAAGGAGCTAATAGATAAATTTATAGAAGTATATTTTCTATTAGTCAGTATGGAAAGTACTCAGATATATTTACAAGGTCAGGTTGATGGCATGAGAATTATGAAAAGATTATATGGAAATAAAGTAGGCTAGTAGCATCGTTTGCTACTAGTTTTTTATTTCACAAAACAACAAATTTTAAGGAGATGTTCATTATGAATAAAGAAAGTTTTATCGGTCTTAGAGTAACCGATACAGAATATCGCCAAATCGAAAGAAAAGCTAAGAAAGCAAAAATGAATATGAGCCAGTATGTATCCCTCCAAGCCCTTGAGAGGGATATTACTATTTATGAAGGTCTTAAGGAGCATACTTATCAATTATCTAAGCTAGGCTCTAATCTTAATCAAGCATTAATACTAGCCCATCAAGGAAAGTTGACCACCATAGACATCATGCCAATAAAAAAGGAGATACATGCTATATGGCAATTATTGAACAGATTAACGGAAGAAACAAGACGTATACAGGGCTAAGGCGTGTAATAGATTATATCCTACGTGATGATAAAACAGAACTAGGGCTAAATAGTGGCTTTAACTGTGACGCTGATAATGCCTATAATGATTTTGTTATGACCAAGAGAAATTACAATAAGGAGACTGGACGACAATATATACATTTCGTTCAGTCCTTTTCTGATCGTGAAGAGATTTCACCAGAGACAGTCAAAGCTATTGCGGATGAATTATTGATGATGGATAAGTTCAAGGGTTTTCAAGTCGTCTATGCAACCCATACAGATACAGACAATCTTCATACCCACTTTATACTTAATACCGTGAATTCATATACAGGAATGAAGTGGAAGATGAGCAAAGAGGAGCTTCAAGAGCTAAAGGATTATTCAGATGAAATCTGTAGGCGATATGGACTTATCATCACCCACGGGAAGAAAGGGTCACATATCAATCGTGGAGAGTATCGTACTAAGGGAAAGAGTAAGAGCTGGAAGTATGAACTCTACCTAGCAGTTGTTGAAGCAAGGAAATACGCCACATCAAGAGAGGACTTTATATTTAAGCTTAAGAAGCTAGGCTATCAAACAGAATGGTCGGATAACAGAAAATATATCACCTTTACTAACATAGACGGTAAGAAGTGCAGAAATAGGAAGCTGTATCCACCAGAGCAGTTTACAAAGGAGGCTTTAGAAAAGAGATTTGAATTGAATGTATGTAAACTTGAAAAACATGTAGCTCATACCAGATTTGAAAGCCTATTATCGACTATTAAGCTATTTGAAGCCAATCATCCTGTAGATGCTAGCAGTAAAAATACCTATCCCTTAAGCCGTATGGAGACTGCATCTAAAATGGATGATATTGCTAACGCTAAGCAAAATACAGGACTTAATTGGGACAAAGAAAAAAATAATGGTCAAGAACTATAAGGGGGTGGCTGCCATAGGTATAACATTTACAAATGATAACTGTAAATGCGATAACTGCATCTTCCTATTACATAAAGCAAAAAGTAGAGATGCAGAAGGCAATACACATATTACATATTATTGCATGATAAAGGATTGCATAAAGAAGGGTGATAGACACAATGGAAAAAAAGATAAAGCTATACCTTAGTACAGGGATATTTATACTAGGTACATGCTTTAATCTATTATTCACGGCAAACCTTCACTTTCTTTTAAGAGGAAAGATTAGACATGTACAGTGGTTTAAGCTTAGCATAATTTTTAATAGCCTGATTGGTGATAAACAACATCTATTATTATTCTTAGCCTTTGAAGGAATCATCCTATTGGGGGCTATTTTTTATTACATTCTAAACCATAAACCCTATCAAAGTGACTTAGTAGAAATAACACCGATGATAAAAACCCCTGTTTCAGCAGGACAAAAACAATTTGGTTCAGCTAGATGGCTTACAGATAAAGAAAAGGATGAGCATTTTAAATCAGTCTTGCTAGATACCCATGATGAAGCAATGAAGGAGCTTAGAAAATTAGCCAAGGAAGAAGTTAATACCATGAAGCAAGGAGATGAGAAGGATGACAAACAAATTAGGCAAAAGCAAAGTAATGAGCGACTCCTACAATATGAAGTTCAAATCCTTGATGAAAACAAGAGGATATATTCCAAATCAAAGGATACTACGCAACCCCAAGAAAATAAAACGATAGAAAGCGGTGGTGTCGTAGTGGGAATGAAAAAGGAAGGAGGCAAACGTGAACGTATTTTTTATATTGATGATGATATTCATACACTTTGCATTGGGGCTACACGAAGTGGTAAAACGAGGTGTATAGTACTTGAAAGCATTGGACTTTTAGGTTTAGCAGGGGAAAGTATGATTATAAGTGATCCAAAATCCGAACTGTATACCTACACAGCACCCTATCTCAGAAATCTAGGATATCAGGTGATAGCACTGGACTTTAAAAACCCATTAAGGTCTGATAGATATAACTTTCTACAACCTATCATAGATGCAGTAGATGAGGATGATATTCCAAGGGCAATAGAAGCCACATGGGACTTAACACAAGCACTTGTACCAGAGGATAGCCACAGTGAGAAGATCTGGTCGAATGGTGAAGCCAGTATCATTGCAGCTTCAATTATGGCAGTAGTCTATGATAATAGGGAGAATCATGGAGGTCATAATAGACGATATCAAAATCTAAGCAATGTCTACTACTTCATTTCTGAGATGTGCAAAACAGTAAGTGGTAAAATGCCCCTTGAAGATTACTTAAAAAACATCCCAAGCTCTCATCCTGCAAGGGGATTACTTTCTATATCCGAGGTAGCACCATCAAAAACTAGAGGAAGCTTTTTCACTTCTGCTTTAACCAACCTAAGACTATTTACCAATCCCCTTATATGGTCTATGACGAATAAAAGTGATTTTAACCCAAGGGATATCAGTAATAAGAAAACAGCACTATTCATTATCCTACCCGATGAAAAGAGAACCTACTATAGCTTAGCCAGTCTCTTTGTCAATCAATGTTATATGGCACTGGTTAAGACAGCCGATGATAGAGGAGGGCGATTACAAAATAGGGTTAACTTCTTACTCGATGAATTTGGTAACTTCACACAGATACCTGACTTTGCCAACAAGCTCACAGTAGGTGGTGGGCGAGGAATAAGATTTTCTCTCTTTATCCAAGCCTTTGCACAGCTTGATGAAACCTATAACAAAGAAGTAGCACAGACTATAAAAAGCAACTGCGAAACATGGATATACCTACAGGCTGATGACATAGGAACACTTGAGGAAATATCCAAGAAACTAGGCAATTATACCGTATCCACCTATTCTTTAAGTAGCTCACATGGGAAGTATTCGACACCATCTTCTTCCCATTCAACGAATCTAACCCATAGAGCATTACTCACAACCGATGAAGTCAAACTAATCAATCGTCCCTATGCCCTTGTAACATCACGTACCCATCCAGCCATGATGAAAATACCTGACCTTGGCTTATGGCATTTTAACAAGCTATTTGGATTAGGAAGTAAAGAGCATAACCGTAGGATAAGGAAATATAGAGATAGCAAACGACTAGTACGAAAGGGTGTGAATGAAATTGAACTATGGAATGTATGGGAATTTCATAAAGAACAGATGAAATCATCCAAGACAGCAGAAACAACCATGAAGAGAAAAGAAGAAGTAAAATATACTCAGATGGGAGGAAATAGCTGATGAGCAAAATCAAACCTAAAGTATTAGCAGTACTTGTAACCATGCAGGTACTGTTTTTTAATACCCAAGTATTCGCAGATGGTGTAGCAGTAGGAGACAGCAAAATAGCCAAAGGAACAGAAGCCCTTATCAAAGATGCCACCACATGGCTGATGATACTTGCCCCTATTGTTGGCGGGCTATTAATCATCTACTTCTTTATCAGAAGAAGTGGAGCCGATGAACAGGATCAGAAACGCTGGAATAATCGAATTGTAACAGCCATTATTTCAGTGATTGGAGCAGTTTTAGGCAGTGCGATTATTAACCTTATTGTAGGTTATTATCAGTAAATACATTAAAAATACATTAGATGAAAAATTTTATAAATGATAAGAGACTAGATTTAAAAGCATAATGCTTTTAGATAAAAAATTAAACAAAAAAGGAGAGCAACCAATATGAAAAAATTACAAGTAAAAGCAATGAATATGGTATTAAGAGCAAAGAACGTATTAGCAGACAAAAAGGGAGAAGGAGCATTAAACACAGCTATTACAGTACTTATTAGTGTTGTCTTAGGTGCATTACTATTAGCAGGACTATATGCCCTCATTGGAGATACAGTATTGCCTGAACTACAGGAGCGAATCACAGACATGTTTAATTTTAATGGATAAACATAAATAATCAGCAGGAGGTGATAGCTTGGAAATTGTAATCATGCTCCTTATATCTGCAATTCTATCAGGGTGTCTAGTCTATGTAGACACCCTATTAGAAGGGCTTGTACCAATGGTATTATACTCTGAAAAATATATGGATACCTTACTAGGAACAAACGCTATAGAACCTATATTTGATATCTTCTTTGGCTTTGGCATATCTCTAATCATCCTCAAATTCCTTAAAAATGGATTTAATAAATACATCCTATGGCATGATGGTGACGCAGCAGATGATCCTTCAACCTTATTCATAGGTTTCCTTAAAGCTCTAGCCATAGCCATATGCTTTCCAACCCTATATGGATGGCTTGCAACCATCATTGAAGATATGTCCAATAAGCTTATACTACTTATAACAGGCAATATGCCCATTTCCTTTAAAACAGTCATAGCAGGTATATCAACAGCAGGATTATTTACTGGCATAGTATCATTAATCTTTTTTATATGTTTCTTTATGCTATACATACAATTTCTAACAAGAGGGCTTGAGATTATGATATTAAGAATAGGTCTACCCCTTGCCTGTGTTGGATTAATGGACAGGACAGACAATAATCTTTTTAAAAGCTATGTACAAAAATTCTTTCAGAGTACCCTTGCAGTACTTGTACAGATTACACTGGCTAAACTGGGTGTAGGACTAATGCTCAATGCCCATGTGTTCTGGGGTGTAGCCTGTATGGTATTAGCCTTAAAAACCCCTAAGTTCCTACAAGAGTTCTTAATAATATCAGGCGGTCAAGGTGGAGGATTAAGTAATAAGGTATACTCAACAGCAAGAATCTATCAGATGGGTAAGGCATTCTTTAAGAAGTAGGAGGTCAGGTGTAATGAATCAAATTTACATGAAAAGAATAAAGATTATAAGTAAAGGGTATAAGTAAAATGGACATTCTAAAAGAATTGGCAGATACTTTTTTAATATTAATACGATGTGGTACAACCTTTAGAGTTGTGTATTGCTTTGTAATGAAGGGAACAGACGAGGAGAATGAAAAAGCTTATAAGAAGAAAATACGTAATGTGATAATCTTTTATATCCTAGCAGAATGCTGCTATGTCATTAAAGACTTGATAACCAATTACTATGCTTAGGGGTGATGAATTGCCAAGAGAAAAACCACTCTATATCCCACAGGGACTCAAACTAAGAAAAGAAATCTTCAATGGATTTGCAAAGGAAGAACTGATAAAAACTATATTCGTTACGTTAATAGCAGGAGTAGTTGATGCACTGTTATTTTTTATTGCTAAGAATACTGTAGTAACCATTGTATTTATGTTAGTAGCAGTATCAGGATCGGTTTTAATGCTTACAAAGGATAATTCAAATATTTCTGTAGTAGACCAGATGGGATTTTTAATCAAGTATCAGTTTAGAAAGAAGAAATATATGTACGTCTATAGATTGGAAAGGAGAAGAAATGGCTGACAAGATAAGCGAATTTAAGGTAGCAGGGAAAATTAATACCACCATATCGGGTAAAATGTTGTATATGCTGCTGTGTGAATTAGCTGATGGCAATGGAGCTATAAACATATCCCATAGAAAAATAAGTAAGATACTTGGGATACATAAATCTACGGTGAGTAAAAATCTTAGAAGGCTTGAACAAAGCGGTGATATTTATATACGTGGTAGATTTACAAAAGATGGTGGGCGATTAGCTAATGAGTATATTGTGAGGTGAAGGAAATGGAGTTAAAAGATAGAGTTCAAAAAAGACAAATGATGAGCTAGAAACAAGGCTTATAGATCAACTAGATGATGAAATGAGGATGTGATGATGACGGTATTAACAATTAAAAATGTGTTGTTTATTTTGGTATTGGTTTATGCCAGTTATTGTGATGTTAAAACGAGGATTATCCCTGATAAGGTTCATGTGATGATTATGTTATTAGCTCTAATTAGAATTGATTGGATACCATCAATATTAGGACTTCTATTAGTGCCATTACCGTTTTTGGTGGTGGCACTGGTGAAAGAAGGGGCTATGGGTGGTGGAGATATTAAGTTTGTTGGGGCTTGTTCATTCTTTTTAGGGTTTTATGGCGGATTTATTGGGAGTAGTTTGGGGATTGGTGTTGCAATTCTGACAAATTTGTTATATTTTAGATATAAGAGGTTGGATTATTATGGTAAATTTGCTTTAGTACCGTATTTGGGGGTGGGGTATATACTATTTTTTAGCTTTATATTAAAATGACTAACTAGAGTATTTATTATTATTGTAAAGGGATTGATGATATGTATATATCAAGAATTAGAGTGCAGAATTTTAGATGTTATGATGATATTACAATTGAATTTGGTGAAGGGTTAAACGTAATCATAGGTGAGAATAACGGTGGAAAAACGACATTAATTAAGGCATTGCAATATGTTCTACGTGGATCAAATTTAACCCCAACAATAGATGATTTTAATAAAAGTACTGGAATAGATAAAGAACCACCTGAGATTACTATTACATTAACAATTAGTGAGTCTCAAAATGAAAGATTAGTGGATAAAGCTGTAGTGGCTAGTTGGTTAACTAAACTAGAATATCCTTGGGAGGCTACTCTAACATATAAGTATTATCTTCCAGAAAAAAATGCAAAAGAATATATAAAAGAGATTAGTAAAGTGGACAGTCTATTAGGAAAATCAAACACCGAAAAAACAATGTTGAAGTGGGGAGTATTAGAAGGATATATAAGGAAATATGTATCTAGGATATATGGTGGAAACATCGATAGTAAAAATAAAGCAGAAAAAGAATATCTAGATAAGTTTCATTGTGAAGTTTTAGATGCATTAAGGGATGTAGATAGTAAAATGTATACAGGCAAAAATGCTCTTTTGAAACAAGTGTTAAATTATTTTATAGACTCAGACCTACATAATATAGATAAAGAGGAAGAGAGAAGAAAAGAACAAGATAGAAGAAATGAAGAGTTTAACAGTGGTGCAGAAAAGATAGTTTCTAATATGAAAGACAGGTTAGAGTTGAGTAGTATTTTTGAGCTGGCAGACGAAACAGGTGCAAAAGTTGGAGGGAGTCCGTCGTTAGGCGGAAGATTAGAAGAAGTGGATGTAATATCAGTATTAAAATTAATGATAGAAAAAGAAACAGGGATATCTATTCCGATTATTAATAATGGGATGGGTTACAATAACTTAATCTATATATCACTGTTACTTTCAAAATTTAAAATGATAACATCATCCGAAATGGGAGAGAATGCAAAGGTATTTCCAATGCTACTGATTGAAGAGCCAGAAGCTCATTTACACCCAGCTTTACAATATAGTTTTCTTAGATTCTTAAAAAATGGAATAGAAAAACAAAAAATTAGTAGACAGATATTTATTACAACTCATTCAACACACATTACAGCAGCAGTAGGATTAGATCCAATAATATGTATGGAACTAGATAAAGCAGGAAAAATATCAGCATCTTACCCAGCAAAAGTATTCACTAAATCAAAAGAAGATCAAGAATCAAAAAGGTACATAGAAAGATATTTAGATGCAACTAAGTCAACAATGCTATTTTCAAAAGCATCTTTATTTGGTGAGGGGCTTGCAGAGTTGATGGTACTTCCTGTATTAGCTGAGTATCAATGTAAAAACTTTGAGCAAAGTCATGTATCAATTATAAGAGTTGATGCTTTAACATTTAAACACTTTATAAAGATATTTGGAGCAGGTGTAAAAGATGAGAATAAACAGTTTGCTTTAAAAAGAAGAGTTGCTTGTCTAATTGATTCTGACCCGTCAAGACAAAAAATTAAAGTTCCAAAAGGCAAAAAACGGACTTGGACAAAGTGTTATCCCTTTGAATTAGATGTGCAAAAAGAAGTATATAATTATAAAAAAGTATCTGGAGCGCTTAACAACCTTGTGAAAGCTAGCACAGATAGTGATAATGTTAAAATATTCTATAATAATACAGGCAAAGGGAAAACCTTAGAGTATGATTTGGCTTACGAAAATAGTACTTCAACTATTATTTTTGGAGATGAAGTTGAGATTGAAGAAGTTGAAGGAATAGCTAGTCTAAACTTAGAAAAAGATGAAAAAAATAAGATAACTAAGGCTTATTCATATCTTAAGTATGTAGAAGGAGGTAAAGGTGAACCTGCATTTATATTAGCTGAAAGGTTAAAAGATAATCTAAAAAAAGAAGAATTGCAAAGAGAAACTTTTATAATACCTAAGCATATTAAGAATGCAATAAAATGGGTTTGCTATGACGAGGTAGAGGAGGAGCTTAAGGGTGAATAGTTCAGTAGTGATAGAGAATATCTCATCAGACTATATATTAACGGATATAGAAACTCCTTTTAAAATAACGGCTGGACCAGGAGCAGGAAAAACTCACTGGTTAATTGAACATATAAAATATGTTCTCAAAAATTCAACAAAATTAGTTCCAGTATCAAAAATAGCATGCATAACCTATACAAATGTTGCGGTTGAAGAAATACAGAGTAGACTTGGAACAATTGGGGATAGGGTAGAAGTTTCAACCATTCATAGTTTTTTGTATAACACCATAGTAAAACACTATGTTCATTTGTTAAAAGATGAAAAAGGAAAATATCTTGTAAACTATAAGGACATAGATGGGCATGATGATCATGTACCTAGTAAAGGTAAAATTCATAAATGGAAAAGTGATAACAAGCTATATGGCACAGTAAAAGACGATAATAAACTTATTAAATGTTTAAAGGATTTGGATTGGATATTTGAAGAAAGTGAATTAGTTTTGACTACTAGAGAAGACTATAAGCGGAAAAATGGAAGATATTTTATAAAAAAGGATTACTTTTTTTCATATAAAAAATTATTCTGGAAGGAAGGGACAATCCATCATGAAGATGTTCTTTACTTTACCTATAAAATTTTAGAAGAATATCCAATGCTTCTAGAGTTTATAGCAGCTAGATATCCGTATTTATTTATTGATGAGTTTCAAGATACATGTCCCCTACAAACCAAAATCATTAAAAAATTAGCTAATACAGGTGTGGTAGTGGGCGTAATAGGAGATCCGGCTCAATCAATTTATAAATTTACTGGTGCAGTACGACAAGACTTTTTAGACTTTGAATTGACTAACCAAGTGAATTTTTATATGAATGAGAATAGAAGAAGCACAAATAAAATAATCAATTTCCTTAATCACCTAAGAAATGATGATGGTTTTGAACAAGATAATCACAGAAATATTGATGGAAATAATATTTGTCTGATAACAGGTGTAGAACCAAATGATATTATAGATAAATTTAATCAAGAACGAACAAAATTAGGTTTTAATAATACATATTGTCTTGTTACAAGGAAAAATGAATCGGTAACAGCATTAAAGTCCATTTTAGTTAATTGCAATCTTAATAATAATTTATGGGATGTATTATATTCTATAGATCCTAAGAGATATAGATTTCTAAAATACATATTTACTGCACTAGAAATTGCAAGAGAAAAAAGATATGATAGGGCAATAAAAGAAGCATTAAAATTGTTCAAAACTAATCAAGAAGGCTATTTGACAGAGCCTTTTAAAGAGTCAATAATAGATGAAAAAATATTTAAAAGGAGTTATTCAATATCTTTGTTGGAATATTTGATTAATAATTATGACGAACACTTAGATACCACATTATATGAATTTTACAATGTAGCACTTAATAAATTTTTCGTCTCCTGCAATTTTCAGTTAAAGAAACTTAGCAGAGGAAAATTTAAAGAGAAAGCAGAAAGTGTTACAGTTAAAGAATTAGTAAGTAGTATAAATTTGAAAGAAGTTAAAACTAATGAAATAAGGACAATTCATAAAACAAAAGGAGCAGAATTTGAATCAGTGCTGATTTATTTTGATGATGAAAAGGAATTAGATAAGATTATAAATCCTGATATTAATAATGACGAAGATGATTATAGACTATATTATGTCGCTTTAAGTAGAGCAGAAGACTTCTTATGTATTGCAGCTAAGTCTATGGAAAAGGAACAAATTGAGAGTTGTAAAGAACTTAATATGAGAATGCTATAGCAATTAACTAACAAGGGGGAGAAAACAGGTGGCGAAGAAACAAGAAAGACCAGTAAGGCGTTGTGCTTTATGTCATGAAATAAGAGAATTAGAGGAAAGTCATATTATACCTAAATTTGTTTTTAGGCATTTGAGAAAAACTTCTCAAGGAGCACTAAGGAGTCTTGACAACCCAAATAAAGTAATACAAGATAGTGAAAAACATTATTTGCTCTGTGGTGAATGTGAGGATTTGTTTAGTACTTATGAGACTAAATTTGCAAATAAGATCTTTTATCCTTATCAAAAAAATGCAGTCAAAGAATTTAATTATGATAGTGATATTTATTATTTTTTAACTTCTGTAAGTTGGAGAAGTCTATATCTTGATATTTTAGATTTTGTAGAACATTCTTCGGATATAGGGATTGATGTAGATATTTTAAATTGTTTAATTGAAAGAGAAAAAAACATGAGAGAATATCTATTGAAAAAGAAATCTACAGTAGAAGGTATTGAGAATCATATCTTTTTCTTTGAAGATATTAAAGAATTTTTCAATAAACCAAAAGGTATAAAACCACACTTTACATTTCATAGAGGTGAAACTAGTTATACTTTTTTTAATAAGAGTACACATACCTATGCTACAATAACCAATATGATGGGTATAATACTATTTACCCTATATAATAAAGGTGAAGGTGAGTATTGGGAGAATACAGAATTGATTAATGGAAATGGTAGGTTGATAGCAGAAAATCAAAAAATACAAAGTGTTTGTGGGAACGAGTTAATAGATATAATGAAAAGATCAAAAGAAGGAGTAGTTAAAACTAGCGAAATCCAAAAGGAAAAGATATACAAAAAGATAAAAGATAACCCAGAATATTTTACTAAATCCAAAGCCTTTGAAGCTTTAAAAAAGGATTTTAATATATGAAGATGAAAAGAGAACAGCTAATTAGAAAGCTAGTAGACAAGAAAGTAGAAGGAGAATACTGGGATTATAAAGAGAAGTGGCATATCCAGAATGAGCGGTTAATTCATGATATTTTATGTTTTGTAAATACAATACATAACAAAGATTGCTATATTATCATTGGAGTATCAGATGATGGAGAGGTAAAAGGTGTGGAAGGTGACGAAAATAGGAAGAAACAAGCAGATGTCTTAGATTTATTAGCTAATACTATGTTTGCTGGTGACAGTACCCCAGAAGTTCAATTGAGTACTATATTGATTGATAATCAAGAAGTTGATATTATCACAGTTAAAAACTCATTTGCTATACCATATTACCTTAAGAGCAAAAGCAAGAGATATCAAAACATAAGAGAGGGATACATTTATACAAGAACAAGAGATAGAAATACACCAATTAATCAGAATGCAACTGTTAAGCAAATTGAAATGTTATGGAAAAAAAGGTTAGGATTGACTTTACCCCCATTAAATCAGATAGAGGGCAGATTGAATTATAAGAATGAATGGGTACAAAATGGTGATATTTATTACAATATATATACACCAGAATTCAAATTAGTTCAAGATAATAATTGGGAAGATAATAATAGATTAAAAGGTGAGTTTTATGTATATTCACAAGTTAATTCTAGTTTTAGTTATGTAGATTTAAAAGTAATGTATGATATGACAATATTAGAAGAATTTCAGTTAGTTGTTTTAGACAGCGGCAGATACAAAACACCAGTACCAGAATGGGGATTCATAGGTTATGATGAATGGGGTATCCATCATAAGTATACTTATAAGTATTATTTAAGAGATAGCATGGTATATAAATTACAACAATTCTTTTTTGATGAAGAAGATATGGAAGAAACACATGCAAAAAGTAGATTAGATGAAATAATTATTTACTACGATGATGAAATAGAAAAAAGGGCTTTTGAATCGTATGTAGAAAGCAATCAAGACCTTGTGGAAGTTTATATTAAAGAAGCAGATAAATGGTATTATTCAATAGACTCTATTAACAAATTAGAAGTAAATGATGCAAGAGAAAAGTTATCAATAGGAATAGCTTTGAATAGAATTTTAAAAGAGTATCGTATAAAGTAATAAGAATTTATATAATAAATAATTGAAATAACATTATGAAAATAGGGAATATACATCTCAAATATTAAAAGGAGGAAAGGTGTAATGAAATTACTAAAAAACAGAACCATCCTAGGGATAGCCTGTATAGTGCTATCTCTTTTAATTTGCTTTGGATTAACACCAATGTTCAACAAAGCAATAGCCAACAAGATAAAAATAATAAGAGTAACAAAAGACATTACCATAGGTGATGAGATTACATCAAATATGGTACAAATCATCGAAGTAGGTGGATATAATCTACCAGATAATATAATTAAAAACAAAGAAAACATCATAGGTAAGTATGCAACTACAGAAATAAAAAGAGGAGACTATATTCTACCAACAAAGTTATCTGATACACCCCTTGCAGAATATAGCTACCTAGAAAACTTCACAGGAAATAAAAGAGCCATATCTGTGACGTTAAGAAACTTTGCCAGTGGACTATCAGGTAAGCTACAAAAGAATGATATCGTATCTGTATATGTAGCTGACTACGGTGATAAAAAAGAAACTCTATCCCCTATAGAGCTAAAATACGTTGAAGTATTAGCAGTAACCCTAGGGACAGGATACGATACAAGCCAAACAGAAACAGAAGATGGAGAAGAAAAGGAACCACCAACAACAGTCACCCTTAAAGTATCAGAACAACAAGCGATCATGCTTGCAGACCTTGAAGCCAATGGGAAAATACATTTAGCCTTTGTATATCGTGGTAATAGCGAAAATACAAAGGCTTTTTTGATGGAACAAAATGAGGTTTTAAAAGGGTTAGCTAGTGATGGTGATAATGATAACCCTATAGAAGAATCAAAAAGTGAGCCTAATGAGAACCCATGGGAGGTGAATTAAGTTGAGTAAGATTATTACTATATGGGGTAGCCCTAACAGTGGAAAAACAACTCTTGCAATAAAATTGGTTAACAGATTGTCGAAGAATAATAACGTTCTTATGTTATCTACCGATATAATTGCCCCACCTATTGGATCATTACTTCCATATATAAAAGAAGAAATTAAATCACTGGGCAAGTTACTTGAAATGGTCACTTTAACCCAAGAAGATATACTTAAGAACTTGATAACATTAAAGAATAATAAAAACCTTGCCTTTCTAGGCTATAGACAGGGTGAGAATTATAAGACCTATGCTGAATATACAGTGGATAGAGCAAACGAATTAATCGTTAATTTATCCCATCTAGCTGATTATCTGATCATTGATACATCCTCCATCATATTATCAGATATACTTGCACAAGCATCATTAAAATTAGCTGATGAAGTCATAAGATTGTGTGGAAGTGATTTAAAAGCTATAAGCTATTTCAAATCAACAATTCCATTACTAGCGGATAAATCCTATAACCTAAGTAGCCATATAAAAATAATAGCCAAAATAAATGATATTGAGCCTAAGTCAATAATAACTAATCATTATGGCAACATTTTTTGTGACTTGCCCTCTACAAAAGAAATCCAAAGTCAGTATAGAGAAGGATTTTTATTAAATAGTTTAGTTGAAAAACAAAGCCAAAGATATAATCAAAGCCTTAATAAACTAACCACCAAAATTACAGGAGAGATTGAGCAGAGTAAGAAAATGAAAAGAGAAAAGGTCAAATTAGCTAAACCAGATAAGGTGGTTGAAAAGGTAAAGAATGCCCTTAAGCTACCAAAATTTATAAAGAAAAAGGAGCAGGATGATTATGAGTAAGTATATGGATTTCTCAGAGGTTCTAAGGCGTGTACAAGAACATATTTCAAGTCATTATGCTATTCTCATATCAGAAGAAGGTATAGAGAATAGTAAAACCAAGCTCAAATCCTATATAAAGAAATACATAGAAGATCATGGGCTTAAAGTAGATAGATTTACAAAAGCAGCATTAATAGATAGGTTATATATTGAAATGGCTGAATTCAGTTTCCTAACCAAATACCTAGAAAGAGATGATATAGAGGAGATAAATGTTAATAGCTATAATGATATTAAGATAACCTATACAAGTGGTGAAATCATCCCTTCTGATGAACATTTTAACTCACCAACCCATGCAATGGACGTTATTAGAAGGCTGCTTCACCAAAGCGGCATGATACTTGATAGCTCACAACCCATAGTAGTAGGACATCTAAGTGATAAAATAAGAATTACAGCTATAGCTAAGGGCATAGTGGATAAAGATGTTGGTGTAACCGTATCTATTCGTATTGTTAATCCAAGAAAATTAACCAAAGAAGACTTCATCAAGAATGGTACTGCCAGCGAAGATATGTTGGATTTTCTAACATTAGCCCATAGATATGGTGAAAGTATTTGTTTTACTGGAGCAACATCTAGCGGCAAAACAACACTGATGAGTTATGTACTTTCTACACTTCCCAATAATAAGAGGGTATTTACTATTGAAAACGGTACGAGAGAGTTTAATCTCATCAAGAAAAATAATAAAGGAGAGGTCATCAACAACGTTATTCATACTGTAACAAGACATAGTGATGACCCAAAACTATCCATCACAATGGCAAAACTACTTGAAACAGCCCTTACAGTCAATCCAGACTATATATGTGTAGCCGAGATGAAAAGTGATGAAGCCTTCTATGCCCAAGAATCCGCAAGGAGTGGACATGGGGTCTCAACGACTATCCATGCTAATTCTTGTGTTGCTACATATTATCGTATGGTAACCCTATGTAAACAGAAATATGACATGGATGAAAAAACACTCTACAACCTTGTAACAGAAGCCTTTCCCATAGTTATGTTCTGTAAAAAGCTAGAGGATAACACAAGGCATATCATGGAGATTACTGAATGCTTAATAAAAGAAGAGGGAAGCAGAGAGATACGAACCCTTTATAAATACAATGTAACCGACAACATTGAAATAGATGGGAAACCAAAGATTATTGGACACTATAAAAAGGTCAATGACATATCTGGAGCTATGAAAAGAAGGCTATTAGAAAATGGTATGTCAAAGGCTGAGCTAAGCAGATTGATGGGCGGTGAATCTATTGAATAGCATGATAATCATTGCTTTTGTATTTATGATAACGGGCTTATTATTGACATTTGAAATATCCCCAATAGATTTATTAGATAAGCTTAAATCTATAAAGCCCAAAAAGAAAAAAGAAAGCATACGACAAAAGGTACTAAAAGTAACCAACAAGAAGAAGGCTAGAGGTCTTAAGCTACTGCTTAGTCAAACAAAGGATATTTTAAGAATGACAGGTCGTGAAGGGAAATTTTACTTCATAACCATTCTATCTATAACCTTATCGGTAGGGGGAATGCTATTTGCAATACTAATAGATAATATGCTCCTTATACCTATCTTTGGTATAGGATTTGCACTTACACCTTTTTGGTATATAAAGCTTATAGCTACCAAGTGGAAAAATGAGCTTAATGCAGAATTAGAGACGGTACTATCCGTTGTAACAACCGCCTACATGAGATGCGACAGCATTATCACAGCCATTGAAGAAAATATTGAATATATCAATCCACCAGTACATGATGTATTCCAGTCATTTTTAGCTGATAGCAAGCTCATTAATTCCAATATTAACATGGCACTAGAAAAGCTTAGAAGCAAAATAGATAGCGATGTATTTAGACAATGGATAGATGCTATTATTGATTGCCAAGAAGATAAGAATCTTAAATCAACATTAACACCTATCATATCAAAGTTATCGGATATGAGGATTGTATCGGCAGAACTTGATAATATGCTCTATGAACCAATAAAAGAATTTATGATAATGGCAGCACTACAAATAGCAAACATACCGCTTATCTATTTTCTAAACAAAGATTGGTATAAATCCCTTATGCATACGCCAATTGGTAAAGGCACACTTGCCATATGTACAGTAGTATTATTCATTTCGATATCAGGCGTTGTAAGACTATCAAAACCAGTAGAATACAGGAGGTAATGCAGTGATAAAAATACTATTTTTGTTTGCTCTATCCTTTAGCATAGGGCTTTTTTTAATACTATTAGATATACTTAAAGTACCCACCAGAAGAGCTAACAAGGTATATTTAGCAGTCAGTAGAAAAGGTATTAAGAAGTCAAATATACTTGAAGTAATCACATTAGAATTATCTGAGAAGTTAGGAAATCTCATTAGAATAGGAGATTATAAAAAACGTAAATTAATGATGGCTTTAAGATCAGCTAATATTAAACTAACACCAGAAACATTTATAGCTAAGGCATATGTTAAAGCAGGAATGATATTATTGTGTATTATTCCTGCCTTATTAATATTTCCGCTACTTGCTCCAATCATTTTAGTATTAACTATTTTAATATATTTTAAAGAAATAAGTAGTGCTGATGAAATACTTAAGAAGAGTAAAAATGCTATAGAATATGAACTTCCACGTTTTGTAAACACCATAACTCAAGAACTACATAGTAGTAGAGATATACTTGCCATACTTGAAACATATAAGAAAAATGCAACAGGTATATTTAAAAGAGAATTAGAAATAACAATCGCTGATATGAAATCAGGAAATCTTGAAAGTGCCTTGACTAGATTTGAGACAAGGATAGGCAGTAGTATGTTATCAGATGTCATAAGGGGACTTGTTGGAACAATTCGAGGAGATAACAATATCGTTTACTTTCAGATGTTATCCCATGATTTTAAGCAGTTGGAATTACAAAGGTTAAAAGCGGAGGTAATGAAGAGACCATCAAAGATAAGAAAATATTCTATGATGATGCTTGGGTGTTTTGTGATAATGTATTTAGTAGTAATGGTGTTGCAGATTGTGGAGAGTATGGGGGAGTTGTTTTAATATACTTAGTAGACAGGAATAAATTGGTAGGTATATAATTAAATAAAGTTTCCTAGTTATGTATGTTAAATTAGTGTATTTTCTATGTAATAAAATGTCATTAAAAGAGAGGTGAGGTTATATGTTTGTTACTTTTGATGGTCCTAATGGGGTAGGAAAAACAACAATAATTAACAAACTTAATAAAAAGCTAGAAAAACTGGGATATAATACTTATATGACAAAAGAACCTACGGATAGTTCTATAGGTAACTTCATTAAGCAATCAGAAGAAATGTACACGGGTTATGTATTGGCTAACTTAGTAGCAGCAGATAGACATAGTCATATTCAAAATGAGATTTTACCGAGACTAAGAGATGGAAATATTGTTTTATGTGATCGGTATATAGTATCATCATTAATTCTGCAAAGACTTGACGGTTTAAGTGTAAGAGAAATATTAGACATTAACACTGGTATAATTAAACCAGATTTAACAATTTTGCTAATAGCTGAGCTTGAAACTATTAACCAGAGGTTAAGAGGAAGACAGTTACTAACAAGGTTTGAAAGGGAGTTTGATTCTAGTAAAGAACTCTATTATACAAAAGATGCAGCAAATTATTTATATAACGATAACTACATATTTATAAATACTGAAAATGATATTGATAGAAATCTAGAGATTATTTTTGAAGCTATACATGGGTTACAGGTTGATAAGCAAACTGAGGAGGAGTAAGTATGAAAGTTGTTTTAGTTAATACTCCGTTATTTGTTGATGGCAAAGAAAGTGATGATAACGAGTATTTGCCACCATTAGGTCTTGGATATATTGCTACTGATTTAATTGACAATAATATAAGTACAGATATAGTAGATTCATATAAGGATGGAGATAGTGTAGAAAATTTATTGGAGAGGTTAGAGGTGATTCAGCCAGAATACATAGGGTTAAATATATTTTCTGTGAATATCGAAGTGGTCAAAAGAATTATCAAGGAATACAATAAATTTTCTACCTTTATCATTGGTGGTCAGTGTGTAGCTCACATTATTCAAGAAATATTGACGTGGAATACACCAAATGAGATAATTGTGGTAATAGGAGAAGGCGATTTTATTGTTAAAGATATTGTGCTTAATAAAGTGAAACAAGAATGTATGATGAAGATCAAAAATATAATTATATATAAAATAGATAAACATTCTCCTTATTATCCAATAGATATTAATGCAACAAAAATTAACTATAATTTATTTCCAAATTTGATTGTTTCCAATCACTATAAATTAAGAGAAGGTTCAATCATTACTTCTAGAGGTTGTATTTATAATTGTGCATTTTGTGGTGCAGCAAAAAGTTTAAATATGGACTATACAGTTAGAACTATGGTAAAACAGCATATTATGTATGAAATAGAGTCTGTTTTAGATAATAGAAATGTAGAGTGTATTCGAGTTCTTGATGATTTGTTTATTAGGAATTTTAATAGTGTTAGAACAGCTATCGAAATTTTTAACAGGTATAATGTTAAGTGGAGAGCTATGGCACACGTTAAATCGTTTATAGGAATAACTAATTTTGATATTGAAGAATTAAAAAAATCAGGTTGTTTAGAACTCTTTATAGGTATAGAGTCAGGCTCAGAGCGTATCAGGAGATTCATTAAAAAGTTAGGATCATCTAATGAAGTAGCTTTTGTTATAAGCAAACTTCTGCAAAATGGAATAAATGTAAAGGGCTATTTTATATATGGTTTCCCTACTGAAAAAGAGAAAGACATGGATGATACATATAAATTAGCAAAAAAACTGCATGAAATTTCATCTAAAGCTGTAGGCAAATTTAGAGCAAGTGTGTTTCAGTATAGACCTTATCATGGAACAAAGCTATATAAATATATAAAGGAGGCAAGAGATGTAGAATTACAATTTAAAGAAAATTCAGTGATAACATCTCAAATTGGTAGAGGGCATTTTAATATGCATGCAATAAATTGTAGTGATTGTAGTGACAGTATTTTAAATCATTATATTAAAGAAACTAGTAAAATTAACTAAGGAGAATTTTTATGTTAGAGATGATTAGAAATTGTGATAAATGTAACATGTGTAAGAATCAGAGACCATTGTTGGATCGATTTATTGAATGTGATGTTATGTGGGTTGGGCTTTCTGCGAAACAAGTTGAGGACATAACACAAGAAGTTCCTCTCGATCAGAATACATTGAGTGGAAAGTTGATAAATGAAATAGAGAAAAAAGCAAAAAAATGTATCTATTATAAAACTAACATAGTTAAATGTTTACCTTTGAATGACAGAGGAAAATTAAGATATCCAACTATGAAAGAAATAGATTTGTGTATGCCCAATTTATTATTAGAGATTGAATATCTAAAGCCTAAGGTAATTATCTTACTTGGTAAGAGAGTAATTAAAGCTATTGAAAAAAATTTAAATCTAACTTTTGATGAATTTGATGGATATGATTATAAAAATTATTGTAAGGATAGTTATAAAATTGTACCAATACATCATCCATCTTATATTAGTGTTTATAAAAGAAAGAGTAAAGAACTGTATATTGAATCAGTTAGAAATATTATACAGCATGGCATATAAAATAAAGTCACGGTGTTACTCTGAAATAAAATTATTTAATAATAAACAAACTATACTACATAGTACTATAATTCAAATATGAACAAAATCATTCAAATATAAGATTTGACTCATCTTAAATGAACAGTATTGCATATAATGAAAAAGTTTTCTTTTAAAGAAGGGGGATTTGATATATTTAACATATTTCAAAACAAAAAAGGTGAAGGCTACATAGATGCAGTAATCATAGTCTTTATAGTCATACTAATGATAGCATTAGCAACAAGTACACTACCAATATTCATAAAAAAAGCCAAACTAGACACTTTTGCAGATGAAGTAGTAAGATACGCAGAGATAGAAGGAAGAATCGGGACTAAAACAAAAAATAAGATTAATCAGATGGAAGTAGAAACAGGATTAAACCCAACCGTAAAATGGTCAACAACTGGTAAAATACAACTTAACAACGAATTTAGCCTAGTGCTTGCATTAGAAACCGATATCGGTTTCTTTTCTTTTGGCTCATTTCCCATTACATTAACATCAAAGTCTACGGGAAGGAGTGAGGTGTATTGGAAAAACTGATCAATAACAAAGAGGGAAATGCAGTCATCATGGCATGTGTTACTGTACTAATATTGATGTTACTATTTACAGTAATTGCAGAGTACATAAGACTTCAAATAATAGCAAAGGGGGTGCGTGATGGTGTGCAATCATCGGTTATATCAGTAGTAACAAATAACTGGGACAACAACTACAACGGTCTTAGACAAGGCTATGCAGGTGGATACACACTCAAAGGATCTAATTGGCAAACAGACATTGATGAAGGAGCAGTATATTGTGATTTATCTAATCTGCTAGGATTACAAAAGGAAGGAGGCGAATATATAAAATATGCGGGTAGTGAAGTCGAATACTCAGTATATAATCTTGATATTGATGTGACTAACACACCCATTAGAGGAAATAAAAATGATGAATTTAGTGCCGATATATACATTACCCTCAAGATTCCACTTGGATTTGGATGGGGGCATCTACCTGATATGGTTATACGACTCAAAGTAAAAGCACGATTTATGCCTAAGTTTTAAATACTTGACAAATTAATCCATTTAATGTTAATATAATTATAACAACTATAGTTATTGAAACTATACTCTTAAGGAGCGATTATTTTGTCAAAGAGACATACAGACTTAACCATATACATCTTATTAGTATTATTAAAAAAGCCACTGAAAGGTTATGACATATCAAAAGAAGTAACAAGAATATCAGAGGGAGAAATAAGAGTTCTAAACGCTTCCCCCTATGCAAAGCTAAAGAAGATGCTAGAACTTAAACTTATAGAAATAACAGAAGAGACAAATGAAAACAGAAAAATAATCTACTACGGTATTACAGATAAGGGCAGAGAAACCATTAACCAAGAGCTAGGAAAAATAGAGCTATTAGCGTCTCGGATAAAAAGTACATTGGAGGGATATGATGAAGAATAGCAAAGTCAAGCATATAAGTATCATTACCATATTATTGATCGTTACAATAGCACTAGTCTATGGCATATATCTAAGGTCGCAACCAACCACGCAAGCAGACCTAATAAATACACAAGAAGAAGAGCAACCAAAGGTAAAGGTAGAGGATATTGAGAATAACGTAACTATTGATGTACCAGAAATTAAAATAAATGAGACAGAGCAAGCAAAAGAAGATCAAGACCAAGAGCATGAAATAACATTAGAAGTAGAAAAACCAACAGTCCCACCAAAACCTGAACCACCAAAAGAAGAGCGGCATAAAGAAGAAGCTACAAGTAATAAAGCCAATACTGATAATGAATCTATACCTAAAGATAAAGATGAAGTACAAAATGGTGATGAAGAAAATTCTAATCCGCCTAAATACGAAGAGCCTCCTAAAGCAAAAGAATCAGAAGAAGAACCAGTAAAAAATCCCGTTGTAGTAACTCCAGAAACTCCAAAAGATACATCGGAAGATAAAGGTGACACTGTAGTACCTGATAGTGAAAATCCATTTTTAAAGCCACCATCTGAAGTGCCAAGTAATGGTGATAGAGGTGAACGAGATAGTTCCGATTATGGAGATGGTGAGTGGGGAACAGGCGACAAATTTTAATAAAATAATAAAGAGAAAAAGTCAATTCTTAAGGGGATTGGCTTTTTTAATGTTAGGAGTTGAGCCAGTGAAAAAAAGATTAATTTCAATATTATTTATAATTATTTTTTTATCTACAGTAAATATACATGCAGAAGATAATGCTGATAGTGGCAATGGCAATACCAATAATGCTCTTAAAGGAAAAGGATTTTATAGAGGTTCAGAATATATGTATAAAGTATCTATATATGTAGGATTAAGTGATGATACCGATATGTATGATAATATTAGTAGTTTTAAAAAGATAGGAGATCAATCAACATATATTAAACCTAGTACTTTTACATTGCCTAAAACTGTTTATGGGACACCAAATAATAAAATTGATTATATCCAAGGTGTAAATTTATCACCTATTACAATCAACGAAGTCATTACAGGGAATGTTCCCCTTATACCTATCACAAATGGGGGAAATATTGACTCTGTAAAACTTTATTTTGGAGATACAAGAACACTTATAGGTATTATTGATGATATAGCAGAAAAAATGGGAACAACAAGAGAAGGCTTAGTAAGAAATATTCAATTTACCATCAATGGTAAAACAGGTCTTTATCCCCCACAAGAAATATTACCAGTCAAAACGAATGGAAAATATCAAAACAAAGTAGCATGGCTCATAGTCTACGAACCAGTCATTATTACCTATACTAAACCCAATAGTAGCGGTTACCGACAACCAATAGCCTTTACTGCAACAGAATATGCCCTATCTCAAAAACAAGGATACTTTAACTGGTTTTGGGGCGAAACAGGGCAATATGTAGCAGGAATGACCCATAGTGATTTGCCTAATTCCATTGTACTTGAAGAAAGCTGGGTAGGTATCCCAGTAACAAAGCCCTTAAAAGATGGCGTTTATTGGAGTGATGAGAGAATAATAAAAGGTGGCGGCATTGGTATGAGAATGCTTGAAGCTAATGGAGTTGATGTAGTGCCTAATGATACAACATACGATTATACTTATCGAGTGAATACAGATGTTATTACCTCTGTTGTTATCGAAGCTGCCAATGGTGATATTACACCAGATACACGTCATAAACAAGTAGACACTAGAAAAAGTGCTTATACAAATCCTTCAGATGGAAAAGCTTATGTAACCATAAAAGCAAACGGTCAATCAACAAAAATGCCAGTAGTGATACCTGATGGTGATAGCCAATATGCCTTTTTAAAATGGCGAACACCCTCTAAGCCATGTGAAGTGACTGTAAATATAAGTCTATCGGGCAATTCCTCAGCAAGATTAAAAGATGGGGGAAGAAGCACAAGCTTCAAAGTTAAAATAGAAGATTTATCAGAGAATATACCACCTGATCCACGACCTACAGATACAATGTCAAACTTTAAAATACCACAACCACCTAATGAGGCAGATAAGAAAACAGCTCAGTGGGGAATCTATAGTGCAGTATGGGATTCAGATTATAATTGGCATGAGAATTGGAAAAGGCGTTTTGTCGGCTACTCCACAAAAACTAATGCAGATGGTAGTACAACACGAGTACGCAAATATAAATGGTTCGATGAAGGCTGGTGGGAGGATTTTGGACATTGGAACTATACATACACAAGGTATTCAGCAAGTATAAATGCTGGTATGAATTTAAAACCCGATACACATAATCCTACAGCAAAGGAAAGCTATGGCAAATATACTATTGCAAGTGGTTATGGTGTAGATGTAGAAGTCAATACAGGCATAACAACCAATGCTCCATTAAGTCATTATACAACAACACAAAATGTTGTAACCTATTTTCCAGAGTTCAATTATAATACCTATTGGAGACTACTTGAAAAAACAGGTTCCAAGACCTTTGAGTTCAAAGAGAATATCTACTCAACCTTTAATAGCAGAACCCATTTTACCCCATTACCCTATCCAGATGGTCAATATGAAGTATATGCAAAGATAATAGATTGCTGGACTCCTGATGGGATGTTAAGGGTTAATCTAAGTGATAAAGTCAGCATTGAGGGTAATGTCTTTACAGATTGGCATATTGCTCCTGATTTACCATAGTATTGGAGGTGTATAAATGGCAGTAGACCCATTAACCATAGCAAAAGTAGCAACAACAATAGGAAAACTAGGAACGGATAAAAATGGGCGGTGGATAATACTTACAGCAGTATTGACACCGCTTATTTTAGTTCTACTTATACTATCCTCCCCATTTGCTATATTCTTTAGCTTATTCAGTGATGGTAATAGCGAAAATATACCAGTGCAGACTATTATGCAAGAGCTACAAAATGATTTGATTAAAAAAATAGAGCTAGAGGAAAACGATAGTAAAATGGATACCATAAAAACCATAGTAGTAGGTAGCGAAGATAACACATTGATTGATAATTCAATCCAAGTGTTATCTTTTTTTAGTGTTATTAATACTACAAAAGAAGGTCAGCAAGTAGCTTATCTTGATAACAAGAGTAAACAGAAACTAGAGAATATATTTTGGGAAATGAATATCATTAAGGTGGATATTGATAAAAAAACCCATACCAAAACAGTTACTAATAGACAAGGCATTTCATCTGTTAAAACCATAACTACCTACCATAAAACCATTACCATCAATAGCCTAACAGAGGAGGAGATGGCTATTCAGTATGGATTTTCACAGGAACAGAAGAAAATCCTTAAGGAAGTCATATTAAGCAGTGATTTAATTATGCCAGTTGCCGCCAATACATATCTATCAAAATCAGATATTGAAAACATAAAATCATTTCTTCCGCCCAATCTTTCTATAGAGAGAAAATTCATAGTCAAAAATGCCCTAAGCTTAGTTGGCAAAGTTAATTACTTTTGGGGAGGTAAAAGCCTAGCCGATGGTTGGGATGATAGATGGGGAATACCTACTAAAGTAACTTCAGTAGGAAGTAGCACAACAGGAACTCTAAGACCTTTTGGACTTGATTGTAGTGGTTATATAACATGGGTATTTGCTAATTTGGGGTTAAATAAACCAACCATAGAAAAAACCATAGGTCATGGGACTACAGCACAGTGGAACTTATCGACAGCTATTGATAAATCTCAAGTAATAGAAGGTGATCTTGCCTTTTTAACTATTCCAAATACAAGAAAAATTAATCATGTAGGTATCGTAATAGGAATTAATGATGATGGGAAAGTACTAGTAGCACATTGCAATGCTAGTGACAATAACGTATCTATTGATACAGCCACGGAGATAGGTCTTAGATACTTTAGAAGACCTGCTATTTTAATTAAAGGAGCTGATACAAAGTGAATAAAATAAGAGGTATCCATGTTAGAGTTGGAGAAAAACCAGAGGTCATAGAATTTGAAAACAAGTATCAAGAATTAAGAAGGCTAGTAGGTGGTAATATAGAGCTTGTTCCGCTTGATAAGAACACCATTATGTATTGCAATGAAGAAGGTAAGCTTATAGGTCTTGATGGTAATAGAAGGCTGAATAATGGTGATATTATTGCCGGTAACTTTATAATTCTTGGTGACGATGGTGGTGAAGAAAGTATATCTTTAACAGATGAGCAGATAGAAAAGTATACGAAGCGTTTTGATGAGATAGAAAGGTACATTACTGTATGCAGTACTGGTATTGAAGATGATTATGATATGGAGGTTTAGATAGAGCATGTTAAATCACAAAGATAAAAATCCTAATGATAATAAGTCAAAGATAATTCTTACACAGGATGAATGCAAGCCAAATAGTAATGCTGCCAATTATTATAAACAGGTTTTAGTACTCAATTCTGAAACACTCAAAGAAGAGTACCGAGAAGCAAAATATCAGCTATGGTTAGCCTATATTAGAACCTTTGGCTGCGATCCTGACCTAAGAGGACAACGCCTACAGGTCGTTTGTCTAGCAGACGGAGAAACAGCATCAATGCTCAGAAGTGACTTCTTAGGAGTTTGCAAAAAAGAAATAATACCTGAATATATCCATGATAATAGAATACTAGATAATTACATGAAGGATGCCTCCACAGAAGAACAGGATAATATGGAGGAATGCCTATGATATTACCTATAGTTATGATTACCCTGTGCCTTATTGGAGGTATAGGGTATTTTTTATATACTAAACTAACATTTTCAAATAGAGACGTAGAAAATACAGCTCAAGACTTCGTAAATATCATAGACATAAAAGGTAATTTCCTCTATACAAGAGACGGTTATATTATGAGCTATTTTAGAATACATCCTATATCTATAGAGCTACTATCAGAACGAGAAAAGGAAGCCCTATGTAATAGCCTAACAGCCGAGCTATCAAGCATTAATGAACCCTTCAAATTTCTAGCAATATCTCGTCCAGTAGATATATCAGGACTCCTTGAAGAATATACAGACATACTACACAATACTAAAGATCAAATTCAAAAGACATTATTACGTAAAGAAATCTTTGAAATGAATGATTATGCCCTATCGGGGACAGTCGTAGAAAGACAATTCCTTATAATGCTATGGCAAAAGTATCATGAAGGTATTGAAGAAGACCTGTTTAAAAAAATTAAGGAGTTTATGAGACGATTTGATACCTGCGGTGTTAGATGTACATTACTTGAGAAAGGTGAGATAGTTAGCTTATGTAATTTAGTCAATAACTCAGTATATGAGCGAGGTGGGGAGGATTAGATGTGAAAAAACAAGCGAAATCTATAGAAAAAGCTAATGAATCATTACTCAGCATACTAACACCAATAGGTATAGAAATAAAAAGAAACAGTTTAATCATAGGTGAAAATAAAGCCAAAGTATATGGAATAGTAAAGTATCCTCAAAAAGTAGATTATGGCTGGCTATCAAAGCTCACTAATATTCCTAAAACAATAGCAAGTATAACCTTTAATCCAGTAGATAGTAGTGATTTTATAGACAGTATATCCAGTAGCATTATACGGAATCGAAGTGATGCAGTATACAACAAAGACCCACTTCTTCAAAAGCGAGCAGAAAGAGCAGCACTTGATGGAGATAAAATGATAGAGAATATAGATGGTGATAACCAATCAGTAGGGGCGATGAGCCTAAGTATTATGCCGCTATCAAAGGATGATAAGGACTTTGAGAAAGTATGTAGAAAAACAGGGAGTGCTATAGCCAGTACTAAGTGTAAAGGCAGAGTCTTAGCTAATCTTCAAGAGCAAGCATTTAAAAACCTATCCCCCTACTACAGAAGGAATAAAAGCATAAACAATATATTACAAAGGGTAATGCCAATGAGTACATTTATTGGGGGTTACCCTTTTTCCACCAGTGGCTATAGTGACGGTAGGGGCTATTACTTTGCGAAGGACTCAAGTGGAGGGTTAGTGGTACTTGATACTTGGAAACGTGGCGGAGATAGAACAAATAGTAATTTTACCATACTTGGAGTAGCAGGCGTTGGAAAATCAACGGTGGTTAAGCATATAGCCATATCTGAATATATGAAAGGTACAAGGATACTTTTTATAGACCCTGAATCAGAGTATCGTGACCTTTGCTTAGCATTAGGTGGAGATTTAATCAATGCAGGTGGTGGAAGCAATGGTAGAATAAATCCATTGCAGATTAGAGATATACCTGCCATAGACGAACAAGATGAGATAGAAGGACTAGGAGCGATGGCACTGCATCTTAAAAACGTTGAAGTCTTCTTTAACCTCTATATGAGCCTATCAGAAATACAAAAAGCCTTATTAAAATCATCATTAATAGAACTTTATAACCAATTCAATATTTATTGGCATACAGATGTAAAGCCATTAAAAAATGAAGACTTCCCTGTGATGAAAGACTTATATGAGCTAATTCAAAACAAATCAAAGAAAGAACCAGAATACAAAGAATTAGCAACGCTTCTAAAAGACATAGCCATAGGTGGAGATTCCTTTTTATTTGGTGGGCATAGCAGTATTAAAGCAGAGTCAAGATGTGTTTGCCTAGATACCTTCTCACTTCAAAATGCAAGTGATAACGTTAAGAAAACCCAGTATTTTAACCTACTTACATGGTGCTGGAATGAGATGAGCAAGGACAGGACAGAGCCAGTCTTATTAATAGCCGATGAAGTTTATCTTATGATCGATCCAAGAGTACCACAATCCTTAGTCTTTTTAAGAGATGTAGCCAAAAGAGCTAGAAAATATGAAGCAGGACTAGCTATCGTATCCCATTCAGTAGTGGATTTCTTAGCACCCCCAATTAAAATGTATGGACAGGCATTGCTGGACATTCCATGCTACAAAGTGCTGCTTGGAACAGATGGGAAGAATCTTACCGAGTTAAAAGAATTGTACAATCTTACCGATGCAGAAGAAGCCCTCCTTGCACAGAAAAAGAGAGGAGATGGGCTACTGATGGTGGGTTCTAAACGATTGCATGTTGACTTTGCTATCCCGTCCTATAAATTTGCCTATATGGGAGATAAGGGAGGAAGGTAATATGAAGGAAGGAGAAGATAGACCATGAAAAAATCTAATATGATAGAGATTATGCTATACATAGTGCTTATTATATTCGGGATATTAGCACTATTCTACTTTCAGCCAAAGGAAATAGAATTTGAGATACCAAGACAATTTGAAATAGATCAGCAGAAGGGAGAGAGTATAAATGATACTCTATATGACCAGTAAAAAATGTATGAACATATTAGACTTCTTGAATGAAACGGAAGAAGTACTTCTTAGAAAGTATGTAGGAGACTATTACTTAAAAGACTTTTTAGGAAAGTCCATCCAGAGATTAGGTCATGTAGAAACTATTGTTATAGATAGAACATGCTTAAGTGATACGGATGAAGAGATTATTGAAGCAGTTAAGACCTTTAAGTCTTTTAGTAGAGTGAAGATAGTGTTTTACATAGATAACTCAGACCAAAGCCTTGTCCATGAATTGATTGGGTTAGGTGTATTTAATATTATAACGGAATCAGAAGTTGATAAGCTTAGGGAAGAAATAAAGATATGTTTATTTGAAGGTATGACAGAGAGATATATAAAAAATAAGGTAGGATTAATATGGGATGAAGAAAAGGAGATGCCTTTTGATTTTAAAGGTAAGCAGATAACAATAGGGGTAGTAGGTTCACAACATAGGGTAGGAACGACTACTGTTGCTATGCAGTTTGCTTGTTACTTAAGTTCTATAGGGGCTAAAGTGAGTTATGTAGAAGCTAATGATAGTGGGCATATGAGGTTGATAGCTGAGTATTATGGGATGGATAGGAATAGAGAAGGATACAGTTTTAATGGAATTATTTTTGAATACATGAAATCCAAAAATGAATGTATATTTGATTTTATTATTTATGATCTAGGAGTACTGAATGATAAAGTTTTAAGAGGATATAAAAACTGTCAATTAAGGATTCTTTGTGCTGGAATAAAACCCCATGAAAAGTTATATTTCGATAATTCAATAGAGATATTGGGGCATTTATCTTATGTTTTATTTACTAAGGAAACATGTCAGTGGAATGATTGTGAACTAATAATAAAGACAACAAGCAATCAAGATAAAATACTAAAGGAAAATATTAAGGTATTAGAGAAGATCATTAGGGATTATTTGATTTAGTGATAATCTAGTTACTTGTAGATTACTAGAATAATAGATATTGACAAATGGACAATTATTTTGTAAATTGAAATGCAAAATCATAAATAATATGACTAAATAGATGGAAAATTGTAACAAGAAAAGTTATAATATAATTACAATAGCTATAAAACAGGCAGTTTTTTCTCTGAATTATAGTACTAAGTATGGAATTATGAGGTGCAATATGAAAACAATTGATTTACCACCATATGCTCCTACACTTATGGAATCTACAAGAGCAATAGGGTATTCTCTGGAAGCAGCTATAGCTGATATTATAGATAATAGCATTTCTGCTGAAGCATCAGAGATAAATATAAAATTCTATCCACTTGGACAAGCATACATATCAATTCTAGACAATGGTTTTGGGATGAGTTCAGAAGAATTAAACGTTGCAATGCAATATGGAAGTAAAAGTCCACAAGATGTAAGGGAACCAAATGATCTTGGAAGATTTGGATTAGGTCTTAAAACATCGTCATTATCTCAATGTAGAGCGTTATCAGTAGTGAGTTTGAAAGATGGAGAAATTTCTGGACGAAAGTGGGATATTGATTATGTTATAAAAACAGGAAATTGGTCTCTTATCATATTGGAGCAAGATGAAATTCGGAAAATACCACAATTTAAAAAACTCATTGAGTATGGTAGAGGAACAATAGTAATATGGGAGAATCTTGATAGATTAAGCATGGGAGAAAGCGATTTTACTGCATCATTTGCGCCTAAGATGGATAAAGTAAATGAGCATATTTCTCTGGTCTTCCATAGATTTTTATCTGGAGAGCAAAATTTGAGAAAAGTAGACATTAGAATTAACAATGTAGTAGTAAAGCCTAAAGATCCTTTTTTGAGTAAGAAGAGCACACAACTAATGGATGAAGAAGTGATAATAATACAAGATAGCCGAATTACAATAAAACCTTTTATTCTTCCACACATTACAAAACTTACAGGTGTAGAAATAAAAGAACTAGGTGGAAAAGATGGATTAAGAAAAAAACAAGGTTTCTATGTATATAGAAATAAGAGATTACTGGTTTGGGGAACCTGGTTTAGATTAATGAGGAAAGGTGAATTAACCAAATTGGCAAGAGTTCAAGTAGACATTCCTAACTCACTTGATGAACTTTGGACACTAGACATAAAGAAATCAACAGCAACTCCACCAGAGATGGTAAAGAAAAATTTAGGACATATAATTGATAGTATTGCTGAAGGTAGTAAAAGAACATGGACTTTTAGAGGAAGAAAAGAGACTGATGATTCTAAAATACATATATGGAATAGATTGAAAACTAGACAGAATGGTATTATATATGAAATTAACAGAGAGTATCCTTTAATTGAAAAACTTAAAGAGGATAGTATGGAGAGCAAAAACTTATTAGAGCAATTGATAAAACAAATAGAGGATAATTTACCATTAAATTCTCTATATGTAGATTTAACGAGTGATGAAAAAGTTGAAAATCAGATTAAAACTAGTGAAAAACAAATAATCGAGTTAATCAAAGAAGTGTTGGCAGGAAGTAATAATTCTAACGAAAGATATCAAATGTTAGAGAGACTATTAGTTACAGAGCCATTTTATAGTTATAAAGAAAATATAGAAAAGTTTTTTGGGAAAGGGACTGCAAATGAGTGATAATTTAAAAATACTAGAAAAGCTTATATTAGTATCTATCAACACTAAATATGAAAATAAGCCTCCAACTGAGGAAGAATTTATGCTAGAAGCGAATAAGTTTAGAGAAGCAATGCATGGATTATATCCTGTAGATGAAGAAGAATTTAGCCACATTTTGAAGACAATTAAGGCATCAATGACCATTATTATGGATGATGGAGTTTATATTTCTGACTCCAATGGTACTCATCAATCGTGGCTACCAGCTAGAAGGTCAGAGATAGAATTTGCTTATTGGGAAAGATATAAAAAATACTTAGAGAATGAAAAAGGCTGGAATCCAAGAATTACAGCAAAATTGGATAAAGTTTCAGATGAGATTGTAGACTTATTGGGCGATCCAGAACCTAGTTCAGCCCCTTTTAGGAGACGAGGATTAGTACTTGGAGATGTACAATCAGGTAAAACAGTAAATTATACAGCCATATGTAATAAAGCTGCGGATTGTGGCTATAGAGTAATTATTGTTTTAGCAGGAATGATAGAGAATCTAAGGATACAGACTCAAGAAAGATTAGATACCGAGTTTGCAGGCAGAAGAAGTAAAGATTTATTAGACCCAAAAGCGAAACAAGAAATAAAGAATAGAGCTTTTGGTGTTGGGAAAATAAATTCTAATAAAAGAATTGCATGTTTTACTTCAGTAACTACTGATTTTAATTCATTAATATTGAAGAGTAATGATCTAACACTAAAGAATATTAGTGACCCAGCCATTTTTGTTGTTAAAAAAAATAAAAGTATATTGAATAATCTACAAAGTTGGTTAGTTTCTAATAATGCAGATGTAAATAATATAATTGATTTGCCATTACTATTAATAGATGATGAAGCAGATAATGCATCTGTAAACACAAAAAAAGAAGATCAAGACCCAACAGCAATAAATGCGGCTATAAGAAATATTCTAAATAGCTTTTATAAAGCATCATATGTTGGTATAACAGCAACACCTTTTGCTAATATATTCATAAATCCAGAGACAACAGATGAGATGTTAGGGGAACAGTTATTCCCTAAAGATTTTATCTATGCACTATCTCCTCCTTCAAACTATATAGGGGCTGATAAAATCTTTGGAAATGATTCCAAGTATCATAATTCAGTAATTAAAATAAGGAATTATGAAATGAAAAATTTTATACCATTTAAACATAAAAAAGATTTAGAGGTCGATG
This sequence comes from Vallitaleaceae bacterium, assembly GCA_028277605.1. GTDB lineage: Bacteria > Bacillota > Clostridia > Lachnospirales > Vallitaleaceae > JANQFZ01. Next base: position 15,682 of record JANQFZ010000007.1, on the reverse strand, counting down.
AACTACCACCCAGTTTATATGAGGCTGTTGGGTATTTTATGATAGTAAATGCAATAAGAGATTTGCGCCGAGATAATACTAAACATAGATCTATGCTTATTAATGTTAGTCGTTTCACAGATGTCCAAATCAAAATTGGTGAACTAATTAATGAATGGATTATCAAAGTAAAATCTGAGATAAAAAATTACGGACTATTAAGTCTAGAAGAGTCAAAAAGAATTTGCTCAATTAAATTTCTTAGAGCTATATGGAAAAAGTATGAGCTGGAAAGCATAGCTGAATGTAAATGGATTGATTTACAAAGAAAGTATCTTTATAAGGCTATATCCCCTATTGATGTACGAGCTGTAAACCAAAAGACTGGTTCATCAAGTTTAGATTATTATAGCCATAGTACAAATGGGTTTAGAGTTATAGCTATAGGTGGTAATAGCTTATCAAGAGGATTAACACTTGAAGGATTATGTGTTAGTTACTTTTATAGGAATTCACAAATGTATGATACTTTATTACAGATGGGAAGATGGTTTGGCTACAGAGAAAATTATCAAGATTTATTTAAAATATGGATGGCTGAAGAAGCTGTTGATTGGTATGGCTATATCACTGAAGCATCAAATGAATTAAAGTTAGAAATAGCTAAGATGAATTCTCTAGACCAAACTCCTTCAGAGTTTGGACTAAAAGTCCGACAAGATCCAAATTCATTGATTGCCACAGCAAGAAATAAAATGAGAACAGCTACTCAGGTAACTAGACCTATCACAGTTGCAGGAAGACTTCTAGAAACGCCTAGATTAAAAAATAATATTGATGTACTACAAGCCAATAAAAAAGCCTTTGAATCCTTTGCTGAAAAATTGGATAGCACTGCAAAAAGGATAAAAATAAAGCAAAATGCTTATTTTTGGATAGGAGTTCCTAAGGGACTAATAGTTAACTTATTAAGAAGTTTTGATACACATCCTTGGCATTTAGCTTTTCAAAGTATAGCACTAGCAGATTATATTGAGGAAAACGATGAACTTACAGTTTGGGATGTAGCAATCCCAAGTCCGAAAGGATCAAGCAAAGAAAAGCATACCGTAATAACTGGGGGAAATACCTCTGTAGATATAGAACCTGCTATTCGTACCGTTACAGTAAAAGATAAGATGATTAGAATAAATGGTACAAAAGTAAAGGTAGGTGCAGGAGGGGCTACAAAAATTGGTTTATCTGATAAGCAGATTGAAAAAGCAAGACAAGAATTTAGGAAAATACATGGTATAAAAAAGAATATTTCAGACAGTGGATATTTAATAAAAGGCAGAAACCCAATATTATTCTTACATGTTATTGAAAGTAAGCCACCAAAAGGAGAGGAATTACCAAGTTACGTACCAAAACATTTATTTGCATTAGGACTAGGTTTCCCAGCAACGGATAAAGGAACGAAGACGGCTAATTATGTTGTAAATATGGTTGACTTAAAGAACTGGATAGAGATTGAAGAAGAGGATGATGAAAATGTTTACTAATAAAGAGCTTACTGATAAATGGGATGCTATTTCTTTTTATGACGGAGGTTATAAAAGAATAGATAATATCCATCCTTTAGAATGGTATATTGGTTATGAAGATATAGATCAAAAAACTATTTTATTAATAACTCATGATGAGTATACAAATATCCAATCTTCTAAGTCAATTATTGCTACAATTAGACAAAGACAAGATGGTAGATGGGCAATATCCTTTAAATTGATTAGAAAAGAGCAAGAAGATGTGTTTATCCGCTTGTGTTGGGATATTATTGAATCATCAAGAGATAAAACTTCAGGTTGTAATGCAATTGAGTTTATTATTGATAGATATAATAAATGGTTAAAATTAATGGAGCATAGGAGCTCTGAACTTATGAGTGAAAGCCTAATTAAAGGACTTATTGGAGAATTAATTTTTTTAGAAGAAAGAGTTAAGAATGGAATGACTTCACAAGATGCTGTTATTGGATGGCTAGGACCTGATGGAGCTCATCAAGATTTTGTATATACTAATGAATGGATAGAGATTAAATGCATAAAAAAATCTAAAGTAAGTATAGGTATATCTTCGTTGGAGCAATTAGATGCAGAATTGCCAGGATACATTTACGTTTATTACATAGATAAAACATCATTACATGATAAAAAAGGTTTTACATTGGAAGAAAAAGTTCAACAACTTAGGGATTTATTTATAACAGATATAAGAGCTAAAGAAATGTTAGATAATAAGCTTTTTAAATACGGCTATCGTGACAGAAAGGAATATAACGAACAAAGATATCTTTTATGCGGTAAAAGTAAATATGGTGTTGATAATGATTTTCCAAGACTGATGAAATCAAATATACCCGCTCATATAATATCAGCCAAATATATCATAAGTTTAGCATCAATTGGTCCTTGGGAAATTAAGTAAAGGGTGAGTTCAATGGATTTTAAAGATTTTAGACAAGATTTCATACAGGAGGTTAAATCTACGGCGGCTACCATAGGTGAGGGATCATCTGCTGCTTTTGTTCAGATTGCAACAGATTATTTAATTGGATCTGAAGTACTACCAGATTTCATACCAGCCTTTTTAGTTGGAACAGGTAAACGTAATAGAAAGTATAGAGTAGATGGCTATGTCCTTGATGACTTTGATTATACGATGAATTTATTAATTGCTGATTATGCTGGTGGAGTTGATAATAGAGTGGTGACTCGCTCTCATGCAATACAAAAATTTGATAGACTAAGTCACTTTGTCGATGAGGCAACTGGAGATAAGCTATATAAAGCTATTGAAGTAAGTAGACCGTGTGCAGACTTAATTGATCTATTACGACGTAATAAATCTAAAATTAGAAAGTATAGATTTATATTGATAACAGATGGTAATATGAGTAATAGAATAGATGTATTACCATCAAGACAAATTGGTAATATACAAATTGAGCTTCAGATATGGGATATAAATCGATTGTATAATGTATGTCTGTCAGATATTGGAAGACAAAATATAGAGATTGACTTTAAAGCATTTTCTAAAAAAGGTATACCTTGTTTAGAAGCTATTGGGGCTAGAACAGATGAGTATAAAAGCTTTTTGTGTATAATACCAGGATATGTTTTAGCAGATTTATATGATAATTTTGGAAGTCAGCTACTTGAAGGAAATGTTCGGTCTTTTTTATCTACGAAAGTAGCTGTTAATAAAAAGATTAGAGAGACAATACTAAAAGCCCCCGAAATGTTTTTTGTATATAATAATGGAGTATCTGCTACAGCTATGGACGTAGTTGTTGAAAAATCAGAGGAGGGTACTTTTATTACATATGCCAAGCATTTTCAGATAATTAATGGTGGTCAGACAACTGCATCATTGTCAAATACAAGACACAGAGATAAAATTGACCTTAGTACTATATTTGTTCAGATGAAAATAACAGAAATTGACACAAATGCAGAAAAATCTGGAGAGTTAATTAGAAACATTTCTAGATCTTCAAATAGTCAAAATAAAGTAACAGATGCGGATTTCTTTTCAACCCATCCATTTCACATAAGAATGGAACAAATATCTAGAAGAGTTTTTGCACCTGCAATTGATGGTTCACAATATAATACCAAATGGTTTTATGAAAGAGCTAGAGGTCAGTATTTACAGGCTCAAATGCGTATGTCAAAGTCAGAAAAAAGAAAATTTGTAGCACAACACCCTAAAAAACAACTTTTGACCAAAACTAATCTAGCTAAAGTAAGAAATTCTTGGAGAGGATTGCCACATATAGTAAGTAAAGGTGCTCAAACAAACTTTAAGAAATTTGCAGAATGGATTGATGATGAATGGATTACATCAGATATAAAGTTTAATGAAAAGTACTTTCAAGAATCAGTTGCATTAATGATACTATTTAAGCATACAGAAAATATTGTTACTCGTCAAGCATGGTATGAGAAGGGATATCGTGCGAATATTGTAACGTATTCAATAGCATTATTTCATGAATTAGTGCGAGAACAATTTCCAAATAAAGAGGTAGATTTACAAATAATATGGAATCGCCAGTCTGTTCCCCAAATAATAACAGAAGCACTTATCACTATTACTAAAGTTGTATTTGATGCGATAACAGACCCTAATAGAGAAACTATAAATGTAACTCAATGGTGTAAAAGAGAGGTCTGTTGGAATAGGATTAAAAATAATAAAAGCCAATTAAATACTGAGATTAAAAGAGTATTAGTAGATAGAAAAAAACTGAAAGTAGCTGAAAAAGAAGCTAGAAAAGATCAAAAACTAATTTCGGGAATAGAGGCTCAAACAAAAGTAATAGAACTTGGAGCAGAGACATGGAGAAATGCAATGGAGTTTATTGTTAATAAAAAATTAGCAACCCCAGATATAATGAAGGCTTTAAATATGGCAATCAGAATTCCTAATAAACTCCCCAATACATATCAAAGCCAAAAGCTACTAGAGGTACTTGAAGATATATATTGTGAGGGATTTAAGATAAATAATATAGGGTAAATTTATGGTTATAAGAGATATGTATTAGTATTTCTTTACTAGTAACAAGAATTCTGATATTATGTTAAGGAATGCAATAGAGTCATATATGCCTTGAATAGTTATGTATCTTTACAGGAGGTTTTTGATAACTAATAAAGATATAATGATATGAGTATATGAACTCTAAAAGAATATAATTATAGGGTGAGTATAAATGAAAAAATACACAATAATAGATTTATTTGCCGGTGCAGGAGGACTAAGTTATGGTTTCCAGCAAACTGGTAAATTTGACATAAAAGTAGCGGTTGAACATAATAAACATGCTCAAGAAACCTATAAAAAAAATCATCCAGGAGTACAACTGAAATCAGATATAACTAAGATTTCAAATAAAGAATATAAGGATATGAGGAGACTATATAAGAATATAGATATAGTAATAGGTGGACCGCCTTGCCAAGGATTCTCAAATGCAAACCGTCAAAAAAACGAACTTATATGTGGTAACAACCAATTAGTTAACGAATACATTAGAGCTATAGAAAATCTTAAACCTAAGGCTTTTGTAATGGAAAATGTAAAAACAATAAGCTCTAATAAGCATAAATTTTTTTGTAGTGAGAAGAAAAAAAGTAAAGTTGAAAAACTGGGAGTAAAACTTACTGAAGCTACTATAGCAATTGCCGAAACAACCATTTGTGTAGATGATTTTATACAATTTCTTCAAGAGCAAGATAGTTTACTTGAGTTTTTAATGAAAAAAGAATATTATATTAGAATAAACACATTATATCGTAAATCTAAAACTCATGAACGACTTAAACAATATGTTTCTAAATCTGAGAAAAAAATAATGAAGATTTTAGATACTTGGGATGATTTGTATAATAATTTTTGGAATCCTGAGTTTGAAGAAATAATCATTAAAACTAAGGAAGTTTTATATACATACTTAAAGACGGGCATGAAATATAGTATTCTTAAGCGAAATTTGAAAGTTATAATAGAAACACAAAAAGCTATGCATAAAATGCAAGAGATTAAAGAGTATGATATTACATTAATTGGAATGACTATATGCAAAAAGGATCTTTGTGTTATTGTTAATTCTTACAATGTAATGGAGTATGTTACTAAAAAATTTAAGGCATTAGGATATAAACTGGTTTCAGGAATTTTAAATGCAGCAAATTATGGTGTCCCCCAAAATAGAGAAAGGTTTATTATGATTGGCGTAAAGAGTAAATACTTAGAGCATAATGTAGTAAACTTACCTGAACCTATATTAAATCAAAAAGAACATTTCTATACAATAGGGGATGCTATTCGGGATTTATCTAAGTATGAAACTTCAGTCAATATTAATGCTATTCCCATAAAAAAAAGAAAAAGTAAAAATCATAACCTCTTACAAAAGTATCTTAATACTGGTGACTTAGTTTTTAATCACGTGATAACGGCAACTAGAGATACAGCTTTGGAACGTTTTAAGCAGCTAAAGCCTGGACAAAATTTTCATAATTTAGGGAAAGAGATGAAAACAACTTACACAGATCCCACGAGAACTCAGAACACGATATATTTACGTTTAAACTATGACATTCCATCAGGGACAGTTCTTAATGTTAGGAAATCAATGTGGGTTCATCCAGAAGAAGATAGAGCTATTAGCATAAGAGAAGCTGCTAGATTACAGTCTTTTCCAGATTCATTTATATTTTGTGGTACTAAAGATGCTCAATATCAACAAATTGGAAATGCGGTTCCTCCATTATTAGCTAGATCAATTGCAGAACAACTACTAAAATTATTAGGTGATAACCTAGATGAACAACTACTAAACATTATATGTTAGACGAGAGATATATACATTTATTATCTAACACGGTAGCTACAATCTTCATATAATATTCTAAAATAGTTTAGATTACACTAATAACTCCTATAGCTTTTAGCGTTATCTAAATATTAGGGAAATTAAGTGTCTACACAATTTTACGCATTGGTGTAAGCTTAATGGTACGGCCATTAAGACATGATGTTTCAGCAAGTAAGATACGTAATTAGTGAATTAGCTAGAATAAAGAGCAGTGGACAGTTCAGATATTGGACATAGAAGAAAAGAATATATTATTTTTTAAAAGTTTCTTTTACCAAACAAATATACTAATCTAGAAATCCTCTGTTATTCGTCACCTGCAACTTGATGGATAACAGGTTCTCATCCACATATTCAATCTTAAAACAAGTAAAAAAGTCATAACCAGATTTGAGCATAGCTGTAATCTCGTTTTTTCTTTAATGAGCAAGCAAGTTTATGTATATAATTTGATTTCATATGTTATCTCAACCCTTTTGTGTATTACTCCGTAGCCTTATCCTTAAGATATTTCTCTGGAGTGTGTTTTTTATTGATCTCCTCACTTTTTAAATAAATTTCCTGTAAAGCCTAAAAACAGCTACTCTCTTCATTCAACTCTCCACCTGCAAATAAGGCGCGAGTCTCAATTTGTTCAGCTCTTTTCTTACCTCTTGAACGGCTTTTATTAGTAGTATCTAAATTAATACGTCTTCTAGAGTAGTATTTAGAGCTTTAGTCAGCTTATTTAAAGTCTTGTTACTCGGCATATAAATTTCGTTAAAATTTTCAGTAAATTACAAATTTCACATCTCTTTAATCTTTTTATCATTGACAAGAACATACGTTCGTGTTAAAATATTCCATATAACAAATATACCAAACCATCTCTTCATATTTTTTAAGATCACAAAATGTTATTCAATCATATTACTAAGAGGGGGGCAAGTTAGATTATGGAAAATAAGAGTGTACTATTTAGCTTAGTAAATCGACATAAAAACATTGACCCTAATATATATCATAATGCACAAGTGCTTCTAAAAATATACTCAGAGGTTGTATGGCATAATATTGAAGAATATAGTGATGTGGTAAGCGAGTGTAATGAAGTTTATGGATTACCTAGTTATAAAGGGATTGAGATAATGGCGGAGATCGGAGAAGAAGAAAAGGCTATTGAACTTAGGGAAAGACTAATGAATGTTGCTGAAAACAAAATAATGATTGATGCTATTAAACGAGCATTGCTACATGTAAAAGCATATAGACATAATGGGGAAATATACTATGACATTATTAATAAGAATTATTTTGTAAAATACAAATATACAGAGTGTGAAATGCTACAAGCTTTAAAAATGTCGAGATCCACCTATTATCGGAAACGTAAAGAAGCAATACATTTATTTGGTGTATCCTTATGGGGATTTATTATCCCCAAAATACTCAAGACCTTACATAAGAATGACAAAAAAGAGACAGAAATGGTACTACATTGAGATATAAATAAGACATTATTGAAACAAAAAAGAGACTGTTCTGACACTGACATAGGATTATACTCCTGATACAATGATAATATGGTATAAACTGCCATCAATCAAAATTGCATACGGAGAGCGAAAGACTCTATTTCCTTAACAGGTTAATAGGGTCTTTTTTTATGCCCTTTTTTAAGAAGTCACGTTTAGCGTGGCTTTTTATGCTATATAGCTCATTTCTCTTTATGCAACGGCATGAAGAGGAGGAGTAATCATGAAAAGCAGTATCCGAGCACCATGTCCCTTGTTATCGTTTTGAAACTTCACATTCAAAAGATAACGGAGGGATAAATAATGAATCAAATAATTTTATGTGATAAGTGTAAAGGCTTGAAAGATAAAGAATTGCTATGTGATAAATGTGCTTTCTATATTAACCAGTATTGTAGCAAGTGTAATGAAAAATCAGATGAGACATGTAGGATTTGCAAAGAGGCTAGGGACTTTTTAGAGCGTGATGATAAGAGACAAGCCTCAAAGGAGAGGACACATAGAAACCATATTACTCATATTGATTTGTCCTATGCAGAGGATAAGAAACTAATTGTTAAACAGGAGAAGGATGCTTTAGAACAATTGATTGATAAAGATGACAATAACAAGATTTTGGAAATGTTCAGTTGTTTAACAGAAACGCAGAAAAGAAGATTTATAGCCCATTACATAGATGGAAAAAGCTTTAGAGCAATCGCAAGCGAGGAGGGCGTTAACCACACAAAAATACAGAAATCCATAGAGCAAGCTAGAAAAAAATTAAAAAAGTTTCACAAATAGGGGGTACAAATCGCTGATTTTTTTCCTAACTTATGAAGGGAACTTTTCCCCGAATGAACTTTGAAAAATAATGGCTAGTATTGCTACATGGTTGATATTACTTTAATTGAACCATGTAGCAATAGTTAGTACTCCATTCATACCGAATCTCTAAGGTACGTTACCTTGTAGCCGAAGGGACAGCGATATTAATGACCTCGCCATGACCATAGTATATGAGAGCGATAAAGGTTGATTACAAATAGCTTCGTGGTAATGAAGTTATTCGCCATGACCTACAAGGGAAAAAATTAAATGATACTTCTGCATAGACCTAGCTGATAGGTATGCAGTCACTGGAGATACCAGCGATGAAAATAGTGTAGTTTGCAAGCAGAGAGCTACATTAGGTTCAATGAGAGTCTTACCAAGACTCGCCTTAGAGATTTATTACAAAACAAACTTAACAGCATTGCTCTATATCAAATGGATTGTTGGTATAGATCAATGTTGTTAAAAAGCAGATTAAAAATTAGATTTTTTATAAATTACATAAATTACGAGGAGGATAAAAAATGTGTCATGTAAACATGCATACGGATTATGCCATGAAAAAACTTGCTGAAATAGCAAAACTTGATAAAAGAGAAAGAGGACTTTTTATATCAAGAGATTGTATTATTACAGAAACCTATACAGGTAAGACCTACAAATATAAAGCCTATAACTACATAACAGGTGATAGCAAATATCTAGGTTATAAGAAGCGAGCTATAAACTCGGACAACTATATGGAGCTATTATCTAAAGTAGCTGAGCAATCATTCTATAATATTGCTTACCCAACAGATGGAGAAGAACTCATTGACTATATATTTGCCACAGTATTTAAAACCTATGGCTTTAAGCTTAGAAAAGAACAACTGGACTTATCAAAGCATATTTATAGAGCTATGACAAACAATCGTATATCTTTATCCGATGTAGCGGTTGGATTAGGAAAAACCCATGCTTATCTTGTAGCAAGTATTGTCTATCATATTACCTTTGAACCTAGTTGGAAAGATAAATTAACAGTTAGTAAAACTATTGTCATCTCAACATCTAGTAAAAGATTACAACAAGAGATTGTAAGGGATTACCTACCACTGATATCTAAAATGCTACTGGAGCATGGAATTATAGATAAGGAAGTAAAAGGGGTAATTAGAAAGGGTAAAGAAAACTATATATGTGATATCAGGCTCAATAATTATATTAGAAGTCTTAAAAATAAAAACCCAAAGGAATACCAAATGCTGCTAGATATTATGAACAGCAATATAGTGGACTTATCCAATGTATCTATTAGAAATTATGATATTGAAAGAATTAAAGTTATACCAAAGCATTGCTCTAGCTGTCCTAGGGATAAGACCTGTAGATATAGGAGAATGTTAAGGTCATTAAACACAGATGCGTATCTTTTTCAAGTAACTAATCATCACTACTTAATAGCAGATGCTAAGAAGAGACTGGAAGGTCATAAACCACTTCTATGTGATTATAAGGCGGTGATTTATGATGAAGCCCACAAAATATCAGATGCCTTTACATCAATGGTAGCGGTAGAGATTGTTAAAGAAAATGTATTGGAGCTATTAAGGCGTATGGATAGTAAAGAGTCTAGAAGTGTAGGGTATAAGAGACTTTGTAAGTATATTGAAGAAACATACCGACTAATCAAAGATATATTTATTATAGCCACAGCAGATAGGGATTCAGATGATGAAGTAAAAAAATATCCTATAGCAAATCCATTAATACTTAGCCGCAAACTGTATGAGCTTAAGGAGTTAGTAAAGCAAGTTATCATAAGAATAGAAGATAGAAAGAGAAATATTCAAATAGCATTTGAGAAGTTGGGTGATAGCTTAGAGATTATGCTAGGAGATGCAATTCTGTGGATTGAGAATCCCGAAAGTGATAAGACGGCTCTTTGTGCCATACCAAGAAACACAGATGAGATTATATCTAATACGCTCTTTAGAACCAAATCACCTAGAGCCATGACCAGTGGGACAATGGCGGTTAATGGTGATTTTAACTATATTAAAAGAACTTTAGGGATTGAAAATAACCCCCATATAGATGAGATATATAAAGAATCTCCCTTTGACTATTATAATAACACAATTCTTTATCAAGAAAGTGAATTGCCATATCCTAACAATAAAGATAAAGAGTATATTAATCAATTAGCTAACAAAATAGAGAAGCTTATAAAAGCAAGTAATGGACATGCCCTTATTCTCTTCACCTCATATAAAGTTATGAGAAAAATATATGGGTTATTGATAAGCAAAGACATAAGTTATCCAATATTTCAACTATCAAAGGGTAATGGTTTAGCTATCAAAAAATACCGTAAGAGTAAAAATGGAGTACTGCTTGGATGTGGTCCTATATGGGAAGGGTTTAACTTTACAGGAGATATATTATCCCATTTAATCATTGTAAAGCTACCATTCCTAGTTCCTGATCCAATAACAGAGAATCTTAAGAAGCAGTTTGAAACAGAGGATGAGTTTAGAAGAGAGATACTTATTCCAAAGATGTTAACAAAATTAAAACAAGGATATGGTAGGGCTATAAGAAACGAAACAGATACAGCGGTTATATCAATCTTAGATATAAGAGCTAATGAAAGATATAGAGAAGTCATCAGACAAGCTCTTCCAAACTGTAAGGTTAAATACAATATAGAAGATATAAAAAGATTTATTCAGGAAAAGAAATCTCCTGAATATTTTTTATAGAAAAAATGAGGCTTGGAATTATTGATAGTTACATTTTCTGACTATGAAGGGGAGGAAGTATATGGATAATATCTTAATGTATAGCATGCAGTTAGTGATGCTTAAGAAATTACTTGCACATAAATTGATAACTAAAACACAGTATGACCTTATCAAAAATAAATTAAGACAAAAATATAAAATAAATGAACCATTGCTTGTAGTATAAAAATCATATGTAGTAAGCTAAAGACACAAACTATAAAGTTTTGTATTTGTTATAAATAAAAAGGAGGAAAAAGGTGAAAGAAGTCCATGTAATAGAAGCTCGTTCTGATAGAATAAACAGAAGATGTTCTAAGAAGATGGAGCAATTACGAGTTGCTGCCTATTGTCGTGTAAGTACGGATTCAGAAGAGCAGCTATCAAGCTATAAATCCCAAGTCACACATTATAGGCAATTAGTAGAAAGCAAAAAGGAATGGGAATTAGTAGAGATATATGCTGATGAAGCTATATCAGGTACACAGATAAATAAAAGAATCAGCTTTCAAAAAATGATTAACGATGCTCTGGATAATAAAATTGATTTAATTATAACTAAATCAATTTCAAGATTTGCACGCAATACCTTAGACACCTTAAAATATGTAAGACTTTTAAAAGAACATAACGTTGCCCTATTCTTTGAAAAAGAAAATATTAATACATTAACCATGAACGGTGAAATGCTACTGGTTATCCTAAGTTCATTAGCTCAACAAGAGAGTGAATCTATATCATCCAACGTAAAAATGGGATTAAAAATGAAAATGAAAAGAGGAGAGCTAGTAGGTTTCAATGGTTGTTTGGGATATGATTATCATCAAAAAGAAAAGATTTTAACCATTAATAAAAAAGAAGCTGAGATAATAAAATACATATTTCAAAGATATATTGAAGGCAATGGATGTTATGTAATTGCAAAGGAATTGACAGGATTAAAGTATAAAACCAAAAGAGGTAGCACTAGCTGGTGTGAGAGTACTGTTAGAAATATTATTAAGAATGAAAAATACAAAGGTGATTTACTGCTTGGCAAAACATTTACTGTAGATCCAATAACCCATAGAAGATTAGATAACTTTGGAGAAGAGGATAAGTACTATATTAAAGACCATCATGAGCCTATCATTTCAAAAGAAATATTTGAACAAGCACAAAGCATAATGGCAAAAAGAAGTAAAAGAAAATGTTTAGAAAAAGGTATTAAACGTGAAAAATACAGTAGAAAATATGCTTTTAGCAGTATGATGAAATGTGGTTTTTGCGGTGGGTCAATCACAAGACGCTCATGGCATGGTAATACAGCAAATAAGAAAATTGTATGGGCATGTATGACTGGAACGAAGAAGGGGAAAAGATATTGTGAGCATTCTAAAAGCATAAGTGAAAAAGCACTAGAAGCTGCCTTTGTAGATGCCTTCAATATAATGTGTACTAATAATAAAGATATGGTAATAGAATTTCTAAAAACGGTTGAAGAATCATTAGGTCAAAGTAATCTTACAAAAAAGATTAGAAAGATAAAAGAAGACATTTATAAACTAGAAAATAAGCTAGGAAAGCTTGTGGAATTAAATGTTGATGGTATAATTAACAGAGAAACATATGAGGAGAAATATCATAATACGGCATCTGAAATTGAAGAACTTAAACAGGAAGAAAGTCAGTTAGGGAATGCATATGAAGAACAAAGAGAACTTGAAAATAAGATGAAGTCCTTCAGAAAAGTATTTGAAAACAATAAGTTACTAGAAAAGTTTGATAGAGAGATATTTGAGAATGTTATAGATAAAGTAATCATAGGAAAAGTCGATGAGACAGGTAAAAAGAATCCTTATTCAGTTACTTTTATTTTTAAAACAGGTTTACAATTAGAGGAGGACTGTAGTGTAAAAAAGCCTAATGGAATACATGGTAGAAAAGATGATACTGTGTATTCCTATAACGGAAACGGTTCATGTGGAGTGCGTTGTAGGAATAAGTAGGTGATATAATAGGACAACAGTTAGAAACCCTGTAATATAAAGGGGTGGCGAGCTGCTGTCCTATTTTTTTATACCCTTTTTTAAGGGAAGAGAGTTAAATCTGAGCGTGAAAGGAGAAAATCAGATGTGCAAAGTAATTGCAATAGCAAGTCAGAAAGGTGGAACAGCAAAGAGTACAACATGTAGAAACTTAGCAACAGTATTAAAAAACATGAAATACAAAGTTTTAGTAGTGGATTGTGATAATCAGGCTAATCTTACAGATTGTTTTGGTATTGAAAGTCCAGATAAGCTAGAGGTTACACTATATCATCTAATGGAAAGAGTCATTATGGATGAAGACCTTCCACGGAAAGAAAATTATATAATAACCAAAGAAAATATTGATGTATTACCTGCCAGTATACTTTTATCAGATATTGAAATTAAGTTAGTATCAGCAATGAGTAGAGAATATATCCTAAAGACAATTATTAATGAGATAAAAGAAGACTATGACTTTATTTTGCTTGATGCTATGCCTTCCCTTGGTTTAATGACACTTAATGTCCTTGCAACCTGTGACACTGTACTAATTCCTGCAACTCCAGAATATTTGTCCGCAAAAGGTCTTGAATTACTACTTAAAACCATATTTAAAATAAAGAAACGAATTAATAAAAGGATAGACTTTGAAGGTATATTACTGACCATGTTTGATGAGAGAACAAAACTTGCACAGGAGATGTTAGAGATGATTGAGAACTCCTATGGTTCTCATATAAAAGTATTTGGTACTAAGATACCTAAATCTGTAAAGGTTGGGGAAGCCAACGCAAGAAGTAAGAGCATAATAGATTATATGCCTACAAATAAAGCAGCTACAGCATATCAAATCTTCGCAAAGGAGTTATTAAGTAAGGAGTTGATATAGATTGGGAAAAGAAGAAGTTAAGAAGGTTCAGCCCTTTATGGCGATATTTGGAGAAGATTATGATCCAGAAACTAATGATAGTAAAACACTAAATCAAGATATGCTTAAGATTGAACAGCTAGTAGGATTTGAAAATCATCCATTCAAACTGTATGAAGGAGAAAGGCTTGACGAGATGGTGGAGAGTATTAGGCAGTTTGGAGTTATCGTCCCCATCGTAGTAAGAAAAAAGAAGCTAAAGTATGAAATACTCTCAGGACATAACAGGGTCAAAGCATGTAAGGTGTTAGGTCTTAAAGAAATACCTTCAATTGTAAAAGAAGGTCTTACCGAGGAAGAAGCCTTACTCATTGTAACAGAGACGAATACCATGCAACGTTCCTTTGCTGATTTACCGCATTCAGAAAGAGCAACAGTTGTTGCAGTAAGACATGAGGCAATGAAGAAGCAAGGCGTTAGAACTGACTTACTAAAAGAGATAGAGAAATTATCAAAATCACCTAATGAGTATAATGAAGTAACTTGTTCCCCAATGGGGAACAAGTTAAAGACTCTATCTAAGGTTGGAGAAGAGTATAACCTATCTAAAAATTCTGTGGCAAGATATTTAAGAATTAACAAGCTACCAGTTGAGTTTAAAGAACTAGTAGACAATGGTAAAATTGCTATCCGTGCAGGTGTAGACCTATCCTATCTAAGAGAAGAAAGTCTTGATATTATACACGCCATCATTACCGAAGAAAATTTTAAGATAGACATGAATAGAGCTAGAAATCTTAGAGGAGCAGATAAAAAGCACCACTTACCTTTGAAACAGCTCACGCTATTATTAAAGGAGAAGTTAAAGAAAAAAAGCCAAAGCCACCAAAATATTGGAGTATGGTTTTTATGAAGCACTTTAAACCTGAACAAGATGAAGCAGAGGTTATGGGCATTATTGATAAGGCATTAGCTTTGTACTATTCCACAATGAAGGAAAAGAAAGAGAAAGATATAGTTAATGAAGAGTCGGAGTGTGACGAGATGGAGATATAAAGAAAGGGGGATAGGAATTGAGACGATATGACAAGGTAAAGGATATATATGACTATATCTTAGCTGAAATAGTTAAAAACCGTAAGGAATGGATGAACTTTTTATCATTTCATGCAAGGGTATATAAACATACCTTTGATGACGCAGTATTAATCTATGCCCAAAGACCTGATGCCACCTTTGTAGCAGATATGAAGACATGGAATCAAAAGATAGGTAGATGGATTAAAAAGGGAGCA
>JANQFZ010000082.1 GCA_028277605.1 Vallitaleaceae bacterium | reverse complement strand
ATATTATCATCGGATATCATTTATGTTGGTGGTGGTAATACCAAAAGAATGCTTACGGTATGGGAGCAATATTCAGTGGATAAAGCACTTATAGAAGCGTATAACAAAGGTATAATAATGAGTGGGTTAAGTGCTGGTTCCATTTGCTGGTTTGATAGTGGTCATAGCGATTCTAATACCATAGAAACGGGTCAAAAATCACCTTATATTACGGTAAAAGGTCTTGGATTAATTCAAGGCATACACTGTCCTCATTACAATGAAGGAGACCGTTTGGAAACCTTTCACAAAAAAGTATATGATACATTTAAAACAGGTATAGCCATTGATGATCTCTGTGCTATTGATTTCATGGATAATAGGTTTAAAATACTGAGGGCTAGTCAGGCATCAAAGGCTTACAAAATCTATAGAACAGGGACAAATCTTATACGAGAAGAACTCAAAAATGACCAGAATTATAGGAGTCTAACTCAACTATTCGGAAAATAAACTATTGAAGCCTTTGAAATACAGGTGCAAGAGCCCACTAATAGAATGATGAGATAGTGTTAGTATATAAGGAGTGAAGAGATTGAAAGACTGTTATATCTGTAATAAACATAAAGGTTCGGTTAAAACATATGGTGAAGTTTATAAGGATGATATAATCGCAATTTATCATTTAGAGCCAGGAGAAGATAAGGTCTATTTAGGTTATCTTTTTATAGAATTAAGACGACATATCAAAGGACTTGAAGATATGAATGATGATGAAGCTTGTGCAGTGGGACGTATGATGCAAAAGATAAGCAGGATACTAAAAGAGCATTATGAGGTAGAACATGTTTACTCACATGTCATTGGAGATAATATCCCACATTTACATATTCATATTTTACCTAGGTATAAAGGAGCGCCAAAGGACTATTGGGGAATTAAGACAGATGAATGGAAAGATGCGCCTCATGGAGATAAAAAAGCCGTTCAAATCTTTTGCTCTGAGCTTAAGCACTATATATGTTTATCTAATTAAAGTGGGTTAGTGTCAAAATGTTAAATATGTCATATACATTATACTAAGGCAATGCATTCAATTGAATAATTAATAAAGGTTACAAAGAATTATCTAGTTAGGTTTCAGAATTTCACAAATTCAAATGAAAAACTTTAAATAAAATATTGACGAAAAGTCTTATTTAGTATAATATTATATTAACTTTTTAATACGTTAAATAATTGACGATATGTCATAAAGGAGTGTCAGTATGGAAAGAGTATATAATTTCTCAGCAGGACCATCTATGTTACCCGTAGAAGTGTTAGAAAAAGCATCAAAGGAAATGCTGTCCTATAATGGAACTGGTATGTCTGTTATGGAAATGAGTCACCGTTCAGCAGCATATAGTGAAATCATCGGTTCAGCAGAACAAACGTTAAGAGAAATAATGGCTATCCCAGATAACTATAAAGTCTTGTTCTTACAAGGGGGAGCTTCTACTCAATTTGCTATGGTACCTCTCAATCTACTTAATAAGTCTAAGAAAGCAGATTTTGTCAATACTGGTGCATGGTCAAAGAAAGCCATTTCAGAAGCTAAAAGATATGGTGAGGTTCAGATTATTGCATCTTCAGAAGATAAGAATTTTACATATATACCAGAGTTAAATAAAGAATGCTTTTCAAGTGATGCGGATTATTTTTATATTACAACTAATAATACTATTTATGGTACACGGTATAGTAGCCTCCCTGATACAGGTGATGTTCCATTAGTTGCTGATATGTCATCTAATATATTATCAGAAGTTTATGATGTTAATGATTTTGGCATCTTATTTGCTGGGGCTCAAAAAAATATGGGACCAGCAGGTGTAACCATTGTAGTAATAAGAGAAGATCTGGTTGGTGATGCTAGGGACATAACGCCTACCATGTTAAACTATAAAACGCTTGTTGATAAAGGATCAATGTTTAATACTCCTCCAACCTACTCAATATATATTGCAGGTTTAGTTTTTGAATGGGTCAAGAGTCTTGGTGGTGTGAAAGCATTAGAAGAAATCAATAAGAAAAAAGCGGCTATGATTTATGATTTTCTTGATAACAGTACCTTGTTTAGTGGAACTGTTCGTGTTCAGGATCGCTCCATTATGAACATACCTTTTGTTTTACCAACGGATGAATTAAATGCAGTATTTATAAAACAAGCGGGACAAAAAGGTCTTGTTAATCTAAAAGGTCATCGTTCAGTCGGCGGTATGCGTGCAAGTATTTATAATGCTATGCCGCTAGAGGGTATTAATCAATTAGTAGAATTTATGAAGCAGTTTGAAATAGATAATAAATAATAGGTGTGGAGGCGAAAAGTATGTTTAAGATCAAAACCTTAAATAAGATAGCTCAGGAAGGTTTAGACTTATTTAATGATAACTACGATCTTGTGGATGAAGAAGCTGTAGATGGTATACTTGTAAGAAGTGCTAAAATGCATGAAATGGAGCTTCCAGATACGCTTCAAGCTATTGGTCGTGCAGGAGCAGGTGTTAATAATATTCCTATTGAAAAGTGTTCAGAGAAGGGAATTGTGGTCTTTAATACACCAGGAGCTAACGCTAATGGTGTTAAGGAGTTAGTCATTGCTGGATTACTTTTATCCTCAAGAAAGGTCGTTGATTCTATAGATTGGGCAAAAACACTTCGAGATAAAGGAGATGAAGTGCCTAAACTAGTAGAAAAAGGTAAATCTAATTTTGCTGGACCTGAGATAAAAGGTAAGACTTTAGGTATCATTGGTTTAGGTGCTATTGGGGTGTTGGTAGCTAATAATGCTCGTTCTTTGGGTATGAACGTATTGGGTTATGATCCATTTATTTCAGTTGAATCTGCGTGGGGCTTAAGCCGAGCGGTTAAAAGGGCGTCTTCACTGGAAGAAATATTAGAATCAGCAGATTATATATCAATTCATATTCCATTAAGAGAAGAAACAAAGGGACTCATCAATAAAGAAAAAATCAATCAGATGAAGGATGGAATAAGAATACTCAACTTCTCAAGAGCTGGACTGGTTAATGATGCAGATCTTGAAGAAGGATTAAAAGCTGGTAAAATTGCAATGTATATTACAGATTTTCCTAATGAAAAGGTGCTACAGCTTCCTAATACCATCTGTATTCCTCATTTAGGTGCTTCAACACCAGAATCAGAAGTTAATTGTGCAGTTATGGCAGTGAATCAGTTGAAGGAATATATTGAAAATGGTAATATTATTAACTCTGTTAACTATCCTGCCTGTGATATGGGGCAATGTCAACGTGATGGAAGACTTACCATTAATCATAAGAATATCCCCAATATGGTTGGACAGATCACAACTGTTTTAGCAAAATATAATATCAATATTTCTGATATGATTAATAAGAGCCGAAAAGATTGGGCGTATACATTGATTGATATGGATGGTAAGATCTCTGAAGAAGCTGTTAAAGAATTAGAAAACATTGACGGTGTTGTTAAAGTTAGAACTATTGTATAGAGGTGTAAGCGATGATAATAAAACCCTTTAAAGCCATAAGACCCTCAGAAGCATATGCGTCTGATATAGCTGCTTTGCCTTATGACGTTTATAATCGTGAGGAAGCAATTCAGGCAGTAAAAGGTAAACCTTATTCATTCTTAAGAGTCGATAGAGCAGAGGTAGAACTATCGTCAAGTGTATCTGCCTATGATAAGAGTGTTTATGAAGCAGCTAGAGATAAACTGTATGATATGATTCAAGATGGTTATTTTATACAGGATAGTAACCCATATTTCTATATTTATCAATTAACTATGAATAAAAGAGTGCAGACAGGATTGGTTGTTTGTACGTCTATTGATGAGTATTTTCAAGACCAAATCAAGAAGCATGAATTAACACGAGAAGAAAAGGAACAGGATAGAATCAATCATGTGGATACTTGTAATGCGCATACGGGTCCAATATTTCTTACCTATTCTTCTCAGGAAGTTATTGATAAGCTAATACAGACAGTCTTACAGCAAAATGCACCAATCTATGATTTTGAATCTGAGGATGAGATCAGACATACTGTTTGGCGAATTGATCAGGAATCTGTTATTCAACAACTGATGCAGTTATTTGACGATGTACAGGCGCTTTATATTGCAGATGGTCATCATCGAGCTGCTTCAGCAGCAAAGGTTGGAAAGCTAAGAAGAGAACAACATCCCACTTACACAGGCAATGAACCCTATAATTATTTTCTATCCGTAATATTTCCAGATAATCAGCTCAAGATATTAGATTATAATCGAGTTGTTAAGGATCTCAACGGTTTAACTACTAGCGGCTTCTTAGAAGAGATATCAAAGGTGTGTGAAGTGGAACAATTAGGAACACAGCCCTTTCAGCCAAGTCAAAAGGCAGAGTTTGGATTATTTCTGTGCGATCAGTGGTATAAACTTAAGGCTAAACATATTCCTGATGATTTAGTCGAGAGCCTTGATGTTTCCATACTTCAAAATACCATACTATCGCCTATACTTAATATTCAAGATCCAAGAACGGATAAGAGGATAGATTTTGTTGGTGGTATTAGAGGATTAAAAGAACTGGAAAGAAGAGTACACACAGACATGAAAGTAGCATTTTCCCTTTATCCTACTTCAATCCATGAGTTAATGGCTATTGCAGATGCTGGCAAGTTAATGCCTCCAAAATCCACATGGTTTGAACCGAAATTGAGAAGTGGTTTATTCATTCATAAGTTAGAGGGTTAATGAGACAGTATTAATATCTTTTATCAATCATAGCATATTTTTATAAGAATAGTAGTAACGTTAATAGTTGCTGCTATTTATTTATACTTTTTTATTGACTCAAAAAGATAATAAAGAACTTGGTTTTTCATAGAGCTAAAATTTTGAACTTTTACATAACCTATTAAAAATGGGAAAACTTAAAAAACAGTGGATATTTACTTTTAAAGATTGTGTGGTATAATGGATATTATACTTATTTATGTATATAAGCTGAAAGTATCACTTATATAGAGAATAAGCTATAGAGTAAATAAGTATAAAGGTACATGAACTGGTAGTAACATAAATAGATAATATACTGCCAAATAGTACTATACAACATGAAATGGAGGGAGTACATTGAGCGAACTAAGAAATGAAGAAAATGTAGTCGATGTTAAGTTTCAGAAGTATACTAAAAAATTTAGAAATGCTGGAACCGTTATCGTATTTGTAATTCTTCTAATCATTGTAGGATTTAATAGTGTGTATATACTTCAAGATGGTAAAGCAGGTGTTGTTTTACGTTTTGGAAAAGTATCCACGGTTGAAAGAAATGCAGGTTTTCATACCAAACTTCCATTTGTTGACCAGGTAAGAGTGGTTGATGTGGCTAATGTCTATAAAATGGATTATGGTTTTAGAACAACGCGTCCAGGTACAGAAACTACACAGCCTGTCTATGTAGATTTTGATGAAGAAGCTCAAATCATAGTTGATGCAGCTAATAATAACGCATCAATTGCTTTGATTAATTTATCCATTCAATACCGTATTAATGATCCAGTTAATTATTTATTTAAAGTGGATGACGTAGAAGGTACCCTGCGTCTAGCGTTGGAAAATGCTATCAGAAATACTTATCAACAATATACGTTAGACGATGCAAGAAGTAATAAGGAATTCATTGACAATGAGATTCGACCACCGCTTCAGAAAAAGCTTGATAATTATGGAGCTGGTATTCAAATTGTTGCAGTTAAAACTCAAAATATAGAGTTGTTACCAGCAGTACAAGAAGCCTATAGACAAAAAGAAAATGCTACACAATATAAAATAGGTAAGCTTGAAGAAGCAGAAAAGTATTATAATACTGTAATTCCTCAAGCTAATGCAGAAGCAACACAACTCATTGAGGGTGCCAATGGCTATAAAGCTGAAGTGATTGCTAATGCCAATGCTTCAGTCGCACAATTTGAAGCCTTATATGCTGAATTTTTAAAGAATCCAGACATTATTAAAGAAAGATATTATATTGAAGCTATGGGTGCTTTAATAACCAATAACAATGTCATTATTGATGCGGCAAAAGACTCAGATATATATAAATTCTATAATTTTGATGAAAACGATATGATAAAAGAAAAAATTGCAAATAAAGAGTAAAGGGGTGGTCACGTTGAAAAAATCAATTATTGCTATTATTACTGTAGTTGTATTAGTTATTTTGTTTAATCTATGTACTTATGTGGTTTATGAAGATGAAGTTGCTATTGTAAGGCATTTTGGTAGAATTAGTACAGTCATTATAAATTTAGAAGATAGAGATAAAGTGAATAAGAATTTATTGGATTCTAATATGAAAGATGTGGCTATTCTAGATAGTAAGGGTTTGAAGCTTAAAATACCTTTTGTACAAAGTGTTACCAAATTTGATGGGAAGTATTTAACTTATTCTTCTGTAGAAGAAACAATAAATACTAAAGACAGAAGAGAGCTAGATATTCAGATGTATGCTCAATATAGAATTGTCGATCCTGCAAAATTTGCAATGGTTGTAGGTAGTAGTTCAGAGGCTAACATAACGATGGATAACCGTGTTTATCCAGTAATTATTCAGTCTGCAAATTCATTAGAATTTAATGAGTTCTTTCAACCAGGTTTGCTTGAAGAAAAAATAGTGGAAAAACTGGATGAGTTAAATAACCAGTTAGTTTCAGAGTTTGGGCTATTTGTTACTGATGTGGGTATCAATAGAAAGAAATTCCCACAGATTAATGTTGCAAGTATAGAATCTAAGATGTCTAAACAAATTGAGAAAGAAAGCGAAAAGCTTAAGGCAGAAGGAGATTCGGAATATCAAAAAGCACTTGCTCTAACAGATAGACAGAAGAAAGAAATTATAGCTAAAGCAGTAGAGGAATCAGCAAAAATAAAAGCTGCTGCTGATGCTGAATCACTTAAGATTTATCAAGAATCACTTAAAAAAGATTTAGATTTTTATCGTTTTATTCAGAGAATGGACATTTATAAAAACTTAAAGGATACTACAATTTTTATGGATAGTAACAACGATATACTTGACCTGCTTAATGCTTACTAGGATAATTGACTAGAACGAAAGCTACATATAGAAAGCATAACTATATGTAGCTTTATCTTGCATTATGAAATGAGTTAGATTTTTACAGCTCTTTTTGGTCATACTAAGGATAAAAGAGCCAAAAAAAATACATACGGGTGGTGTAATTATGGTAAATTATATCAATAACGATGAATTAAATGTTTTAATACAGTCAGAGCATAGAGATCCTCATCATATTCTAGGGATTCACCCTCATGAAGATAAGTACTATATCAATGTCTATCAGCCTTATGCAAAGTTAGCTTTTGTTAAGGATCTAAAGGATGATACTCTCATTGAAATGCAATCTATTCGAGATGGTTTTTTCACGGTTTTAGTAGATAATAAAATAAACTATAATTTCAAATTTACTGGCTTCGATGATTCAGAATGGGAAGCTTATGATCCTTATGTTTATGATCCGATTATTTCCAATCTTGACCTCTATTTATTTGGACAGGGAACCCATTATGAAGTTTATGAAAAATTAGGAGCTCACCCTATGGAAATCGGTGGGATAGAAGGTGTTCTTTTTGCAGTATGGGCACCTAACGCTAAAAGAGTAAGTGTTATAGGTTCTTTTAATGGTTGGGACGGTAGACTTCATCAAATGAGACAGCTGGGTGGTTCAGGAATTTATGAACTATTTATTCCAGATGTTCAATGTTTAGATAAGTATAAATATGAAATAAAGACAAACGAAAACTATTTAATAAAAAAATCAGATCCTTATGGTTGTTATAGCGAGTTGAGACCAAACACAGCATCGGCAGTCTTTGATATAAATAAGTATATATGGCATGATTCTCATTGGGTTAAGAAAAGAGATTCAAATAATCCAATCAATCAGCCAGTGTCAATTTATGAAGTTCATCTTGGTTCTTGGAAGAAAGAACAATCAGAAACAGGATTCTTAAATTATAGAACACTAGCACATCAACTGGTAGCCTATGTTAAGGAAATGGGTTATACTCATATTGAATTAATGCCCGTTTCAGAGTATCCTTTTGATGGGTCATGGGGATATCAAGTCACAGGCTATTATGCACCAACGAGTCGATTTGGAACACCTGAAGATTTTATGTATTTTGTTGATTACTGCCACCAAAATGATATAGGTGTACTTTTAGATTGGGTACCCGGACATTTTCCTAAGGATGAGCATGGTCTTATAAAATTCGATGGTACAGCCTTATATGAACACTCCGATCCGAAGCAAGGGGAGCACCCTCACTGGGGAACTATGATTTTTAACTATGGTAGGAATGAAATTAAGAATTTTTTAATTGCTAATGCTTTTTATTGGATTAAGAAGTTTCATATTGATGGATTACGTGTAGATGCCGTAGCTTCCATGCTTTATTTAGATTATGGAAAAGAAGAAGGGGAATGGGTTCCTAATTGTTTCGGTGGAAGAGAAAATCTTGATGCTGAAGAATTCTTTAAGCATCTCAATTCCATTCTTTATAAGAACTACCCAGGAATTATGATGGTTGCAGAAGAATCTACTTCTTGGACAGGTGTTTCAAGACCGACAGAAACAGGTGGATTAGGATTTGGATATAAATGGAATATGGGATGGATGAATGATTTTCTTAGATATATGGATAAAGATCCCATTCATAGGAAGTACCATCATAATGATTTAACCTTCAGTATGGTGTATGCTTTCACAGAAAACTTTATATTAGTCTTATCTCATGATGAAGTCGTTCATGGAAAAGGTTCTATGATTGGCAGAATGCCAGGAGACTATTGGCAAAAATTTGCAAATCTTAGAGCAGCCTATGGTTTTATGTATGGACATCCTGGGAAAAAACTTCTATTTATGGGTGGAGAATTTGCTCAGTTTGAGGAATGGAATGAAAGTAAAAGCTTAGATTGGCATTTACTACATGTTGAAAAGCATCAACAGCTTCAGCAGTATGTTAAGGACTTAAATTATCTTTATAAAAAGGAAAGAGCGTTTTGGACCGATGATTTTTCCTATAAGGGATTTGAGTGGATTAGCTGTTCAGATGCTGAATCCAGCATTGTTTCATTTATTAGAAAAGGCGAAGCCGAGAAAGATATGTTGGTCTTTGTTTGCAATTTCACTCCTGTTCCTAGGACGCTTCATAAAATAGGTGTACCACTGGCAGGGAAATATGAGGAGATTATGAATAGTGATGATTTGAAATATGGTGGTTCTGACGTTAGGAATTTAGAACTACTAGAAACCGAAAATGAAGAATGGGATGGCAAGCCATATTCATTAGGTTTAAAAGTACCACCATTAGGCGTAACGATTCTGAAACCTGTTCAATCTTAAGTCCATACAATTGTGAAGTAACTAAGTTGAAAGAACATAAACTCTATTAATGCGCTGGTATATACAGCGCTTTTTCTTTATATAATAAGAGAATTAAAGGTGTGAGTCTATGAAAGAGGCTTTATTCTACTCAAAAGCTGACAATTTAGATGTAAAATGTCATTTATGTCCTCATCAATGCCTTATTAAACAAGGACATAAAGGGCTCTGCGGTGTGAGAGAAAATAGAGAGGGTATTCTTTATACGTTGAATTACGGGAAGTTAAGTGCTATCCATATTGATCCAATTGAGAAAAAACCTTTGCATCATTTTATGTCAGGAACTAATACACTTTCCGTTGGAAGCTATGGTTGTAACTTGAATTGTCAATATTGTCAAAATTATAGTATATCAAAGAAGTGTCCTTATACACTTTATAAATCGCCTGAAGAAGTTGTTACGATGGCAATTGATAACCATTTGCCTTCAATTTCCTTTACTTATAATGAACCAACTATATTTTATGAAGCAGTATTAGATACTGCAAAACTAGCTAAAAAAGCGGGTTTGAAAACCATCATGGTTACTAATGGCTTTATTACGAATGAAGCATTTGAGTATTTATTACCCTATATTGATGCCGTGAATATTGATTTAAAAACATTTAATCAACAAACGTATAAAAAGTTTTGCTATGGTGATTTGGAGCCAGTAAAA
The DNA here is from genome assembly GCA_028277605.1 of Vallitaleaceae bacterium. Classification (GTDB taxonomy): domain Bacteria; phylum Bacillota; class Clostridia; order Lachnospirales; family Vallitaleaceae; genus JANQFZ01. The sequence continues at coordinate 10,502 of JANQFZ010000082.1, read as the reverse complement.
GAAACCATACGTATTGCTTATAAGCATGCTCATGTTGAGGTGACAACACTGATAGTAACGGACATGAATGATAACGAAGAAGAGTTAACGAGATTATTTCATTGGCTGTCTACAATTGATAAAAAACTAGTTTTGCATTTATCCAAATATTATCCTAACTATAACTACCATGCACCACAAACAGATACCCAATTTATATATAGAATGGCAGAAAAGGCTAAGCAATATCTTGATTATGTTTATGTTGGTAATGTCTAATAAAAAAACTACAATGCAAAATTAATGTTTAAGTTTTACATTTTTGTAGTATACTGATATAATACTAAGAACAGAAATCCAACTGATTGATTTAATTCATCTTAATAATAGTATACTACAATGACTAAAGAGGAGATTATCATGCATCATACAAATACAAATTTGAATTTTATAGATAAAATTATAAGTGACGAAATAAAATCGGGTAGGGTGGATGAAGTGATAACAAGGTTTCCGCCAGAACCCAATGGTTATCTGCATATAGGAAGTGCTTATGCTATTAATATCAGCTATTCTCTTGCAAAAAAGTATCATGGTAAGTTCAACTTAAGATTTGATGATACCAATCCAGCGAAAGAAGATATGGAATACGTAGAAGCTATCTTAGAAGATATGAAATGGCTAGGAATAGATTATGGGGACAAGCCATATTATGGTTCAGATTATAGTGAGCAAATCTATAGCTATGCATTAAAACTAATTAAAAATGATAAAGCTTTTGTCTGCGACTTATCGTCAGATGAGATTAGAACCTATAGAGGGACATTGACAGAACCAGGAAAAGAGAGCCCTTATAGAAACAGATCCATAGATGAGAATCTAAAGCTTTTTGAACAAATGAAAAATGGTGTATTTGATGAAGGCGAAAAGGTATTAAGGGCGAAGATAGATATGATGAGTCCTAATATCAATTTAAGAGATCCTGTTATTTATAGAATATTAAAAAAAGAACACTATCGGACAGGAAGTCATTGGGTTATCTATCCCATGTATGACTTTGCTCATCCTATTCAAGATTACATTGAAGGTGTAACATTTTCATTATGCTCCAACGAATTTATTAACAATAGACCGCTTTATGAATGGACACTCAATCATTTAAATTTAGAAGGCAGGCTCCCAAGGCAGATCGAGTTTGGTCGTATGAATTTAACGGGTGTTGTTATGAGCAAAAGATACTTAAAACAATTAGTAGACAGTGGTTATTTAGAAGGCTGGGATGACCCTAGGCTCCCAACGTTAAAAGGTTTAAAAAGAAGAGGCTATACGCAAGCATCCATTTTTTCATTTTTAGATGAGATAGGTGTTCCAAAAAATGCGTCTACCGTAGACGTGAGTATGCTAGAGCAATCTTTAAGGCAAGATCTAAATACAAAGGCAATGAGTCTTATGGGTGTCTTAGATCCATTAAAGGTTGTTATAACCAATATGCAAGATATAGAATGTGTTGATGCAAATAATAACTATAAGAATGATGCATTAGGTAATAGGAAAGTACCTTTTACAAAAGAGATTTATATAGAACGTGATGACTTTAGTGAAAATCCACCAAAAAAATATAAGCGGTTGACACTAGGAGGAGAAGTAAGATTAAAGCACGCTTATTTTATAAAATGCAACAAGATTATCAAGGATGATACAGGTCATATCATTGAACTTCACTGCACCTATGATCCTGAGACAAAGAGCGGCTCGGGATTTACAGGGCGCAAGGTTAAAGGAACGATTCATTGGGTTAGTGCTGAGGAAGGATTACCATGTACCATAAGATTGTATGAAGCTCTCTTTTTAGAACAACCGAATGAAGATAGTCTTTTGGAATCTATCAATCAAAACTCATTACAAGTCATTGAGAATGCCGTGATTGAGCCTTCAGTACGCTCATTGATTCAAGCAGGAGAGACACATTTCCAATTTTTAAGACATGGTTTTTTTGTAGTAGACCAAAAGCTATCTAAAGAGGATAATTTGGCTTTTAATCGAATTGTATCATTAAGAAGCTCTTATAAACCAAGTGAACATAAAAATAAATAGTACATGGCATACATTTGACTTATTTTTAATAGTTTGGTGAATAACCATCTTATTATTCATAGGTTTCATGTATGCTTAATTTTATTATTAAAAGCTTTCATTAAGTATGAGTTTAGATGAATTCAATGATAGTTAAAGTTGATAATAAGATTTTTAAAAACTGTGTATTTTTAGCAAACCAATTATGGCACAATAATAATGAAGATGAATAAAAATATATTGACAATTTCTAATCAATCATATATAATTAATATCGAAAACGATTTCGGTGTTCGTATCAGAGATATTTACATAGTGATCTATTTTTTTAAATGCAATCGAAAACGATTTCGTAATGGGAAAGGTGGATATGATGATTAGTAAATTATGGCTTCGTTTTAAAAAAGAAAGATATCTTCAGATCATGGCATTACTTGGTGTTTTATGGATGGTAATATTTAATTATATTCCAATGTATGGTGTAATCATAGCATTTAAGGATTACAGCATTATTAAAAAACTTAGTGAAGTGGATTGGGTTGGCTTTAACTGGTTCATTGAAGTATTTCAGGATGAAAATTTTGTGCTAGTCATTAGGAATACGCTGGCTATGAGTTTTTTAAAGCTATTGATTGCTTTTCCATTACCCATTGTATTTGCTATTATGCTTAATGAATTAAGACTAAAGAGGTTTAAGCGTTTTGTTCAGACGGTTTCTTATCTTCCTCATTTTTTATCATGGGTTATCTTGGGAGGTATCTTAATGGCTTGGCTTGCTGATGTGGGTCTTTTTAATGAAATTCAAACACTTTTGAATCCCAATCATACAGCAGTTAATTATCTCGCTAAGCCACGCTACTTTTACTCTATTGCAGTTTTTTCGGATATATGGAAAGAACTCGGATGGAATGCTATCATTTATCTTGCTGCAATAAGCAGTATCGATCCACAAATGTATGAAGCTGCCACTGTTGATGGTGCATCTAGGCTGCATAAAATATTTTATATTACATTACCAAGTATTCAAGGAACCATAGCCATATTATTTGTCCTAGCCGTTGCAGGTCTTTTAAATACTAACTTTGAGCAGATTCTTGTACTTAAGAACTCCTTAAATGCTCCAACCGCAGAAGTGATTGATACGTATGTTTATAGAATGGGGATACAAGCTGCAAGATTTTCATATGCAACAGCCATTGGATTATTTAAATCTGTCATTGCATTGTTTTTACTATTAACTGCAAATAAAGTTACAAAAAAACTCACGGGTCATGGCTTGTATTAGGAGGATGTCAAATGAAAAAAAAATTCAGAATCAAAGTAAGAGGTTCAGAGCTGGCTTTTGATTATGTCAATATAGCTATTATGCTGATTATTTGTTTTATTACCATATACCCAATATGGTATGCAGTCATCCTTTCCTTCAATGATGGTCAAGATGCATTAAAAGGTGGAATTTTTTGGTTTCCACGCGTCTTTACACTGGATAATTATAAAGCTGTTTTTAGAAACAGCGGTATTGTCACTGCCTATATGATAACAGTCATGCGTACAGTGATAGGTACAGCAACTAGTGTATTTTTCACGGCTATGGTTGCCTATGCATTTTCTAAACCTAATATTATGGGTAGAAAACTATATATGACTCTAGGAACCATTACTATGTTTTTTGGGGGAGGATTAATACCTTTCTTTCTACTACTAAAGAATCTGCATTTATTAAATACATTTATGGTGTATATCGTTCCTACCTTGTTTAATTTTTTTAATCTGCTAATCTTTATGTCTTTTTTTAGAGGAATACCAAAATCTATGGAAGAATCAGCAAAAATGGACGGTGCTAATGATTTGATTATTTTTATTAGGATGATATTGCCTTTATCGAAGCCTGTTTTAGCAACCATTGCATTATTTACAGGTGTATGGCACTGGAATGATTACTTTTTTGGTGTTGTTTATATCAATGATGTGGACTTACAACCCATACAAACCTACCTATATAAAATTATCGCGGAAGCAGGTTCATCCAGAATGGCTATATCAAATCCAGTGGGTGTAAGTAAAAGTAATGTAACATCCAATTCAATTAAGTATGCAACCATGGTTGCTACGACATTACCCATTGTTCTCGTCTATCCTTTTTTACAAAAGTATTTTGTAAAAGGTATTATGCTTGGTGCAGTTAAAGGCTGAGCACAACATAAATTCTAAAAATATTGGGAGGTATAAGAATATGTTTAAGTTATCAAAAATGGTATCATTGACTATGGCAATAATACTTGTTTTACCTTTACTGGGAGCGTGCTCATCTAATGAGACTTCGCAGACTAGTAGTACACCAAATAACACTCAAGCAAGTGCAGGTGGAGATACAACTGAATCATCAGAGGATAAGACGGGTATAGGCTGGAAAGATCATGCCCATGAAAAAGTAAAGTTTTCATGGTATCTCAATTTCTCATGGTTTCCAAATCAATGGGGAGTAGATGCAACAAGTCAGTACATAACAGAAAAAACAGGGGTAGACATAGAGTTTATCGTTCCAGCAGGTAATGAAGCTGAAAAGATGAATTCCATGCTTGCATCGGATACCTTACCAGATATTATTACACTTGGATGGTGGGAAAACCAAGTCAATACAATGATTGAAGGTGATCTGGTATACGCACTAGATGAACTAGCAGAGCAATATGATGCGTATTTTTTTGAAGTAGCTGATTCAGCAAAACTTGGCTGGTATGCAAAAGAAGATGGTCATACTTATGGATATCCTAATGCATCCTTTACACCATCGGATTATGAAAAATATGACACTATCTTCTCCAATGAAACCTTTCTGGTTAGAAAAGATATGTACGAAGCGATTGGTTCTCCAGATATGAGCACACCAGACGGATTTTTACAGGCACTTCGTGATGCAAAGGATATGTATCCTACTATTAATTCACAGCCTATCATACCTTTTGGGTTACAGGAATTTACAGAAATAGGGAATTCTTCGATTGACAATATGCTACCAAACTTTCTTGCTATACCAAAGGCTAAGGAAGGTCAATTATACGATAGACTATCAGATCCAGAAATGATGCAGTGGCTAAAAACTTTAAGACAGGCTTATAGTGAAGGCTTAATAGCAGATGATGTATTGATAGACAAAAGGGTACAAATGGAAGAAAAAATTGCTCAAGGAAGATATTTTTGTATGCTCTATCAAGGGCAGGATGCATTAGCTCCTATTAAGTCCTTGTATGCAGAAGACCCTAATAAGCAGTACATCGCGATAGATGGACCAAAAAACATGAAAGGTGATGACCATACTCTAGGAGCAACAGGAATAGCTGGATGGACGCTCACTTTAATATCTAAAAATTGTAAGCATCCAGATCGTGCCATACAATTCTTTAGCTATATGATGAGTGAAGAAGGTCAGCATGATATCTATTTTGGTTCGCCAGAATCCTATGAAACAGTAGATGGAAAAGATGTATTCAAACCAGAAGTTCTTGAGCTGATGAACACAGAAAGGGCAGCATTTGATCAACAGTATGGCGCTGAGAATACATTTTGGATGTTTATGGATTTAGCTATGCAGAGTCAATGGAATCCAGATTTAACAGAGCCTGTTAAACAGTTTAAGGAGTGGACACTTCCATATGTACAATGGATGGGAGAGTTTGATGATATTGATCCTCTAGGTGGTTCTGACCTTGGTACAGAGAACTTAAAAATAGATAACAAGTGGGGACAGATATTACCCCAATTAATTATGGCTGAAAGTGAAGAAGCTTTTGATGCATTAATGAATGATTTTTATTCTTATAGAAAAAAACATCGATACGATGAAATCATAGCCTTACAGCAGGAAAAGCTCAATAAGAATAAAGACAAATTAGGTCTTAATTAACTTTTAAAATATGGCAAAGGAGTCGTAGCCTAAGGCTATGGCTCTTTTTACATCATAACCTTAGAAAATAGGAGGTACTCATGAACCAACATTATTTTGACAATGAGGATTATTTTATTATTGAAAACTATCACAAAGCTAAACCATTTAGTAGTTTTTTACCTGGTATAGCTGGTATATATGGAACCCCAATATGGGCGTTTTACGTTAATAGGGGGCAGGGTATTTCTGGCTTTGGTATCAAGGATAAGAATAATCCTATTATGGAGTTCTTTCCTGCAAATTGTGCTTATCAATATGTGGGAACATATGGCTTTAGAACTTTTATTAAATGCATCAATCAGGATAAATCAAAGGTGCTTGAGCCTTTTGTTCATACCAGTGATAATAATAAACGCAGTATGGGTATCAGCAAATCGTCTTTTTATATTGAAGAGGAACTTAAGGATGAAGGACTAAAGATCCGTGTTATGTATGGTAGCTTAATGGATCTTCCGTTTGGAGGTCTCATTAGAAGAGTAACCATACAAAACACAGGATTAAAAAAACAGAAGCTGGAAGTCCTTGATGGTATGCCTGCCTTGCTACCCAGTGGTGTAGAGAATCAGGCTTTTAAGTCTATGAGTAATCTTATGCAGAGTTGGATGGATGTTGAAGAAAAAGGATCAAGCCTTCCGTTTTATAAATTACGCTCTAGTACAAAGGATGAAGCAAAGGTAGATATTTTAGATAGTGGATATTTTTATATTAATGAGAGTGTTCAAAATCCAGATGTATTAACGATTTATGATCCACAGCTAATTTTTCGCTATCGTACAGATTTACAGGTACCTATAGGTTTCATACAGCAGTCTCTTAAAGAATTATTAGACTATAGTCAAGTGTCGGCTAACCAAGTACCCTGTGCATTTCAACTTAATTCCATGAATATTCTTCCTGGTGAAAGTCAGGTGATAGATAGTATTATAGGATATAGTGATAACTATAACAAAATTTTATCGTATTCTAAGGAGATTCAATTAACAAGTTTTGTTGATGAGCAATTCACTAAACTAAGAAAATATGTCCATGATATATGTAAGCATGTAGAAACCAAAACGGCTCATCAACTATTCGACCAGTACATTGAGCAATGCTTTCTTGATAATATATTACGAGGTGGGTATCCATTAATACTAAAGAGTAACACAGGCTCACATGTTTTTCATGTCTTTTCCAGAAAACATGGAGATCAGGAACGTGACTATAATTTTTTCTCTTTAGAGCCATCCTATTATTCACAAGGGAATGGAAATTTCAGGGATGTCAATCAAAATAGACGAAACGATTGTATCTTTGAGCCTGAAGTAGAGGATTTTAATGTTTGGATGTTCTATTCTCTTATACAAGCGGATGGTTACAATCCTTTAAGTATCCAAGGGAGCTATTTTACAGTATCCAAGGAATTTAAAGACCTATGGATAAGTGAACTCCAAACCCTTAATTTAAGTAATGAATTAATAGATAAGGTGGAGGCAATGGTTTATAAATCCTATACACCTGGTCAATTAGCTACATTGCTGCAATGGACAGTTGATAAAGCCATACTTACAAAAATTGTTTCACTGTGTTTAAAATACTCTAAGCAGCACATCAACGCAGACTTTGGAGAAGGATTTTGGAGTGATCATTTTTCTTATAATCAGGACTTAATTGAAAACTATCTTTATATCTATCCAGATAAGTTACTTGATTTATTAGTGAATCGATGGGATTATGGGATCTTTCATTCATCCTTTAGTGTTCTACCCAGAGATCAAAAGTATTGTCTTACGACAGAAGGTAAAATCAGGCAGTACAATGCGATACGAAAAAGAAAGACTGTTCAAGGGGCAGGGGTATGGATAAAGGATGATAATGAGGATAAAATTCACACCAATTTACTTAATAAAATGCTGATAATGGTTTATACCAAATTTATGAACATGGATCCTATGGGGATGGGGATCGAAATGGAAGCCGATCGTCCTGGGTGGAATGATGCATTAAATGGATTACCTGGCTTATTAGGATCAGGTATGAGTGAAACTGTTGAATTAAAGCGGATTGTATCATTCTTAATTAACTCCTTAGATACCATAAAAAAAGAAAAATCAGACATTGAGATACTTGCTGATGTGGTTTCTCTTGGTAACTCTATTGCAGATACGCTATTACAAAAGGAGCCATTTGAAAGATGGAAAAGTCTTGGTACTATAAAAGATAAGTACAGAGAAAGTATTGAAAACAAGATGTCATCCAATCATTTAAGTCTCTCATTAGATTCACTATCCATGATTCTTAGTGGCATAGATTACATTCTAAATGAAGGTATCAAGAAAGCTAATCAAGTAGGGAATGGCTTGCTCCCAAGCTACTTTGTATTAGATGATATCACGTATAATAAAACGGGTTTAAAAACAGAGGAAGGATGGGATTTAATTTCTATCACTTCATGTAACTATAGACCATTACCATTCTTTTTAGAAGCGCCAGCTAGGTATCTTAAGATAATATCTTCTGACCTCGGAAGGCCGTTGTATAATAAGATTAGAAGCAGCGGTATCTATGATCATGGATTAAGCATGTATAAAACCTCAGAGAGTTTAGAGAAAGAAAGTATGGAAATAGGTCGAATACGAGCCTTTACGGCAGGGTGGCAGGAACGTGAATCAGTATTTATGCATATGACTTATAAATATCTTTTGGGATTACTTCATTCTGGACTGTATGAGGAATTTTTTGAAGACCTTAAGTACAATTTCATACCATTTTTGAATCCAGAAGTTTACGGACGTCCTACAACAGAGAATTCTTCATTTGTGGCAAGCAGTTGTAATCCAAATCCATCCATTGTAGGGCAAGGTTTTGTTGCAAGATTAAGTGGTTCAACAGCAGAAGCACTGCATATATGGATATTGATGATGTTAGGACCCCAAGGGTTTACTGTAGAGAATCAATTATTAACCTATCGTTTTCAACCAATCCTTTCACGTGGTTTTTTTAATGAAGAAGGAAAAGTCCAGTTTAAACTATTCGGAACAACCAGAGTAACCTATATTAATGAATCAAAAAAAGATACTTTTGGAGAAGATAAAGCTATTCCATATCAAGTGATTGTTGATGGAAAACATATACAGCTTGCTTATTTGCAGGGAGATCATGCAGAGATGCTGCGTCAGAAGAAAATTAAGAGAATGACTGTTTATTTCAAGTAACAACCACTTCAGTTTGACAAAAATAGTCAAAAGTAATAAGATAAGATTTACAGTAACAGAGACTGAGGTGTAGAATGGTAAAGATAAGTGATATAGCGAAAATGACGGGTTTTTCTACAACAACTGTATCTAAGGCTTTTAATAATTATTCTGATATCAGTGAGAAAACGAGAAATATTATTATCGAAAAAGCTAACGAATTAGGCTATATACCTAATGCTCAAGCTAGGGGATTAGTTATGAAGCGTTCTTTTACGATAGGTGTTGTTTTAGATGAATTATTTGGTTTAGGTTTTATGCACCCTTTTTTCTCTGGTATTATTCAGCATTTTAGAGAGGCTATTGAAAGTTTAGGGTATAGTATGATTCTCATATCCAATTCAATCGGTGTAAGAAATATTGTAACCTATTATGATCACTGTAGACAGCGTAATGTTGATGGTGTTTTCATACTCTGTTCCGATTTGCACGATCCACATATTCAAGAAGTCATTCACAGTGATATACCAACGGTTTTGTTTGATACACCCAATAATGATGCACACTGTGTTCTTTCCAATCATTATGAAGGTGCTTATAATGCGGTCAAATATCTTGTTGAACGTAATCATACCAAAATCGCCCATATTTATGGTAACGAACTCACCTATGCTGGTAAAGAAAGAAAAAGAGGGTATGAAGATGCAATGAAATATTATAATCTTGAGATAAATTCTGATTATATTGTAAGTGGTGGATACTTTGATTTTAAGTATAGTAAAAAAGCAATGAAAGAGCTTTTAGATTTAAAAAATCAACCTTCAGCCGTTTTTGCTTCAGGAGATATTATGGCATTAGGTGCTGTCCAAGAATGCTATGAAAGAAGAGTACGTATCCCTGAGGATATTTCTATTATTGGATTTGATAATATTAAATTATTGGACTGGATTACACCAGCACTTACAACCATTGCACAGGACATAAAAGCAATTGGTCAAAGTTGTTGTACTCTTTTAGATGAAGCAATACGTAATAAAGAAATGAAGGTGACTAAAAAGGTTATTAAAACACATCTATATGAACGCAATTCGTGTGCGACTGTTAAGTAATTATCTTGTTTTGATTAGCTTTGCAAGTGATTTTAATGATAAAGTCCTTAGACTGAAATTGAGGGTTGTGTTCTGTCTAGTAGTTTAAAAGTATAGGTTAAGAGTAACGTGTGTGAAACTTATGTTCATGCACGTTTTTTTAATGCCAGATATAATTAATGGCTGTCTTTATGGGTTGGTGTAAGTAAAGCTAAATATTTTATTTAATAGATACTTGACAAA
>JANQFZ010000040.1 GCA_028277605.1 Vallitaleaceae bacterium | reverse complement strand
TAGAAGGTGCTGAAGTATTAGCTGTAGTAGAACTCATGCCTTATTCAGGTGGGTTAACAAGAAATATAGTTCAATGTCTAGACGATTATGACATTCCTTTAATGCTCAGCCATACAGTAACAGAAATCAAAGGGAAAGATAGAGTCGAAGGCGTTAAAGTCATGAAGGTGGATGAGAACCGAAGACCGATTGAGGGAACTGAGATTTATTATGAGTGTGATACATTACTTCTATCTGTTGGTCTTATTCCTGAAAATGAAATATCAAATCAAGCACGTATAGAAATAGATCCGATAACTTCTGGTCCAAAAGTTAATGAATCCATGGAAACAAGTCGTAATGGAATATTTGCTTGCGGAAATGTCGTTCATGTACACGATTTAGTAGATTATGTAACGGAAGAGAGTATAAAAGCAGGCAGAAGTGCAGCTAAGTATGTAAAAAAAGAACTGAAAGACAGCCATAGTTGTGATGTGGAAGCAGGGGAAGGTATACGCTATATTGTTCCTCATGATGTCAGAATGGAAAATGTAGATAAAACCCTTGATTTGCTTATGCGAGTCGACAATGTTTATAAAAATGTGCAAATGGTTGTAAAAGTAGATGGAAAAGAAGTTAAGAGATTGAAGAAGCGGCATCTTGCACCAGGTGAAATGGAACGTGTTAAGCTAAGAAAAAGTGATGTTCCTAATGATAGTTCTAAGCTCACAGTTTTATTGGAAAAGGAGGAGGGTTAGAATGGAAAAGAAAGAATTGGTCTGTATTGTCTGTCCCATGGGATGCCGACTCACCGTAACTAAAGAAAATGATAACTATGTTGTAACAGGTAATCAATGTCCAAGAGGAAAGGACTATGGGATAAAAGAGCTAACCAATCCTACAAGAGTTTTAACTACTACAGTAAAAATTAAGAATGGTTTACTCAATCGGATTCCAGTTAAAACAAAGGAACCTATACCCAAGGATAAAATATTCGAGTGTATGGATGTCATTAATAGAATTGAAATAGAAGCACCTGTTAAAGTAGGCGATATTGTAGTTGAGAATGTATTAGAAACAGGTGTTGATGTGGTTGCATCTAGAAGTATGAGTAAAATTGGCTAGTAAATTAAAAGGAGATATAAAACTGTCCCGAAATTGTATTTAGGACAGTTTTATAATTTATAGTTTGATTTAGAAATTAATCTTGAAATGCTTTGATAAAAGTTAAGAATTTATTGTTTTCTATTGTCTTATTACAACTTATATTATCGACAATAGACACTTACACTAATAGCTATATAGGTAAATTATTCCATGATAAAGTGTACAATTACTCTTTATAAACTCTTTCTGTAATTCAATTTAATGATATTAAAAGTTTTATTTAAGTAATAAAACCCTGCTATAAAAAACATTTCCCTTGAAAACAGAATGTGTTTATATTATAATGAATTAAGTTGTCCCCCTTGTAATAGGGGGTTTGTAATGTAAAAATTAATTTTCACCAATAGTAAAGATATATTATCCATATTCACTTAGAGGAGTATGATTACAGTATAACTAAAACGTATTGGATAGAAAGTTTATATAAAGTGTATAAAAATATAATATGCACAATACTATTATGACAAGAAAGTAGGACGAAAATTAATGAGTTTTGAAACAATGGATATTTCTAATGAAATAAAAAAAGCGGTACTGGAGATGGGATTTGAAGAGCCCACTTTGATTCAAAAGAAAGGTATTCCGCTGATTATGGATGGATTTGACGTTATAGGGCAGTCCCATACAGGTACAGGAAAGACAGCTGCTTTTGCTATCCCTATGCTAGAGAAAATCGATAAGCACTTAAAAAAGCCTCAAGTGCTAATACTATGTCCAACCCGTGAATTATCAGTACAGGTAAGTAATGAATTCCGTAAAATTGCAAAGTACATGCAGGATGTTAAAATTATCCCTGTCTATGGTGGAGAACCTATCAACAGGCAAATTATGGCATTGAGAAAGGGAACACAGATCGTTGTTGGCACACCAGGGAGAACTTTGGATCATATAAGAAGAAAAACATTGAAACTGGATCATATTCATACGATTATACTAGATGAAGCAGATGAAATGCTAAAAATGGGCTTTAGAGAAGAGATAGAATTTATCCTAGATAAGATTGATGAGAACAGACAAACCATACTATTCTCAGCAACCATGCCTCAAAGTATTTTGGATATCACAAAAACTTATCAAAAAGATCCCAAGCTAATAAGAATAAAATCCAAATCTATAACAACAGCTACAGTAAAACAAGCCTATTGCGAAGTAAAAGAAAGACATAAAACAGAAGCTTTATGTAGAATTACTGATATATATAATCCAAAACGCTGTATAGTCTTCTGTAATACAAAAAGTAAAGTCAATACTGTAACCGATGAACTTCATTTTAGAGGCTACAATGCAGAGAAAATTCACGGTGATTTGAAGCAGGAATTAAGATTAAGTGTATTAAATAAATTCAATAGAGGTGTAGTTAATCTACTTGTGGCTACAGATGTTGCTGCTAGAGGTCTGGATATTCAAGAGGTTGATCTGATTATTAACTATGATGTTCCAGAAAAGGAAGACTACTATGTGCATCGTATTGGAAGAAGTGGAAGAGCAGGTAAATCTGGTCGTTCCATTACACTTGTATCAAGAATGGAAAAAAGACGATTAAGAAATATTGAATACTACATTAATAAAAGAATTGATAAGAAAAAAATACCAACGATGGATCAAGTCAATGCCAAGAAAACAGAAGCGTTCTTTGATCAAGTTTCTAAAGTTATTGAGACTTCGGATTTAGAAAAACACTATAAGTTAGTTGACCATATGGTAAATAAAGGCTATGATTTAGAAAAAATAGCTGCTGCATTATTAAAAATAACCTTTGAACTCAATGAAAAAACAGATCATATAGATATCAACGATACAGAGAAGGAAAAAAATAGTAGAAGATTTTCAAGAGAACCAAGAGGTAAGAAGGATACAAGAGATATGACAAGACTCTATATTAATGTAGGAAAAAATCATAAAGCGATGCCAAGAGACATTTTAGGGGCGATTGCTGGTGAGTCTGGTATAGAGGGAAGGCATATAGGTAGTATCGATATGTACGAAAAATTCTCATTTGTTGAAGTCCTAAGTCCTTATGTTAAAACAGTCCTCAGTAAGTTAGACCAAAAACGCATCAAAGGAAGAAAAGTGACCATAGAAAAGGCAAATACAAGGAAAAAATGAAACAGTACTATGAGTATCATCAATCTATAAATAAAGAAGTTATTTTATCATATATAACTAGCGACCAGCTGAGTACCATTAGATACTTAGCTGGTTTTATTATACCAAATAGATTATAACGACTAATTTACACCTGCCTCTTAACTCGCTTTAAAACTCTCATAAAGTTAAACACAGCGAGTATAGAAACACCAACATCGCCAAAAACAGCTACCCATAGTGGAGTGTATCCTAAGAAAGCCAATACCATAATAACAAGTTTAATGCCTATAGAAAAAATAATATTCTGGTTGGCAATTGTCTTTGTTTTCCTAGCTATATGGATGGCGGTTGGTAATTTAGAAGGCGCATCATTCATAATAACCATATACTCTATTAGTTGCAGTAAGAATCTATAATCGCCTAGTAGAAGAACATGGATATGATAGAGGAAAGAGAACAGTATCAGCTTATGTAAGTAAAAAGAAAAAAGAGCTAAAGCAATCAAAGGAGGGTTATCTGCCATTAGAGCATATCGTGGTATAAGTACAACTAGATTTTGGAGAAATGGTCTACATAGATGTTTTATGAATTCTACTGTACGTAGGAGATTTGGTTATTTCAATATATGAGATTTTCAAATCATCTTATGAATATAAAAGCTATAGACAAGAAGGGATGTATAATGGAGAAGGGGTAAAGGTTATCTCTTCGGGAAAGTAATAGTATAAATATAAAAGCGGAAGGGTGAATTAATTATGTATAAAATAACCAGTATTTTCTTAACCATAATTTTATTAATTTCAGTATTTTTTAATATCCGTCAATTTAGAATTAGTAAAGAAGATGAAAGAAGATATGTAAATTATCTAAAAGGGTATATGCGGGAAGTAAGTAATAGTTTTAAAAATATAGAAAATACATACAATGAAAAAGGAGCAACTTGGAATTCATTAACCTATTCATTAACAGATAGCATTAAGGCATTGACAAGTCTTCATTGTTTTCTTGTAGACGGTGCGAATTTTGCTTATAGAGACTTAAATTATCCTATTAATTATGAGATTGAAAACATAATTTTTGCCATTCAAGGGAAAAAAGGCAACCAGTTAAATACAGAAGCATTTTGGTTAGATCAAAAGTTAACAGAAGATGAGTATTTGTTTATTAAAGGGCTAAGGCAAGAATTTGAAGAAATTCTTATCAATTTAGACGATGCAGATACACCAGTACAAGTTACCCACTGTCTAGATGATTTATTCAGCAATTTGCAAATTGTTGCTAGCGACAATAGAAATGGGAAATCATACTATGATTATTTAGAGTGATATTGAAGTTAAAATGGTAAAAACAAGATATTAAAATTCATTGACAAGTAACGTCTATTTTTGTTACTATTATTGTATAAAAAAAGGTTTTGAAAGGTGAAGAAAATGAACGCAACTCAAATGTGGATCGATTTCAAAAGAAATATAACAGCAATTTCTTATACCTACGGGAGAGATCTGTCCAAATTTAATAAAGCACCAGTGTTTGAGTTGTACAATATTAGGCATATAAGGATAACTTAAAGAAGCATATAAATACCATTTAATTATTAAAGATGGTTGTAAAATCCTAGGCTAATATGGTCTAGGTTTTTTTGTGCGCAAAAACACAGTATACCCTTATCTAATTTCAAAACTACCAAGTTAGGAGGACACGCTAATGATAGAATTAGGTGTTAAAAATTTAGTAAAGTATTATGGGGCTCATAAGCTATTTCAAAACGTTACATTTGACTTAAAAACCAATGAACGCATTGGTCTAATAGGAAGAAACGGAACGGGTAAAACAACCCTAATGAAAATATTAATGGGAACAGAAACGTATCAAGGAGAAATCTATAAAAGAAAAGAAGCTATTATTGGCTACTTAGCCCAATTGCCAGTTTTTAAAGATGAAACAACAGTTATGGATGTTTTAATGTCAGCTTTTGACAAAATAAAAGAAATTAAAGAACGAATGATAGAGATTGAGATCAAACTAGAGAAATCTGGAACCTCATCTGAAGACTTAGATCGTCTTATGAAAGCCTATGGGAAACTCCAACAAGAGTTTGAAAGGCTGGGCGGTTATGATATAGAACAAAAAATCAGTAAAATAACGGAAGGTATTAACATTCCTGAGAACATGAAAGCTAAGTTATTCAACCAACTGAGTGGAGGTCAAAAGTCAAAAATATTACTAGGTAAAATATTGCTTGAACAGCCTGATATTTTGCTTCTCGATGAACCATCTAACCATCTAGATTTAGCATCTATAGAATGGCTCGAAGCTTATTTAAAGGAGTATAAAGGTGCAGTGATAATTATATCCCATGATCGATATTTTTTAGATCGTGTGATTACGAAGTTAATTGAACTCGATGAGGATGGTGTTGAGACTTATTATGGTAATTATAGCTATTATTTGGTTGAAAAAGAGAGAAGATTCTTAGAAGCTATGAAGCATTATAAAGCTCAGCAAAAAAAGATTAAAAGAATGGAAGAGCAGATTAAACGATTCAGGATATGGGGAACCATGAGAGACAGTGAAAAGATGTTCAAAAGAGCAAAGGAACTAGAAAAAAGGTTATCTAAAATGAGTCGTAATGAAAAACCCGTATTAGAAAAACCTAAGATTAAAATGTCTACTTCCTCAGAA
Source organism: Vallitaleaceae bacterium (assembly GCA_028277605.1). Classification (GTDB taxonomy): domain Bacteria; phylum Bacillota; class Clostridia; order Lachnospirales; family Vallitaleaceae; genus JANQFZ01. The sequence goes on along the minus strand of JANQFZ010000040.1, from coordinate 31,117 downwards.
CGCTCTGGTAATGAAGTCATTATTTTAGAGGGAATCAGTCATAGTTATCCAAACTTAGAATTATTACTCAATGTTGATCTAAAGCTCTATTTTCAAGATTGTGCTGGAATTCTAGGGGCTAATGGTGCTGGTAAGACGACACTTTTAAAAATTATAATGAATGAGATACAGCCTGATAATGGTACAGTAAAGTTAGGAAGTCGTGTGAAAATAGGCTATCTCCCTCAAGAAATAGTTTTTGATAATGAGGAAGTATCTATCTTAGAACTGTTTTCTAAAACCTATTCAATTAACATAGGAGAGGCTAGAAAGGCTCTAGCAAAAGTCCTTTTTGTAGGGGATGATAGTTTTAAAAAAATTAAGGTATTATCTGGCGGAGAAAAAAGTCGGCTTAAACTGTGCATGCTTCTATATGAAAAAGTAAATGTCCTAATACTTGATGAGCCAACCAATCATTTAGATATTGATTCAAGAGAAATATTAGAAGAAACTTTATTAGATTACAAAGGAACCATAGTTTTCGTTTCTCATGATCGGTATTTTATCAATAAAATAGCTTCTAAAATAATTGAAATCGAAGATAAAAACCTTATAATTTATAAGGGGGATTATGAATATTTTAAAAATGAAAAAAGCAAAACTATTAATTCCTCAGTTATTAAGAAGAAAGAACCAAAAATGAGTAAGAAAAACCTAAAGAAGAGCAGTAAAGAAAAGCCCAAAAAGCTGCAATCTTATTATTATCAGGTAGAAGCATGTGAAAAAGAAATTGATGTGTTAGAAAATGAAATAAAAAATTTGAAAAATGAAATGTTAACACATACTACAGATGCTCACAGACTTCATGAACTGTCCAATCAAGTCAATCTAAATCAGTCAAAGTTAGAAAAAGCACTTGCAATTTGGGAAGCCTTACAAAAAGAAATGGATGCAAATAAATCTTAATAATATAAAGAAAACCATCAAAGGTCGATATATAGAGGGTGAGCAATTGTGATTAATTAAAGTTAATAGTCATTATTGTCTTCAAGCTGAAAATTATGTAGAAAAAGGTAGAAAAAATGCGTTGTATTTTTTATAATAGTACTAAGGCAATCAATAATTAAGATAGGGATATCATCCCTATCCAATAAAATGATGAGGGTTATTTTATTTGGCGAGTGGCAATCCTATTAAGTAATACGGAAGGTCATAGATGTGGAGGTGTATAAATGAAAAATATATTGGTTATAGTTCAAGAGGATGCTCTAAGAGAACAATTAGTAGAAGTATTAACAGAAAGTGGCTATAATGTCAAGAATACAGATAATACCAAAGAAGGGTTAGAACTTTTTGCTTTACACACGGTAGACCTGATTCTTTTGGATATGGCTATTATAAAGACTGATTGTTTAGCTTGCTGCAACAAATTTAAGTACAAGCCTCATACAGCTATTATATTACTTGCCGATTATCAAGATGAAATGAACTACTATAGGTGTAGTTATGATGACTATCTTATTAAGCCGATAGATATGGATACATGTCTTCTTAAATGTACTTGTACATTAGAAAAACTTATGATGCAAAGGAACAATGATAATGTTATTGAATGTAAAGGAATACGTATTAATAAAAATGCTTACACCATAAGAATAGATAACAAGCAGTTGAATTTTCAAAGAAAAGAATTTGCTTTATTAACGTATCTTGTTGAGAATGAGGGAGATGTATTAACGAGAGAAAATATATTAAATACAGTATGGGGCTATGATTATATTGGAGACTACAGAGTTGTTGATACAGTTATAAAGAACATTAGAAAAAAACTAAAAGATAAATCAAAATACATACAGACTATCTTTAGAGTGGGATATACCTTCAAAATTGAAAAAATTGATAGAAAAAATGACATTTTTACTTGAGCAAAAATAGTTGTTGTGAGATACTTATAATAAGATATGTGCCTGATTTTGGCGAACTGCTAGGGACATTAAAATTTAAGGAGCTAAATCTATGAAGTTAAAGCTGGATCATGGCTACATGAAAAAAATTAAATATATAACACTAGGGTTTGTTATTATTTATTTAATTTATCTTTTGCTAGATAATTTTGTCGTTGCTGTAGATAATGTAAAATCAGCTTTTTCTTTTGTTGTCAAGGTTTTTTCACCATTTTTATGGGGGATAGTCATTGCTTATTTATTAATGCCTATAGTGAAGTATTTTGAAAGAATATTTGGCAGAATTAGATTAAGTAAGAAATGGTCTAGAGCTATAGAACGGCGACGTCAAAAAAGAATAAGAATTATAAGTCTTATACTTACATTAGTTGTTATTATTGGCATCATATTTTTCTTAGGTTATAGTGTCTTTATCATGATTAACGGGAGTGTTAATGATTTTGAGTTTAATAAGCTTTTTGATAGTATTTCATCTTTAGCTAAGCAATATACCTTAGAAATATCTAACATTGAAGATATTTTGATGAATTTTGGACTGCCAACCAATATACTTAATGTTTTAACAGAATTTACAGAAGATATTACGCACAGCATCCAATCTGTCCTAACTGGTATAACTTCTAGTATTGCAACTTTTGGTAGATATTTTATAGATATTACTTTTGGATTTGTATTTGCCTTTAACTTCATTTTAAATCGAGAGTATTTTTATAATCTTGTAGAAAATATCTTACGACTAACCTTAAATGAAAAAAGAAGATCATCCTTTAACGAAATTATGGAAAAAATTAATGCTGTTTTATTAAGTTTTTTAAGAGGAAAGATAATCGATCTAACGCTGCTTAGTTTTGTTACCGTTATATCGTTGGTGGTTATTGGCTTTGACTATTCCTTTATAGTAGGAACTTTTGCAGGTTATACTAATATCATACCATATATCGGTACTTGGATTGGAATAGTCCCTGCTGTTATTATAGCCTTGGGAAGAGATGGATGGCAGGATGCGGTATTTATAGGTGCCTACATTGTAATCGTACAACAAATTTATTATATTTTTGTAAGCCCAAGAATTCAAGGGAAGAGTGTTGGTATGCACCCAGTATTTATTCTCCTTGCTATATTTGTTTTTGGTAAATTTTTTGGACTGCTCGGTATGATTTTATCCATACCATTAGCAGGTATTGTGCAGATATTTATTTTACGATGGGCAAATAAAAGAAAACAAGTTAGAAAAATTGAATTGATTCCATTTAAAAAAGAAAAATAAGCATAAGCTGTAGGAGGCAATTATGTATAAACACTATATATTTAATCTTTATGGAACACTTATCGATATAGCAACCAACGAAGAAAAAGATCAGCTATGGAGTAAAATGGCAATGCTTTATGGCTATTATGAAGCTTATTATACCCCTGAAGAATTAAAAGAAAAATTTTCTAAAGCTCAACTTAGATATTTTAAAATGAATACAAAGTCGGAGTACCCAGAAGTAGATATTGAAAATGTATTCTATAAGCTTTATAAAGATAAAAAAATCAAGCCCAAAAATAAAGTTATCACTCATACTGCGAGAACCTTCCGCTTATTATCTACAGAACATATTAAGCGGTGCGATGATGTATTAGAAGTTCTAGAAGCTTTAAAGAAGAATAAAAAGAATATCTATCTATTAGCAAATGCGCAAAGAGCCTTTGCAGTACCTGAAATTAAGCTTGTTTCAATAAAAAAATATCTTGGTGATCGATTGTATTTCTCTTCAGATTTTGGATATTGTGCACCAGATCCAAAATTTTACAAAAAATTTATAGAAGAGTATGATTTAAATCCTAAATATACATTAGTGATAAGCAATCATAGTCCAGACATCAACAGTGTTAAGAACTTGGGTTTAAATGGATTGCAAATCCATACCACACAATCAAATAATAAAAATGAATCTACACAAGTCACCTTGAAAAAACTGCTAGAAACATTAGATTAATTTTTAAAGGGGTGAGTTTTATGAAGAAATTATACCGTTCAAATACCGACGTGAAAATCCTTGGTATTTGTGGTGGGATAGCAGAATATGTGGCTATTGATGCTACTATTATTAGAATTATATTTGCGGTAAGTACTTTGTTTGGATTTCTAGGTGTATGGATATATCTGCTATTAGCTCTTATTGTACCATCTAGAGAGGCCTAAGTGTATATATTAGGTAAGTCAATGTTTAATGCTTTAGGAGTGGAAATATGGAAAAGAAGAAAAATGAAATTATGGATTCAATTATATCGGGTCTTAAGGTTTCCTTGACAGCTTTTGTTATTCATACTTTAGTTTCTTTAATTGTAGCTATCGTTATTAACATAGCCGCTAATGAATATGTCAATTTAGTTTTATATGGCGGCATTAATACCAGTGGAACAACAATTATCAGTAAAACTATACGGATGACTTATATGGTATTTAATCTATCTCTATTTAACCAGCTTATGCTTGATACATCACCCATTCAAATAGGTTTAGTTATTCTATTGTTTATGCCAATACTTGCTTTCTATCTAGCCAAAAAATACATTTATGGTAATGAAGCAAGAGAGTACAACATTCAAGTTATGCTATCAGCTTCTGTAAGCTATGCTTTGTTACAATGGGTTATATCCATGATTACTACCTTTGAATCAGGTAAAATACTAACATTTACATCTATTAGAAATATAATAGCTACAATTCTATGTGTTTTCTTAATACAAATGGTGATGGAGTTTTTTAGCAGCTCGAAGTTTAAAAAACTTTCAGGTATTCACGCGTTACAGAAAACGCTGGTTTACTTAGGGGGTTTAATATTTTTAATGAGTGTTGGGCTTTTAATCTATCAGCGTGTTCCCTTCACAACGAGTCTGGTTGTAGTTTTTAATGTTATGGCTTATGCCCTAATACTATTTTTAGGAGGAAGCTTTACTGGCATTATTTCAGATAGACTCATCAATATGAATCTAATCCATGTTATTACCAATAAAATGCCTTCAGCCATAGTTTTACCCAAGTATGTTTCTATTCTTGTTCTTATATGTTTTATTGCAATTTTATGCTGGTTACTCTATTGTATTATTAAACTAAGCAAAAATAATTACATACAAAATATGCTTTTATATGCATTTAGTGTAAGCTTTGTTGTTGTGATACTATGTTATTGCTCTAAGATATATATTAATGATTTTCCTCTTTTAGGGCAGATAACTATAGAATTTTCTCTTGTATCCTCGTTTTTTATGCCTTTTATCATAATCAATTGTATTGGATGGATAAGGTATTTATTTATAAAATTTAAAGTATAATTACCTTGACAAAACTAAAGTTGTTAATTAGAATGACTATAATAAGAAAAGAATACTAGAAAGTAATGATGATGAGAATAAGTAGATATGTCAATTTTATAGCAGAGAAGAAGTCCTAGGCTGTAAGACTTCCATAAAATACATATTGAACCTATCTCGGAGTTCTGTATAAAAATACAGCGGTTCCCTTTTCGTTATAAAGGTCAGAGAGAGTAGTTTGAGTAAACTGCTAACTAGGGTGGTACCACGGATACTCCGTCCCTTTTGGGATAGGAGTTTTTTTGTACAGAAAATGAAATGATTTAGTTAACGTATAATAAAAGGAGTGAAATCTATGGGAAAAGAAAAAAAGTTAGTTGAAGCTATAACATCTATGGAAGAAGATTTTACACAGTGGTATACAGATGTCGTAAAAAAAGCTGAATTAATTGATTACTCTAGTGTCAGAGGATGTATGATCATCAAGCCATACGGTTACGCTATCTGGGAGTTAATACAAAAACAATTAGACCAAAGGTTTAAAGAAACAGGACATCAAAATGTCTATATGCCTATGTTTATTCCAGAAAGCTTATTAGAAAAAGAAAAGGATCATATTGAAGGTTTTGCACCAGAAGTCGCATGGGTAACCCATGGCGGAGAAGAGAAGCTAAATGAACGTTTATGTGTCAGACCAACCTCAGAAACCTTATTCTGTGAGCATTATGCACATGATATTCAGTCTTATAGAGACTTGCCAAAACTCTATAACCAATGGTGTTCTGTTGTAAGATGGGAAAAAACGACCAGACCTTTTCTTCGTTCATTAGAGTTTTTATGGCAAGAAGGTCATACAGCTCATGCAACAGCAGAAGAAGCAGAGGAAGAAACTATTAATATGTTAAACCTCTATGCAGATTTCTGTGAAGAAGTACTAGCGATTCCAATGATTAAAGGAAAGAAAACAGATAAAGAGAAGTTTGCAGGAGCAAAAGCAACCTATACCATTGAAAGCTTAATGCATGATGGAAAAGGTCTTCAATCAGGAACAACACACAATTTTGGTGATGGATTTGCTAAAGCTTTTGGTATTCAGTATACAGATAAGGAAAACAAACTAAAATATGTGCACCAAAGCTCTTGGGGTGTATCAACACGACTTATTGGCGGTATCATTATGGTTCATGGTGATAATTCCGGTCTTGTTCTACCACCAGCAATAGCACCTATTCAAATTGCTATTATACCAATTATGCAAAGAAAAGCAGGTGTTTTAGAAAAAGCAGGTGAACTCAAAGAAAAACTAAGTCAAACGCTAAGAGTTACCTTAGACGACTCTGATAAAAGTCCAGGCTGGAAATTCAGTGAGCATGAGATGAAAGGGGTACCATTACGGGTTGAAATAGGCCCCAAAGACATAGAAAAAAACCAAGCAGTTCTTGTCAGAAGAGATACTAGAGAAAAAATCTTTGTATCATTAGATGAACTGGAAGTAAAGGTAAACCAAGTTTTACAGGTCATGCAGCAAGAACTATTAGAAAAAGCGAAAAACCATAGAGATGAGCATACGTATACAGCGACTACTATGGATGAAATGGAAAATCAATTAAAAGAAAATCCAGGTTTTGTCAAAGCGATGTGGTGTGGTGACCCAGCCTGTGAAGAAGCGATAAAAGAAAAAACAGGTGCAACCTCTCGCTGCATACCATTTGATCAGGAACACGTATCCGATACCTGTGTTTGCTGCGGCAAACCAGCTAAAAAAATGGTCTATTGGGGAAAAGCTTACTAAGCACTGGGGACGGTTCTTTTTGCTTGCTTTCAAGCAAAAAGAACCAATAAGCTGGAGGTGGTAATTATGAAGTATATTCAGCAAATATTAGAATATCAACCAGATAACGAGCAAGAAGAAAAAGAGAAAAGTGTAATACTTAACTATATAGAACAGTTTCCTCAAAACATACTATTAAGAGATAATGTCTTTGCTCATATATCTAGTTCAGGATTTATAATGAATACCAACTTAGACAAGGTATTGATGATACATCATAAAATTTATGATACATGGACTTGGACGGGTGGTCATGCAGATGGTGACACCGATTTACTACATATTGCCTTAAAAGAAGCAAGAGAAGAAACAGGAGTTACTCATATTCAACCTCTCTTTGACAAGATTGCCTCCCTCGATATTCTACCTGTATGGGGGCATGAAAAAAATGGAGAATATGTGGCGACCCATCTTCACTTAAATTTAGCCTATATTTTAATGACTGATGAAAAAGAAAAACTAAAAATAAATCATAAAGAAACCAATGATCTCAAATGGATACCTATCCATCAAGTAGCAAGTTATTCAAATGAACCCTACTTAATAACAATCTATGATAAGCTTATTAGAAAAGCGCTGGGGACGGTTCCTGTTGCTTAAATCAGTTTCCTCATCTATATATTTTTATACTAGTATTTTATGAGTAACGTTAATAATTTTACACCTATTATTTGCAATTGTTCTTATAATATAAGGTATATTTAGTTAATGTAGGGTAAATAGTAAATGAATTACACTACGCTTGCCTCTTTATTTTTAGACTCATATAAGGGTCTAGAATGAAGGGGCATTAAACATGAGACAACTAATAATTTTAATAATAGTATTTAATAAAATCGTTTTGTATTAAGTTTAAAGAAAAATTTTACATCTCCTACTTCCATAATACTACAATTTTTGATAAAATAGTTAGTAAGGTAGAAGGATACTATAGGTATATTATAAGATATGAAATAGTACCTATGGATTTTCACGCTTGTATCTTAAAAATACAAATTATATATTTTTAAGACAAGTTAAAAAAATAATGACTAGGGTGTTAAAATATAATCAATACTCTGGTACAAAAAAACGGAGGAGAAAAGCATGAGATCTAAAGTAAGTATTATTCTTTCAGTTTTGATGATCGTTTCCATGTTTGGAAATCTAACCGCTTCAGCTGAGACCAATATGTATAGCGATACAGCAGGACACTGGGCTGAAAAAGAAATTCAAAAATGGTCATCTCTAGATATTTTAAAAGGGAATAATGGAGCCTTTGACCCTGATAAAAATATTACTAGAGCTGAAATGGCTGTTATTATTGACAGACTAATGAAATATGAATATCAATCAAAAAATATCTTTCTTGACTTAACAAACACATGGTATACAGAAGCAATTCTAAAAAATAATGCAGCTGGTATTATGTTAGGGTCAAAAGGAAATCTTCGCCCAAATGATTATGTTACTAGAGAAGAAGCCGTTGTTATGATAGCAAGAGCTTTAGGAACTGATGAGCAAGAAGGAAAAACATCATTTCCAGATGACAGTGAGATATCCAGTTGGGCAAAAAGCTTAGTAAAAGCATTCAAAAACAAAGGATACATAAATGGATTATTAAATGGTAACTTTGCCCCCAAGGCGAATATAACCAGAGCAAGTGTCATAAAAATAATTGATAACGCAGTAACAAGTTTAATAAAAGAGCCAGCTACACTATCTGAAACTTTGAATGGAACAACTATTGTAAATTGTGCTAATGTTAAATTCAAAGATGCAAAAGTTGAAGGAGATTTAATTATCGCAGAAGGTGTTGGAGATGGCGAGGTCTACTTAGACAATGTTAATATTGCAGGAAATATAATTGTAAGAGGTGGAGGAGAAGAATCAATCTACCTAAACAATTGTACAGTCGAAGGCAATCTTGTAGTTAAAAAACAAGACGGTAAAATTCGTATTGTAGCTAGTGGTAAGACCGAAGTAAAAGTAACTACATTAAAATCTGGAGCTATGCTAGTTGAACAAGAATTAGAAGGGGATGGATTTAAAAGTGTAGTAATACCAGAAGAAGCAACAAAGAATTCTGAAATGCTTTTTGATGGAAATTTCAATAATATTGAAGTATCAGCTGAAGATACGTCTATCAAAGTAGAAGGTACCGTAAGCTCACTTAAACTAAAAGAAGGCGTTAGTAATCTTGTAGTTGATGGCACTGGTACTATTAATGAAGTAGATGTTATAGCAAGTGCTGTAGAATTTACTGTAAAAGAAAATGCTAAAATAACAGAAATCAGCATAGATGCAAAAAATACAAATATCAATTGCGAAGGTACAATTAAGAATGTAGTTGTAAATAAAAACGCAGAAGGATTTATGATTGAAGGAACAGGAACAGTTACAGATGTTAAGGTTAATGCAAACAATGTAAAAATCAATACAAATGGAACAAAAGTAAAGGTTGCAGACAATGTAACTGGAGTAACAGCGGGAGATAAAGATTTAGAAGCAGGACAAACAGTAGAAGTTGGTGACCCAAGTTCGCCATCACAACCCTCTTCAGGTGGAAGTAATGGCGGAAGCTCAAATGGAGATAATAATAGTTCAGTTACAATACCAACATCGGTAGTAGTTGATACTAATTCAGTACCAGCAAGCATGAAAATAGGAGAGACTCACCAGCTTACAGCTACAGTATATCCAACTAATGCCACTAATAAAACTGTGACATGGTCAAGTAGTGATGAAACTGTTGCAACAGTTACTACTAATGGAGCGGTAACAGCCGTATCAGCAGGAGAAGCAACTATAACCGTAACAACTAATAATGGTGGAAAAACAGCGACTTGTGTCATAAAAGTAGTGAGTGATGTAGTAGTTGTAACACCAACAGCAGTGACTCTTGATAAAACTAGTCTTACTATGAATGTAGATGATACATATCAACTGAAGGCAATAGTAGAACCTAATGGTGCCACTGATAAAACTGTGACATGGTCAAGTGATAATGAAGGGATAGCAAAAGTTGACTCTGATGGAAAAGTCACAGCTGTATCAGTAGGAGAAGCAAAAATAACCGTAACAACTAATAGTGGTGAAATAACAGCGACATGTATCGTAAAAGTAGTGAGTGGTGTAGCTGAGGTTATACCAACAGCAGTGACACTTAATACAAATAGTCTTGATATGAATGTAGATGATACATATCAACTTAAGGCAATAGTAGAACCTAATGGTGCCACTGATAAAACTGTGACATGGTCAAGTGATAATGAAGATGTAGCTACAGTTGACACTGAAGGAATAATCACAGCATTATCAGCAGGAGAAGCAACCATAACCGTAACAACCAATAGTGGTGGAGAAACAGCGACATGTGTTATAAAAGTAGTGAGTGATGTAGTAGTTGTAACACCAACAGCAGTGACACTTGATACAAATAGTCTCGATATGAATGTAGATGATACATATCAACTGAAGGCAACAATAGAGCCTTATGGTGCCACTGATAAAACTGTTACATGGTCAAGTGATAATGAAGGGGTAGCAAAAGTTGACTCTGATGGAAAAGTCACAGCTGTATCAGCAGGAGAAGCAACCATAACCGTAACAACCAATAGTGGTGGAAAAATAGATACCTGTGCTGTAACGGTATCTGAAATACAAGAGTCAGGTATAAGCTTTACTACTACTGAAGGTGCTATATCAGTTAAACAAGTAGAAGTCTTTAAAACAACGGATAGTGTTATTGGAGTTACAACGGGTAGTGTTGTTGGTTTAGAAGTAAAAGCCGATGGTGTTAAAGAATTTACTTCACAATATACTGTTCAATATACTACGGAAAGCGCTATTACAATTGTAACAGGATTAGTTGTAAACGCAGAATCAAATGCAGGACAGAAAAATTGGAGTATAAAGGTAACAGATGGAAAAATAGTATTAGAAAAACTAGTAGCTGAACAACATCAAGATAATATCACAGCGGTTGTAACAACCACGCAAAGTAGCATTACACTAGACAGAATTGACGAGGAATGTGTAGGTGTTTCGCAAGAATATACAGTTTCCTTTAGCGGTTCAACAAAAGCTACTACATCAGAAGTAACAGCAATATTTAATGATGGAACAGAGTACTTATTGAAAGTTCCTATTGACCAAATTACGTCTGCGCATAAACTAGCAGAATTATTAACTAGCATTGAAGTAGATGGTTGGACGGTAACGAATGTCGGTGCTGATTTAATATTCACAGCAGACAATCCATCAGAAAACAAGGAAATAACATTTAATCTTATTTGCGACTAAGAAAGAGATCTTAATTGCATTAGCAGACTCAATAGTATAATATAATAATGCCCCTTTGTTCTCAAACCTATTTTTGGTTAGAAAACAAAGGGGCATTTTATCAGTCTAAAGATATTTTTTTTACCCTTTCTATATTAAGACTGGTTACAGGTTACGGAGTAGTAATGGAACTGAGACAAAATAAATGAATAAATTAAGTAACATTCTATCCTATTTAATGAATATAATAAGAGTAAAAAGGAGGCGATAGATCAATGAAATATCAAGAAAAATATGCTGGCATGAAGGAAGAATGCTTCGAGAGTATAAAAGAAGTATTTTCAAAATTAATTAAAGAAAAACTAGAAGTAGAAGATGAACTAGTTGAAATTCCTGATGACAAACCAATAGAATTAAAAGTAAAATATGAAAAGAATGATGAAGAAGGTCAATTAGCCATTAAAATGACTTGGTCTTATTTAGAAGAAGAGGAAGAAGAGGAAGAAGAAGAGGAAGATATGGACTTAATGTTATAAAGTAGGGGGATTCATCCCCTTATTATTTTGATATTTTTTGTATATTCCTACTACTATTTAAGGCAATTTTATAATTCATAACTTAATTACTATACGGCAATATGTAGATTTCATAGAAGGGGTGAGTCCAACATATTATAGGATAGAATCAGTATAGGTAATTATAAAATTGTCTTAGTTATAAATTAAACATACGTATTATATAGGTTAATGGTTTTTACCTATAGAGTAAGGTGTATTGCGAGCTTAGTAATTATAGGAGGTATGATTCAGTTTTATGACTGTTACTAATCAGGTTTTAGAAGAGGTAAAAGAAGCTTTAAAAGCTTATTCTATTGAAGTGTTAGGTATTAAAACAGAGTCTTATAAAGGAAAAAAAGGGGTTTGGTGGATACGTACACCAGAGGGCAATAAAATACTTAAAAAAGAAGCCTATCCAGAAAAAACACTTCGATTCATTATTGCTGCCATGGAATACTTAATGGAGCATGGCGTTTATATACCCAAAATAATAAAAACAAGAGAAGACTGCAATTACACGGTTATAAATGAAACCTGTTATATGCTTTCTGAAGCTATTAATGGAAGTACACTTGATTATTATACATCTGACCATATAAAAAGAGTGGTGCAGGAGCTTGCCAAATTTCACAAAGCATCCATAGGATTTAAGGCTCCGAAGACTTGTAAAGTTCGTACACATTTAGGGGGATGGGTAGATAAATATCAACAGCAGGCAGAAAAGATAAAAGATTTCTACGAGCAAGAATGCTCAAATAAAGACCATTCAACTTTTGGAAAAATTATACTTAACGAATTTCCGTATTTTTATGATAGAGTGCAAAAAGCTATAGAGGAAACCGCTCAGGATGCTTATCATCAATGGGTAAACGCTGTTAGCAATGAGGGCGGGCTTTGTCATCAGGATTTTACAGCTGGAAACTTATTATTGGATAAAAAAAATCGCATTTATGTATTAGATACAGATTCTCTTACATTTGATATTCCATTAAGGGATATAAGAAAACTCCTAAACAAAATAATTAAGCGAAAAGGTGAGTGGGAGTATTCTCTAGTAAAGGATATACTGATGTGGTATCAAGAGAAAAATCCCCTAGAGAACTGGCAGTGGCAGCTTCTAAGGCCTACCTTAACTTATCCACATTTATTTGTTGGTATTATGAGAAAGTACTATGAAAAAAGAGAAAAAAGCTGGACAGAGAGCAAATATATCAAGAGATTAAAAGAGATGATCAAAATAGAAAAATCAGTTGACCCAATTGTTTCAAATATGGATAGTCTTCTACCAGCGCAGGAATTGAAAAAATAAAGAAACATACTAAACAAAGAAAATAGCTTACAAATAGTTAGTTCAACATATAGGTTAATCCATACCCAAATAGTATATCTGATCAAATGGAGGTTCGTATGAATACAGAAAATGGTACCTTAAACTTACCAGAATTAGCTGCTTATGTACTTTCAAGGTATGACATTGTGCCAGATGCATTAAAGCTTATTCAGAATAAAGGTCTAAAAACACTATGGAAGGTGACACACAGAAATGAACATAGATGTCTAAAAAGACTAAAGCACATAAAAGAAAAGGCTGTATTTACAGTAAATGCTCAGAGATATATTGCCTCTTGTGGGGGATGTGTACCCAAGATTTATCTTAATAAAGATAACGAGCCGATAACTGAGTATATGGGACAGCTTTTTGTTCTATATGAATGGATCGACGGTAAAGATTTTAACTTTAAAAAGCCTGCTGATTTACGATTAGCTTTGAAGGGACTTGGGCACTTTCATGTAAAATCCAAAGGATATTATCCTCCAGAATGTGCTAAAATTTCATCTAAACTAGGTAGGTGGCCCCATCAATATGAATCTATGTTAAATAGAATGCTAAAATGGAAGAAAGAAGCATCAAACCATCAAAACATCCCTGTCTACAAAGCCTATCTTAAATGGATAGACAAAATAATAGATATGGGAAACACAGCAATAGAAGCATTGAATCATTCTGCCTATCCAGAAATGACGAGCATTCAGCTAGAGCAGGCAGCGCTATGCCATCAGGACTATGGAGAAGGTAACGCGCTTTATATAGGAGAAACGGTTTATGTCATTGATTTAGATGGCGTTACCTATGATTTGGAAATGAGAGACTTAAGAAAAATTATTGGAAAACGGATGGAGAAACGTGGTGTATGGGATAAGATGAAAATAAAAGAAATAGTAGATTGGTATGGGCGTAGTAATCCTTTATCAATAGAACAAAAAAGAGTTCTTGCTATAGATTTATTGTTCCCACATTGGTTTTTTGCAACCGTTAAAAATTTGTTCAAGAAAAATAAAAGTTTAAGTTCAAGTGAGATCATTAGAATTGCTGAAATAGAGCATAGTAAAGTCAACATTTTAAAAGACTTATATTAAAGGAGGACAAACGTGAAGATAGCATTTATTTGTACAGAAAAGCTACCAGTGCCTCCGATTTTGGGAGGTGCTATTCAGATATATATTGAAGGTATACTCCCTATATTGGCTAGACACCATGAGATAACGGTAATTAGCCTATATAATGATACATTACCAGAAAGAGAAGCATCAGGTAATATAAGAATATTACGTGTACATGGCAAAACAAGGGATGAGTATGTTAAGAATATTAAGAACCTACTAATTGAAGAAGACACAACTTATGATTTAATTCATGTCTTTAATCGACCGCGATGGGTTTCTCGTCTAAGTAAAGCGGCGCCTAATACTGCCTTTAGCTTAAGTCTCCATAATGAGATGATGTTACCCAAGAAAATCGACCCTACAAGGGCGGTTGAGTGTATAGAAAAAGTTGAATTTATTTCAACAGTGAGTCAATTTATTGCTGATGGAGTCAAAAAACTATACCCCATTGCTGAAGACAAATTAAATGTAGTTTACTCTGCTGTTGATTATGAACAAATAAAACCTAAGTGGTCAGAAGAAGTACAGCAATCTAGAATGGCAATGCGCATGAAATATGGTCTTGAATCCAATAAAATTATTCTCTATATTGGTAGACTTGGCAAAAAAAAAGGTGCTCACATATTAATTAAAGCAATGGAAAAAGTTATGAAGCTTCACCCAGAAGCAGCATTACTTTTTGTCGGCAGCAAATGGTATGGAAGCAATGCCACAGATGATTATGTCATTCATATTCAAAAAAAGAGTAAAAGTCTTCCTGGACCTGTAATTTTTACTGGCTTCTTTGCTCCTAAATTAATTCATACCTATTATAATATGGGAGACATATTTGTATGTGCTTCTCAATGGGAGGAGCCATTAGCTAGAGTTCACTATGAAGCCATGGCTGCTGGTCTTCCCATTATAACCACCAATCGTGGAGGTAATGCTGAGGTAATAGAAGAGAGCAAAAATGGACTGCTTCTTAATGAATTTGATAATCCAGAGGCAATGGCAGGAAAAATCATTTATTTGCTAGAACATGAGGAAAAAGGTCTAGAAATGGGAAGATACGGAAGAAAAATGGTTGAAGAAAAATATACCTTTAATAGAGTTGCACATCAATTATTAGAGCTATTTGATATTGTTTCTAAGAAAAGAGGTATAAAATCGAGTTAAAATATTAACCTTTACTTTCCAATGTTATTATGAAGTTTAGATGTCTTGTATATCTTATAAAATAAAACTCTAAGACTTCAGTTAACAAAATATTGGAGTTTTATCCTATTTACTGCTATAATAATCGCAAGGAGCTGTTAGGCTTCACAAGCGAAAAAATAAAAAGCAGGTGATAAGATGATTTATCCAATATTTTTAAATCCAGATTTTAAAGATAGAATATGGGGCGGTTCTCAATTAAGTACCTTATTTGACAAAGCAATTCCCAATGACCACACAGGTGAGAGTTGGGAAGTTGCCTGCCATGATAATGGCAATTCTACGGTAAGCAATGGTGTTTATAAAGGGAAGCTTTTAAAGGATATTGTTTTGAATGATAAGGAGGCATGGCTTGGTTCGGCATTTACTGAGGTCAAGAAATTTCCATTACTCATTAAATTCATTGACGCTAAAGAAAAACTCTCTGTTCAAGTTCATCCAGATGATGCCTATGCAGCCGTTAATGAGAATGGAGAATTTGGAAAAAATGAGTGCTGGTATATTTTAGATTCGAAACCTGGCTCAGAGCTGATTGTAGGTCTAAAAAAAGAGATTTCAAAAGAAGACTTTGTACAAGCTGTTAAAGATGGAAAAGTAGAAGATACCCTAAATACAATTCCTGTTAAGGCAGGAGATGTCATTAATATTCCAGCAGGAGTGCTTCATGCAATCGGGGATGGTATTGTATTAGCGGAGGTTCAGCAGAATTCAGATACAACCTATCGGGTCTATGATTGGAACCGAGTAGGCTTGGATGGTAAGAAAAGAGACCTACATATAGAAAAATCTATTGATGTTATAGATTTCGAAGGTATCCATGAAACAACTAAGACAGAAGGACTTAGTATAAAAAACGAAGAATTTGAAACACTTTACTATATAGCAAATAGCTATTTTGCTTTAGAAAAAGTAAAGCTTCATGGTACGATGCTGCATGATACAGAACAGAAAAAGTTCTATATCTACTTATGCATCGATGGGAGTGGAAGCTTGAACTACAACCAAGAGTCCTACCCCATCAAAAAAGGAGATGCAGTTTTTATTCCTGCTTCACTCGGTTCTTATTCTATTGAAGGTAATGGTGATTTTATAAAAACCTATGTGCCAGATAATGCCAACGAAATGATACAGCCATTAGTGGATGCAGGTTATGACGAACAGACTATAAGACAAAAAGTAAGGATCTTATTTTAGTAATTAATGAGTGTATGAAAAGAGAAGCTGGACTAAATCTAGCTCATCGTAAATGGTGATAAATATGAAGCATAATCCAATCATCCTTCCCCCTAATGCAGAGAGCATTATCCAAAGACTTAATGAGAACGGCTATAGTGCTTATGTCGTAGGAGGCTGTGTTAGAGACAGCCTCCTAGGAAGAAAGCCGGGGGATTGGGATATAACAACCTCAGCGACACCAGCACAGATAAAACAGATATTTACTAAAACTGTGGACACAGGATTAAAGCACGGAACGGTCACAGTACTACTCGATCGTGTACCCTATGAGGTTACAACCTACAGAATTGATGGAGAATATATAGATTATAGAAGGCCAGAATCGGTAGAATATACCAGTGATTTACTAGAAGATTTAAAAAGAAGAGACTTTACAATGAATGCTATGGCGTATCATCCTAAGGAAGGTCTTATAGATGCTTTTAACGGAATGCAAGATTTACAAAAAAGGATCATACGATGTGTTGGTGTGGCGCACCAGAGATTTAAGGAAGATGCTCTTCGAATGCTTAGAGCTGTTAGATTTTCAGCTCAGCTTAACTTTACAATAGAACAAGAAACCAAGCAGGCTATCATAGACATGGCACCCTTAATAAAAAATGTAAGCGCAGAAAGAATACAGGTAGAATTGACAAAAATTCTTTTATCTAATAATCCTGAAAAACTGATTACATTACATGAATTAGGGCTGATGACTTTTGTTCTACCAGAATTTATACCTTGTATTCATAATGAACAAAAGCATCCTTATCATGCATACCCTATAGATAGACATATTATAAAATCTGTAAGATTAATAGAATCAAACCCTCATTTAAGATGGACCATGCTTTTGCATGATATAGGAAAACCCAAAACAAAGCGAACAGATGAAGAAGGCATAACACATTTTCACGGACATCAAGAGGTTAGTGCTGATATTGCCAAACAGGTATTGCGAAGATTAAAGTTTGATAATGCAACTATACAGACGGTTGTTAAGCTGGTAACCTATCATGATTATCGATTCAAGGTTCACCCCAAGAATGTACGTAAAGCCATCTATAAAGTTGGTGAAGCTCTGTTTGAAGATTATTTAAAAGTACAGTCAGCAGATATTCGTGCTCAGCATCCCAATTTAATTGAAGAACGTATCATTAAAATTAATACCATTCGTGAGATGGCTGAAATGATTAAAAAAGAAAATGAATGCGTTAGCTTAAAACAATTGGCGGTGAATGGTCATGATCTCATTCAAATAGGTATAGTAGAAGGTAAAAGAATTGGTGAGATATTAAAACAGCTATTAGATTTGGTAATAGAAGACCCTGAAAAGAATACAAGGACAATTCTTCTTAAATATATTCATGATAACCTTCAATAATTTTAAAATAATTAAATTCCTGTCCTCATATTATAATCGGTTGCTTCATATATATTAAAGTAGTGACTTATTTGTAATGGAGATAGGATTTTTTTATACCATTTTTTGAAGTAGGAGCTCTACTAATTACTGAAGGTTGAGGTGATGGGATGCTAGAAGAATACCAAAGTATTATAGAGCAATTTGATATAGCAGTAAAGAATACCTATAAAGGTAGAGGAGCATACATATTAGAAACTGATCAAGGGCTAAAATTGTTTAAAGAAGTAAAACTTCATCCAGATAAAATTAAATTTATGTATGATATTGAGGAGCATCTAAATCATAATGGATTTAACAATGTTGATCGACTGTCTTTAACAAAAGAAAAGAAGCCCTACTACCATGATGATGAAAACAAGTATATTATGAAAAACTGGATAAAAGGACGGGAAGTCTATTTCGATGATGAAGATGAAATAGTTGTATCTGCAAAAAATCTAGCTAAGCTTCATAAAAAAAGCAAAAACTTTAGAGTGGGTGCAAAATATAGGACTTTTATTCGAGCTGGAGAACTAGAGAATAAATTAGCCAAGCATAATAGAGAGCTTTCAAGAATTAGAAATAAAATAAGGAAGCTCAAAAGATGGTCCGATTTTGATATTATGTTTTTGAGCCATTATGATTACTTTAAAGAAAAAGCAGAGCGCGCATTAGACTATCTTATACATTCAAAATATCAACAGCTGAGTGATATAAATAATAAGAAGGTAGCTATTACACATGGACAGTATATTCATCATAATATACTGATTCACAATGATACATTGTTTACAGTTAATTTCGAATATTGCTCCATTGATTTACCTATTATAGATTTATATCGTATGACAAGAAAGGTACTTGAAAAAAATAATTGGCATGTGAACATAGGACTAAAGCTTATTGAAGCCTATAATTCCATTTATCCATTAAGTAAGGATGAATTAGAAGTGTTTTTTTATTTATTATGCTATCCTGAAAAATTTTGGAAGATAAGCAATTACTATTTTAATCAGAATAAAGCGTGGAAGCCTAAGCAGAGTGTGATTAAGTTGAAAAAGCTGATAGAACAGAGAGGTAAAAAACAGGAGTTTTTATTTGCTTATAAGAAATGTATTTTATAGTACAGCATCCTTACAAATAATTGCATTTTGAATTAATCTTATTATACTATGGGTAAATAATGATAGTCAAAATTATAGCTAGCATATCAGTCAAGGGTGAATAGTATTAGCTTCATAACCCTAGCTAATACTATTCACCCTTTCTGTTAGTTTTATAATTCGATATAAAATAAGTGATTTTGTTCTTATGGAAGGTTATACGCAATATAAACTGCTCTTAACTTGTTATATTGTTAAAATATGTTTACAATAGAAGTAAGCTTTAAAACTTCTTCGGAGTCCTATAAAATAACGACTTAAGATATCATATCCTTGTTGATAGGAGGGTTAAGATTGGACAAGCTGTTTTGTATATTGATTATATTAAGTCCTTTGTTTCAAGGTCTGTACTTCTATCACGAAGCGTATTTTACTGGGGCAATACTAGCGTTATGTCTGATAATCCTTTTGCGTCAAAGATCCATACGACTAGATTACAGTTTAACTCATGGACTTATTATAGTTTATGGTTTGCTATACGTTCTTTCTATTAGCTACGCAGTAGATAAAGGCATGGCTCTTATGGGGGTATTAAAAATAGTTGTATGCTATTTATTTTATCTTCTTCTAATGCAATTGCTTGTTGAAAATCAAAAGTATATTTACTATAAATGTATAGCCTATAGTGCCTGTTTATTATCGGCAGTAGGAGTTCTCGGTTTTTTTATACCTGACTTAGGTGAAATGACCATTCAAAATGGAAGATTAGGGTCACTGATACAATATCCTAATACCTTTGGATTGTATCAATTGGTAGGTCTAATACTGCTTTATGATGTGAAGCCTTTTAAAAAAGGTCATTTTTTTGGTTCAACTTTATTATGGGTAGGTCTATTTCTGACGTATAGCAGGAGTCTCTATATTATAGCCATCATAGGATGTGTCATTCTTGTTTTTCGTGAAAGAGATAAGATTAAAAGGGTTGTAGCCTCATTAGGTATGGGTATCTTAATCAGCTGTGGACTTATGGTTTATTTTGATTCTATTAGCTTACTTTCTCGAATACAAGAAACTTCTTTTTCTGTTAGTGAGTGGCAGACGAGACTGTTGTATTATAAAGATAGCTTAGCTATTTTAAAAGACTTTCCATTTGGGTCAGGTTCATTGGGTTACTATTATGTACAGAGAATGTATCAAACAGGCTCTATGTATCTAGTAAAATATACGCATAGCTATTTAATACAAGTATTAATGGATATAGGAGTTTTAGGTGCTGTGGTTGTTACTATCTTAGGAGTAATTGTATTGGTTAATCAGCGGCTTAAATTCATAGAGAAATTGCTCCTATGTCTTATAATAGCCCATGGATGCATCGATTTTGACCTACAATTTCCAATCATTGCCTTTGTTATCTTGTTGATTATTGGAATAAGGAAAGATAAAATAAAACAATACAAGCTTGGAAAAATGAGCCTAATGCTTCTTTTTGGTATTATGTGTGTCTATATACTTATGGGAATCAGCAGTTATTATCATTATACAGGTCATTATCATGCTGCACTTAATATATATCCATGGAACACAGAGGCAAAACTAAAAGTTCTATCTACTTTTAACGAGCATGAGTATATGGAAAAAGAACAATGGGCAGAGAGCATCGTTCAACTTAATCCATATACAGTAGATGCCTATTGTGTCTTAAGAGATCATGCTTATCAAAAGAAGAATTATAAAAAAGCCATTGAGTATAGTGAGCAGCTCATAAAAATAAATCCTTTGGAAATGGAGCATCTAGAAATATACAGCGACCATTTAGTAGGTGCTATAAAACATGCTTTTATGGTTAATGATTTAAAGGAAGGGAGCATTTTTCTTGATAAATGCCTTAAAATACCTTATTATATTGATAAGCTAAGAAAAGAAAGAGCAACACAGTTAAATGTTCACCATAGACCTAATTTTACAGTGACAGATAAAATTAAGCAGAATATGATGAAAGCAGAGAAAATGATGGATGAGTACTTCATAAGTATGCCTATACAATAGCATATTATGACTAGCTCTATAATAGTATGAGGTGAGAAAATGCCAAAACAAAAAAAAATTCAAAAAAAAGAAAATATGGATATGATCAAAAAAATGTCCATTATAGGTGCCGCTGGTGTCTTATTAATACTTATAGTCTATGGTATCATTTCTTTGACCAATAAGGGAGCTGATAAAGATAATCAGCAACAAGCACATAGTCCGGTAGATGAGAATGAGAACTTAGAAAATGAAGTAGAACGTTTATTAGGGGTTATTAAGGAAGTAGATACAGATTTAGGTAAGTTATCGGTTTTTGATATCGAGAAAAATGAAAAAATAGAATTAGTGATGGATGGCGGTGTTGTAATTAAAGATGAATATGGAACAGAGCTTACTTTTGCACAGTTACAAAATGGTGATATGATAGAGAGCAAATATGATATTAATAAAATGAGACCAGAACATGTCTATAAGACTGCAAAAACTTGGGAGAGAAAAAATATTAGTGAGGTTCATATTAATACTGATGAAAATATAATAGAAATTGGCAACGATAGATATGACTATACAGACGAGCTGGTGACTATTTATAATGAAGATAGCTTTGACCTAAATCATATTAATGAAGTTGACGAAGTAACCTTAAGAGGATATAAAAATACAGTATGGGCAGTTATCATGCAGAATAGACATGGTTTTATAACACTATGCAACCATAGTAGCTATATAGGCGGTATTATGGAGGTTGGTACTAAGAAGCTCATAGATATTGAAGAGACAACTACGGTTACAGTACCTGTGGGGGTTCATAAACTATTAATTACTAAAGAGGGTATGATGCCCTATTCGGCTGAGATTATGATTGTAGAAGATAAAGAAGTTGAGATTGATTTAAGTGATTCAACACCAAAGGTCGGTTTAGTCAACTTTATTTTTTCTGATGAGGATGTTAATCTGTACATTAATAATGAATCCATTAACACCAATGAACCTGTTAAATTAAATTATGGCAAGTATACCTTACGAGCAGAAAAAGAAGGGTTTACAAAGGTAGAAAAGGAACTGACTATTAGTCAGGCCTATTTGGACTATCCGATACAATTAGAGCGTATTCCACTGTTTCTTAATGTCAGCAGACCCAAAGGAGCGGAGCTTTATATTGACTATAATTGGTCAGGTATTATACCTATTTCTGTACCTATAACACCTGGAAACCATACATTGACACTTAGACAGGATAATCATTATTCAGTTAAATATGAGATTACTATTGATGAAAACAATAAAAATAATAGTTTCTTATTTCCTGATTTAGTTCCAATGGATAGTGGCACGACGGATGGCACATCCACTTACAACGAAAATACGTATCAGGAGAATAACACAGATATCAATCAGGAACCAGAAGAGTCCGATCCCACTTATCAAACACCTGCTGAAGATGCCTACGGACATTAAATAGCAATTTGACGGAAAAAAATATAGTAAGCTAAATTAAAGGTTATGTTCACAAAAAAGCTTTTGATTTTAATAAATGAATCGTGTAGAATAGTAAACGGATGAAAAATGAATGGAGGGAACGGTTTGGAAGATTATTTAAGTAGATACGATGCTTGGCTGACCAGTGATTATTTTGATGGGGCTACTATAGAGGAATTGAAGTCCATTAAGGATGATAAAAAGGAAATTGAAGATCGATTCTACAAGGATCTTGAGTTTGGAACTGGTGGTATGAGAGGGGTTATTGGCGCAGGGACTAATAGAATCAACAAATATACCATTAGAAAAGCTACACAGGGATTGGCTAATTATATAAATAAGCAGGGTAAAGATGCAGCTCTTAAAGGTGTTGCGATAGCTTATGATTCAAGACGTCTATCTCCAGAATTAGCAGATGAATCCGCTTTAGTACTCAATGCAAATGGTATCAAAGCGTATGTATTTGAAAGCTTAAGACCTACGCCTGAACTATCCTTTGCTTTAAGAGAACTAGGATGTATATCTGGTATTGTTTTAACAGCAAGTCATAATCCGCCTGAATATAACGGCTATAAGGTTTATTGGGAGGATGGTGCTCAAATCACAGCACCTAAGGACTTAGAAATTATTAATGAAGTGAAAAATGTTACTTCTTTTGATAAAGTTAAGAGCATGGAACTTCAAGAGGCTAAAGATAAAGCGTTATATGTTACCATTGGAAAACAAATAGATGACTTGTATATTGAACAGCTTAAAAAACAAATCATCAATCATGACGTTATAAAGCAGGAAGCAGATAATGTTAGAATTGTTTATACTCCCCTTCATGGTACAGGTAATATTCCAGTAAGGAGAGTATTGCAGGAGATAGGATTTAAACATGTCTATGTTGTTCCTGAGCAGGAGTTACCCGATAGCAATTTTCCAACAGTTAGTTACCCTAATCCAGAAGACATAAAAGCCTATGAATTAGCTATTGAGCTAGGAAAGAAGGAGAAAGCCAATATCTTATTGGCTACAGACCCAGATGCTGATAGGTTAGGTGCTTTGGTCAAGGATAATAACGGTGAGTATACACGGTTAACGGGCAATATGATTGGTGCACTGCTCTTAGACTATATTTTGACACAGAAAATAGAAAATGGTACGCTGCCACCAAACGGTGCAGTGATAGAAACTATAGTGACAACAGATATGGCTAAGGCAATCGCCAGATACTATGGAGTCACATTAGTAGAAGTACTTACTGGCTTTAAGTATATAGGAGAAAAAATTAAAGAATTTGAAGAATCGGGTAGCTATACGTACTTATTTGGCTTTGAAGAAAGTTATGGCTATCTTATCGGAACTCATTCTAGGGATAAAGATGCTGTGGTATCAACTATGTCAGTTTGTGAGCTGACAGCCTATTATCAATCTAAAGGGATGACGTTAAAAGATGCTTTAGATGCACTCTACGAAAAATATGGATACTATCTAGAAAATCAGCAGTCCATTACCTTAAAAGGTGTTGAAGGTGTTGAAAAAATTGGACATATTCTTAGCACTTTGAGGTCTGATCCGCCTAAACAGATCTTAGGTGTACCAGTTATTGAAATGAGAGACTATTTATCAGGTGAAGTTAGAAACTTTGTACATAATACGACGGAATCAACAGAACTACCAAAATCCGATGTACTTTATTATCATATGGAAGACGGTTCGTGGTTCTGTGTACGTCCCTCTGGTACAGAACCTAAAATTAAATTTTATTTTGGAGTAAAAGGAACCAGCAGTGATGAAGTTGAAAATAAGTTGGAAGCTTTTTCAACCGAAGTCATGAATAGAGTGAATACTATTATACAATAAGAGTTAATACATAATAAGTGCAATAAAAGACCAGCGATCAAAAAGCTGGTCTTTTATTACATTTATGTGCTAAATCACTTTAATAACTATGAATAACTATAAGTTTCATACGAGTTGTTATCTGACCGATCCAAGATGTTCAGATAACCTTATGTCCAAAGGAATTATAGAAAAAAGCTTCAAATATGGACATAATAGAACAATCAGTGTATAATCAAAATTTGAAAAGGATAATGCTTCACAATTTCTTGTGGAACCGGTTCCATTAAAATAGTAAACTATAGATTTATTATGTATCAGATTCTTTAAAGAAAATTATTCCTTTTAAGAATGATACGGTTATGTCAATTAATGTAAGGCTCTGATTGTATAAACTATTAAAGGAGGATATAGGATGAAAAGTGTTTTGCTGATTGGAGAGCCAATGGGGTTGTTTATAGCAAATTCTATAGGAGAGCTTGAGGATGTAGATAATTTTACATTGACGACCTGCGGTGCAGAGTTCAATGTAGCTGTAGGGATGAAACGTCTTGACAATGATGTAACCTACATGACGAAACTTGGGGATGATCCATTTGGTAGGAAGATTGTTAAGATGATGGATGCTGTCGGTATATCGACTGAGGAAATCCTCTATTCAAATGCTGCTCCAACAGGTTTTATGTTTAAACAGAAGGTGGAGAAAGGAGATCCTGGTATCTTTTATTTTAGAAAAGGAAGTGCTGCATCCACTCTGAATTCTGAGGATATTCAAGAGCTGGATTTTTCTAAATTTGATATGGTGCATTGTACGGGAATATTATCAGCTTTGACGGATAATTGTAGACAGACCGTGGATGTCCTTTGTAACAAGGCGAAGAAAAATGGCTGTCTATTTTCCTTCGATCCAAATATTCGTCTGCAGCTTTGGAAATCTACGGATGTCATGTCAAAATATATGAATGATATGGCTGCTAAGTCTGATATCTTTATGCCTGGTATTAATGAAGTCAAGATTATACTTGGTCAAGAGGCTCCTGAAGAAGCTGCGAAGAAATATCTTGACATGGGAACCAAGACTGTAATCATCAAAGTTGGTGCTAAAGGAGCCTATTTTGCCACAGAAACTGGTGAAAGTGGATGGGTCAAAGGTTTTAAGGTTGACCAAATCATGGATACTGTAGGTGCTGGTGATGGCTTTGCAGTCGGCGTATTATCCGCTCTTCGTGAAGGACTTTCAATTAAAGAAGCTGTGCTTCGAGGCAATGCTATTGGAGCAATTCAGGTGATGAGTAAAGGAGATAACGACGGTTTGCCCTATCGTGATGAATTAAATGCGTTTATGAAGGGAGAGAAGAACTGGAGAAGAGGCTGCTAGGTTGAATTGTTAGTTAAAACAATATAAGCATTGGTTAAGGATAGAGAATTAACCAATGCTATTTATTGTGGTATTCTATGCATTGATGTCTATGTGAATCAGATTATTAATTTCAAAGGGATTGGATGATATCCTTGCAGATATCTGTGATTTTCGTAAATTCTTTTTCTTGAATACTTTTTTTGGGAAGCATAAAACTACCGCCGCATGCGATGACATTTGGAAGTGAGAGGTAGTCTTTAAAATTTGATAAATTGAGTCCACCAGTTGGCATGAATTGTAGATCGGGAAAAACAGAACCGAAGGTCTTGAGCATTTTGACGCCGCCGTTCAGTTCAGCAGGGAAAAACTTCAGGATTCTAAGACCAAGCACAGCAGCCTGTTGAGTTTCTGTACATGTTGCTATTCCAGGAATAACGGGTATATCTTTTGAGATGGAGTATTTAACTACGTCCTTGTTTAAGTTTGGTGCAACGATGAATTGAGCACCTGCTTTTATAGCAATATCTACCTGTTCAGTAGTAAGGACTGTTCCTGCACCTACCATTATGTCCTTGTTTTTAGATATTCGTGAGATAGATTCCGCCGCTGTGGATGTTCTCATTGTGACTTCAATTGCAGGAATATTGCCTGCAATCAATGCATTTGCAATTGGATCTGCATCTTCAGGATTTTCAATTACTGCTACAGGCATGATTCTTACCTTATTAATTTGTTCAAAAATTTTTTCCATGGTTAACTCCTTATTAATAAGTTTATTGATTATACAGATAGAGAATAAATTAAAAATGATATATAATCAGTTGCAATAAAGCTTAACATGGAACATTACATGTGTCAATAATAAGGAGTAATGGACAATATACTTATGTTTTGTAATAGTTGACAAATGACAGAATTAGTGATATTCTCATAAGTAACCGGTTCCACAATATCTAAACCACAGTCAATAATATCCTTGTTAATTAACGAACAATCAATGGATGATATTAGTATTATATTAGTGAATATAGCTGGTTCCATAGAGGAGAAAAAGAATGGGTGTTACAATAAAAGATATTGCTGATGAGTGTCAAGTATCTAAAGCAACAGTTTCTAGGTATTTAAATAATTCTGGATATGTATCTCTGGAGGCTTCCGAAAGGATCGCAGCAAAAATTAAAGAGCTTAATTATGTACCGTCTGCAACAGCAAGGAGTTTATCTACGAATGACAGTAATGTTATTGGTGTTATAATACCTGAGATTAGCAATTCATTCTTTGCAGAGATTTTTAAAGGAATTAGTGAAATAGCAGAAGAACAAGACTTGACTATTCTATTTTGTGATACAGATAATCAACCAGAAAAGGAAATGAAAGCTTTAAAAATGCTTAGAACCTATCATGTTAAAGGTATTATTATAACTCCTGTTTCAGCAGGAATAACGAAAGACTTACACTATATGGAGAAGTTTATTAATAGTGTTAAACAACTTAATATACCAGTTGTGTTACTTGATCGTGGCTTTGAATTTATAGATTGGGATGGTGTTTTTACTGACAATAGTCATGGTGCATATGCGTGTACCAAATTATTAATCGATAGTGGTCATACCAAAATAGGAACCATAACAGGAAACTTAAATTTACTTATTGGTCGAGATCGTCTAAAAGGCTATAAAAAAGCTATGGATGAATCAGGGCTGCTATTGGATGAAAGATTTATATATGAAGGTGATTTTTCAACAGAGAAGGCTTATGAGATTACAAAGGCGATTATGAATACTGACGAACGTCCAACAGCACTTTTTTCTGCCAATAACTTAACTACAATTGGAGTTCTAAAAGCATTATTTGAAGATAATTATCAGATTCCAAAGGATATGAGTCTTGTAGGATTTGATGATATTGAATTACTAAAAGCTTTAAATGTAAATATTTCTGTGGCACAACGTAATTCTGTAGATATGGGTAGACAAGTGATGTCTCTACTTTTAGATCATTTTACGAATTCTAATAAGAAGAAAGAGATTCAAAGGATTATTATACAACCTAAAATAATATCTAGAGGCTCAGAAAAAAGAATAAGATAATAAAAAACATATATAAAATTTGCCAATAATGTAACCGGTTCCACAAAACGATGAGTTAATGTCTCATGAATGAAAAATAAGTAAAATAAGAAGCTTTTAATGATAGGATGACATGACTTCTTAGTATTCATTTAAGTTTTCCTGTTTTATTATATTTAGCACTTAATACTAGAGTATAAGCACTACAGCGAATTCTATAATTTAGTAGTTTTTAATACAATCATATAAAAATTTTAGGAGGGTAAAAATGAAGTATAGAAGTGTAAAAAAGATTGATTTTGATTTTAGTGTTATAGGTTTTGGATGCTGGGGTGCATCTGGAAAAGGCAGTTGGACGAAACATAGTGATAAGGATCAAATTGAAGCAATTCAAAAGGCTATTGAACTCGGTATCAACCTCTTT
This sequence comes from Vallitaleaceae bacterium, assembly GCA_028277605.1. GTDB lineage: Bacteria > Bacillota > Clostridia > Lachnospirales > Vallitaleaceae > JANQFZ01. The sequence goes on along the minus strand of JANQFZ010000040.1, from coordinate 2,671 downwards.
GATGTAGCACCAGTATATGGTAATGGACATGCGGAAGAAGTTCTTGGACAAGCGATTAAAGGTCAAAGGGATAAAATCTTTATTGCAACAAAGGCAGGTTTACCATGGAATGATAAGGGTGAAGTTAGAAACGATGTATCAGCAGAGAGTCTTCTAAAAGAAATTGATGAAAGCTTAACACGTCTCGGTGTGGATAATGTCGATTTATTACAAGTACATTGGCCAACCGCTAATGATGTACCTTTGGAAGAAACCATGAATGCAATGAAGTCTATAAAGGATTCAGGAAAAACTAGATACATTGGTTTAAGTAATTTTTCTGTCAGTGATATTCAAAAGGCTTCAGAAATTGTAGATGTTGTATCCATGCAGGGGCTTTACAATATGTTTGAACAAAATGCTGAAACCTACCATAACATACCTCTTCAATACAGAGTGGGTAGAGAAGTATTTCCTTATGTCAAAGAAAATGGTTTAGCGTTTTTCCCATATAGTCCATTGTTCCAAGGATTGTTAACTGGGAAAATAACTGCTGATACCACCTTTGGAGAGGGAGATGTTAGAAATAGTAATCCAAAACTCCATGGCGAACAAAGAGAAAAATATTTAAAGCTATTAAATGACGTTAGAAATATAGAGGCTTTAAAGAATAAAAAAATGAATGAAATTGCTATGAATTATCTTATTGCAAAAGAAGAAATAACTTCAATCATTGCTACTGTCATGAACAAAGATGAGGTAGTGGCAAATCTTAAAGCCTTAGAGTGGGAAATGTCTAAAGAAACTGTTTTAGAAATTGATCGTATGGTAGAGAAAGCTGAGTAGAAACTAACAAACACAATAAGACAATTAGATAGTAAATAAATACATAAAACACAATTTTTCATAAGGCTGCCAACATCTACTGTTGACAGCCTATTAATCGTGTACGTATTCAACCTATTATAGGTATTCATAGCTGTCTAGAAATAAAGCATCAGTTTTTTGCATATATTTTACTTTCATATAATAAAATAATACAAACAGTTAATAGGGTGATAGAGTTGAAAAAAGTATCTATCTTAGTGCTCAGCATCATTTTAATTGCAGTATCTTGCCAATCGGTTAAAGAATATGAAGAGGATAATTTAGGAGATTTAGATTTTACGGTAGTGGAGGATGAAGATGTACCAGAAATTCTTATGATAAAGATAGAAGAAGCTATAGAGACCAAAGAACCCTTCAAATTTAGTTATAGCGATGGAGAATACTTATATATCATCATTGGCTATGGAGAGCAGGAAACAGGCGGATATAGTATTCAAGTAAAGGATTTCTATAAGAGTCAGGATCATATTGTGATAGAAACGGAATTATTAGGACCTACTAAAGAAGATATGGTAACCATGAGCTTAACGTATCCTTATATTGTTGTTAAAACAATAGACCTCGGTATGTCGATTCGCTATAAGTAATGATATAAAAAACTACAATTAAAAGCTAGAAAACAAAAAAAGCAATCATTTTTAAATGGTTGTTTTTCACTGTCAAAAAAACAATTAATTATCAAAATAGTTTTAACGAGATGAATAAATAAAGTATAAGCTGTATATGCTATTTAAAGGCTACCTTAATGCTGACTAAAAAGAAAAGGCTGTCATACGATATGTTTAAAATTAAGCTTAATTTCTATAATTAAGAATAAACTGCCATTAGGAGTATAAAAAATGAAAAAAAAGGCAACACTAAGTATTAAGGACTATACAATTGGACTCATCTATTTAGGGCTTATACTTATTCTATTCATCTATAGTTTTTGGCCATTACGTGTTCAAGGCAAATCCATGGAGAATACACTACAAAATAATGACTGCATCATTGTCTCAAAATTAGTTACATGGATCAGTGGATATCGTTACGAAGATTTAGTTGTATTAGATTATGATGCATCTGGAACACAAGAAAAAATAGTAAAACGTATCGTTGGACTAGAAGGAGACCATATTGTCATTAAGAATAATAAGCTTTACAGAAATGAAGAACTAATCACTGAAAACTATATTAAAAATTCAACAGATGGAACAGAAGAAATTATTGTACCAAAAAATTGTCTATATGTCCTTGGTGACAATAGAAAACAAAGCAAAGATAGTAGAATAATGGGGTGTTTTGAGACCAGAGCTGTGAGAGGTAAAGTCATTTTAAGAGTCTACCCGTTGCATAGATTATATAGTTTTGTAAAAAATTATTAATAAATCTATAAAATTCTATTGACTAATTGTTAAAAATTTGGTACAATTGAGAAATTTATTGACCTATTTAACTTGGTATGATATACTAGGGATAGTTGTAAAGGGATGAGGTGGTAACGAGTGATTGCAAAAGAAGATATTTGCAAGGTCAAAGAGAAAGTAGATGCTTATGTTGGCAGTAAAGTCATGATCAAAGCTAACAAAGGCAGAAAAAGAGTTGTCGTTAGGCAAGGTGTTTTAGAAAGTACGTATCCAAGTATTTTTGTCGTAAAAGTTCACAATGAATTACAGGATTCTTATAGAACTATTTCTTATAGTTATACAGATATACTTACGAATAATGTAGAGTTATCATTATGTCAAGAGTAACCCTACGGTTTAAAATGAAACTTTAACAGCCACTGATAATTTATAGAAAGGGTGAATAGTATACTACTATT
>JANQFZ010000083.1 GCA_028277605.1 Vallitaleaceae bacterium | reverse complement strand
TAACGACGAACTAATTAACAAAGCTAGAACACTTGCTAAAGAAAACAACAGTACCGTGACCTTAACAGAAAATGTTACAGAAGGTTCTACAAATGCTGATGTTATCTATACCGATATATGGGTTTCTATGGGAGAACCTAATGACGTGTGGAAAAGCAGAATTGATCTTCTAAAAGACTATCAAGTCAATACTGATATGATGAAGAACGCTAAGGATAATGCAATCTTTATGCATTGTTTACCCTCTTTTCATGATACGAATACAACGATTGGAGAAGACATTTCTAAGAAGTTTGGACTTACAGAAATGGAAGTTACGGATGAAGTTTTTGAATCCAAGCAATCGGTTGTTTTTGATCAAGCAGAAAACCGAATGCATACTATTAAATCTGTTCTATATGCAACATTGAATTAAGGAGGTTCTTATGAAAAAAGTATATTTAGCAAAGCTTGCATTATTAATCGTAGCCATTGTTTGGGGGAGCTCTTTAGTTGTTGTTAAAGCCTCAACCGATACAATTTCACCTAACTTTTTACTGGCACTTCGTTTTACCATTGCTGGCGTCATTTTAAGCATCATTTTTTATAAAAGATTAAGGTATATCAATTGGCAGTACATTAAAAGTGGGTTTATCATCGGTATTTGTCTTTTTATCGCCTATTGCAGTCAAACGATTGGTGTTATGTATGCCATGCCTGGAAAAAGCGCGTTTTTATCCGCTTCTTATTGTGTCATTGTCCCATTTCTTATATGGGCAATTGACCGTAAAAAACCTAATAAATACAATATGATAGCCGCTTTCTTATGCATTATTGGGATTGGAATCTCTACCGTATCCTTTAATCTTGGAGACAGCTTGGCCATACTCAGCGCCTTTCTATTCGCACTGCATATTGTATTCGTTGCTAAATTTGGTAAAGAGAAGGATCCAATTCTAATTACGATTATACAATTTGGTTTTAGTGCTGTTTTTTCATGGATTGTCTCTTTTGCCCTTGAAACTCCAAGCTTAACTGCTATCAGTTCTTCAACTATTAGCGGTATACTTTACTTAGCTTTAGCATGCACTGCTTTATCCCTGCTTTTACAAAACTTAGGACAAAAATACGCTTCACCATCCAGTACTTCTTTGATTCTTAGCTTAGAATCTGTGTTTGGTGTTTTGTTCTCGGTCATCTTTTTTAATGAAACTATTGATTATAGATTGGCAGCTGGTTTTACACTAATACTACTTGCAGTAGTTATTGCAGAAACTAAGCTTGAATTCTTAAGAGATTTACGTATAGATAAAAGGCGTAAGGCGTTTAGGTAAATTTTTAAATATGATTACACAACTCTATAAAAAGCAGGCACAAAATAGTGTCTGCTATTAGTATTTCATTTCGTTGATAGTTACTCTCTATAAACAAATCTGAAAGATTATTAAATCGTTGATCTGATATTTGGAAACCCTAAAAGCATTTTTAGAATTATCTCTTAAGTCATTGTTTAAGTTTTTCATTGTAGGCATCCTCTTGTATTATATATTTACATAATAGTATATAACTGTAATTCATTACATTTTATTTACCGTACAATAATTTTTAACTATAGGATTAGGAATCAACATCAATCTTTCTTGTGACATGAAAGTCACATACTCCATCTCCATCAGAGATAGTCTTGGTGTGTTTAAAATTTGCTCCCATCAGATCATAAGTAATATAGTCAATCTTTCAGATGTATTTCATCAAATAGTTGCACTTGGTAATAAGAAGTATAAGCTAAACTGTTTTAGTCAATAAAATATAAAGTCTCTTCAAAAACGTATATTCATTACTTTCAAACATAATATAATGATTAATTTTTGATGTGTCGTCAGAAATCAAACACTTTTTTTATAACTATTCATCTTTTGATATTTAAGTTATTTTAATGTTTTTTATATTATTTTAATATATAACAGTGTTTTTTTGTTGACGTTTTTACTGTTTTGTGATATTATTAGATTGATTATCTGCAGATTATTCACAATATAGCACTATTTTTAAACTTTGGCAAACTAATATATTTTATTATTTTTCAAACCATAGCTTTTAAGTTTTATTAAACAACTAGATATTAAAAGAATCTTGTATACTACTAAATTTAAGGAGGAATTAATTAATAATGAGGAAAGCCAAAAATATTATTGCACTAATATGTATTATTTTTATTTCATTATCTCGTTTTTGTGGAGTATATGCAAAAGATTCAAAAGAAAATATGCTTAAAGAAATAAGATTACAAATTCCAAATAATATCCAAAAAAATATTAAAAAGGAATCAAATAAAATCGAAGTTAAACGTTATAAATTAACAATAGACAAGGATGGTAATATTTTAGAAGCAACTGATAATAATCCAGTAGAAGATGCCAGTACTCCAATAAGATCACATACGAGTACTAATACAAATACCACTCCAAGTACTGCAAGTTATATTAATGTAGGAAATTCTTATTCTCAATGCCTTGAAGAAGAAAGCGAAACTTTATGGTATTTTTTATATGCAGACCCTGGAAAATTAACTATTCATGTTAATGTTCCAAGTAATGTAGATTACGATTTACTATTATACAAACACAATGAATCTACAGGTATGCTAGATAGTGTTGGTTACTCATGTTATGAAAATGGTACTATTAGCTTTGAACATACAAGTTGTATAAGTGATGGCGGCTATTACTTTATAGCTGTTGCGGGATACGCAGGTTTTGATACTATAAATCCATTTACATTATCTACAACTTTATCTAATACATATGATTCTAATGAATGTGACGATAGTAGTTTCTTAGTATTACCAAATCCAGGACTAATAGACATTGATGTAACTGGAACTATTGATAATGTTTTAGATATGGATTATATCAAATATCATTATGATCCTCAGAACTCTAGAGTGATTATTAACTTAGATAATGTTCCTTCTAATTTTGCTGTTGATATATATAATGCTAACAACGTTTTAGTAGGTCAACTTGATACATCTACGTCAGGATGGTCTAATATTAATGGTTTTACAGAAGGCGATTATTATTTTTCTATATATTCTACTGATGGTCAGACTGGCAACTACTCACTAAAATTGTTTGCAAATAATACCAATGTAACAATCAGCAATCTTAGTTTTTCAGCATATCCAAATACAGTAATACATCCAGCATACCTAGGTTCAGAATCACATATAGTGGATTTTGGCTCAGGCTTTCGTGTTACATTAAACAATTATATTGTAACTAACGGAACAATCGTTGATAGTAATAGCAAACCAGTGCCTTATTATCAAATATCTGGAAAATTTGTTAATGAAAGAGTGCCTACCCCTATTATTGAATCTGTGTTAACAGATGAAGAAGGATATCTACACTTATACATATCTAGTCCGGACGTATTAGGAAAAAGATATACTTATGCTGACAACAAATATGGTTATCTTTTTAAATACTATTATGATTTCGCAGAAATTTCGCTATATGACGAAAATAGTACTCGGCTACATCTAGAAGATCTGTATCACTTTAGTCATTCTGAATATGCTGATAACTAAATCAATTATTTTCCAAGGTTCGTTTCTAAATTATAAATACGCACTTCAACAGCAGGTGTTCTAATCAATTATGCATCTAAGAACTTTTGCTGTTAAGCACCTATTAATTTTTCATATATAAAAAGGATAATTTAATGTGTTTATTTTTCGCATTTATTATCCTTTTAATAAATTATTTGGATATCAGCACTTAACTAGATAACTAGGAGGTAATTAATTATTTTAAACACCGTCCTCTCACACCTCCGTACGTGCCGTTCGGTGTACGGCAATTCATTAAGATGTGGTTCGTGTATCTCTAGCCAGAGTTTTAATGCATATCAAGAAACCCCAAGTCTACACTGGGTTTTTTAGCATACTTTTATATGCGTCCTTTAAACATTATAGATTTCTCTAGTTACGAATGGACATATTCAACTTCTTTGTTGGTTCTAAAGATTGATAGGTATAACGCTTTAATAGAGCCTTGTAACTAGAAAAAATACTTCTCCCTCGATTAAGTCTGAGGTATGTACTGTCTAAGCTAATAAAGAACGATGTTGCCGTCTTCGATTTCTGGTAGTAGCTTATTAGTAATGTTAGATACCATACCTTTACTAACCTCAAATCCATAGATATCCTTACTTTTATCACATATCTGTTTATCATCCATATGGAAATATCTTTTTGTAATGAATCTCATATATTTATTAGTTAAACTCCTTAATCATAACTAACTCTAATGGTTCATTAGGCATAATAAATCCACCGACATCTACATACCCTAACTTTCGATGGAAATGCTGTGAATATTCATTAGCTTGTGTACTTGTCAATAAAGTCTTATAACCTTTTTCTTTCATCTTTTCTTCCCAATAATTAACAAGTTGTGAACCATAGCCTTTGTTCCTATACTTTTCAAATATATAAATCATATTCATAAATGGATGTTCATCCCAAAACAAATTATACCTAAGGTATCCAAATATAATATTGTTTTCAAGTAATACGATTATCTGCTTATCTCGAATTTTAATTTTAAGCATTTCATTGCTAAGATGTTTCTCAGATTTGACTAGAGTATTATAATCCTTGGCTATTGCTTCTCTTATTTCTATCATTATAAGTCACTTCCTTTTGATAACAGTTAAACATAACAAAAACTCCATTTGACTTAATATACTTTGTGATTCTCTTTTTAATTTCAGCAGTCAACTGTTCTTTTTCATCCATACTTATGGAACGCCCACTACTAATTTCTTCAATTAAATCATTCATAAACCTATAACCAGTATTCATTTAAGGAACATCAAAATAGAATAAATACTAGCTATTATTATTGTACGGCATAATAAAATCTGCATTTTCTTTAGGGTTAAAACGTTGAAAACATTGCAAATCATTTTTTTTCCATATTCCATCCCAATTTTTATCCTGTATTACTCCGTATTCTTCTCTATCCCTTCGCTTTCCTCTTTTAATTGCTACTTCAATAGGACAATCTATCCATATCTTATAAGAGAAATACTTCATTAGTTCGGGACGAAATAGTCCAACTCCTTCGATAATTAAGTATTGTTGCGCTTCTACTGCTACATTAACAACTTGCTCCATGTCCCAGTCAAACTTACCGTAAGATAGGGTACGATGTCCTTGATGAAAGGGTTCGCATATTTCTCTTTCTAAACGTTTATAGTCCATAATTTCCCATAATTGATAATTATTCATTCCCTGAGGATTGTAAAAGGAATCCACTTCAATAATAGGTGCATGAATTCTATTGGATAATTCCCTTGCTAGAGTAGACTTACCAGAACCACCAAACCCAGAAATCCCAATGATTGAAGGTTTATCTAGTTTATTAATACGTTCAACAATTTGCTTAATCATTAATTGTCTCCTCCCAGTATGATTTGTTCGTTGAGTATTATTTAGTATGCCATCTATTCATTTTCAGAAAAAGGTTCATCGTATGCGATACTTCTACTACGGTTAGATACAAATCTTGGTTCATTTCCGTAAGGATTATGCCCACTGTACTTAATATATAGTGTTGTTTCAAATTCACGATCACCTTCTATTTCATCCATCTTACCACTTGAAATTAGTTGTGATGCCGCTTCCACATCAGGTAACCCTAGTTTTTTGGCTTTTTCTGCTAGCCATTTTTCATTTGCTCCAGATGCAAAACCATTTATATCATGAAAATAATAATTCTTTGCGTGTATTATAATATAAACATCATTTTCTTCTTTCTGTACAATATCTAGTGACGTAAGTAAATAGAACATTCTACTATGATTGAATCCCCCTTCTTCCCAAGGAGAATAATAACCATCTTGATAATTTGCAAGTTTACGGTAATCCTGATGAGGCATATCCTCATAGTATGCTACATCTTTATCTATACTATCTTTAACAACAAATAAGTATTGAATAGCTCTTTGCATTTCCTCTTCACTTACCTTTTCTGGACACTTCATATATTGCATGATATAAAAAACTGCATTAGCGAACTTGGTATAGCCATTGATATTATTGGTAGTATCAAAAAACGATTCATAGCCATCCATATCAGGTATGTAACACCATCTATACTCCCTTGCAAATGTATTGAATAGCTCACGCATGTCATTGGTAATAGCTACATGACCACGTTCTTCAATAATACTTTCAATAAACTTTATTCCAATAGGGTATGGCTGAAGATATTGTTCTTTATCCTGTTGACTGTTATCAGAATAATTATAGTGTTCACTTTCAGACTCACTAAAAGTTGTACTAGGACTTTCTATTGGAATCTGTAGATTGCTGTCTAGTACTTCCTGCTTATTAAGTTGATAGTTTACTAAACCCGTCAAAATTAAACACAATATTATAGGAAACATTCTATACATTAACTATACCTCACTATAAAAAAATTATATTAACCTTATATTATTTCTTTTGCATCCTCAGGCAGATTTTTTAATTTAGATATAAATTCTGAGACATTAATCTCATCATTGATTGGATATCTATAACCTAACCTAGTGCTTAATTCTGTTCCAACTTTATGTATCAGTTTTCCTGCATCAAATAGTTTACTCCAAATTTCTTGATATTCATGGTTTGAGTATAACAAAATAAATTGATTATATAGATGGCTTTTTAACAATCTTTTAAACCATTTTTCACACTTACCTACATTTATCTTCCAATCATGATCTACACCGATATACCATGACAATAATTTTCTAATACAATCTATAAGAATAACATCATACATATACTTAACATATGGTAATTCATCTCTCCAAATACCTTTTGCTATATAAGTTTGAATCCACCATACTTCATTAAGAAGTTTTTCCCATTCTTTTTGACTTGGCTTCTTTACCCAATGTGCTTTATCATTTGGATTTGGCAAGGGTTTTAGTTGATTATCCTTATCTAGCAATATTTTGTTTAAAGTATCTTCTTTTATTACTTCATTCACAGTAGTCATGTCTGCAAATCTCAAGTCAATTCTAACATCTGAAAATTGCATGAGAAAAATATAAGAATTATCTTCAAAATCATTTTGTTGAAATATCACCAATTGACCAAATTGATTCATCCAATTTCTGTCTGTTTTATAGTTACTAGATTCTAAATCATTTATGAAGAATACTATATCATAGTCTTGCATGATGTCAACCGGAGCTAAAGGGTTTACTCTAGAACCATTTAACATCACTATCCTTATACTCTTATCTTTTTTGCAAATTCTAAGATTTGATTAATGACTTCCTCATACTGTCTCGTTTTAGACATCTCCTTTGTAACCTATTTATGAGCATATATCATAATGCGTAATATAATAATTTCTTAATAAATATTTGCTAACCTATTTACTGTACGATGCGTTTTTCTCCATAAACGCTAAGACCATCCTTTGCTATCTTATGCTCTAACGTTGTTGCTATACAAGCTCTACTGTAGAATTCATCTTTATCATATATCACTATATCCAATGGGTGTTTCATAGATGGTGATATAAGCTTTCTTAGTTGTTTTAACAAAAATCTCTTAGTTGTCTTTTCATTTGAGATTATAAAACATATATCAATATCGCTTTTATCATTCGGTTCGCCATATGCAAATGATCCAAATATAATAGCTTCATCTATTTCCATATATTCAGCTAATCTTTCAACAATTATATCCACATAATTTCTTACATATTCAACCATATTATCACCTTCTATCACATAATTTTATCATACTGCGTTCATTATCCAAGTTAGAAATTTTATATAATAAAACCATTCTCATAGTCATAGTTACTCTATATAGAACTAGTTCATCATACCTATGTTCTCTCTATGCTATAGAAATTAATAATATTGCCATCAAGATCTCTAAACCAGAAAGAACGAGTTCCCCATGGATAGGTTTTAGGATACTTAACAATTTTTACTTTTAATTCTTTAAGCCTTTCATATTCCTTGTCTGCATTATCAACTTTGAAGCCTATTGTAAAACTACCATATCCTGCTCCCGTCATAGAATTTGGAGCCATACCCTCCATGCCTTCAATAGAATATATTGAAATATTAGCACCTTTAGTTTTAATATCCGTGTGCGATGAATCTCCTTCAAATTCAGTTTTAAGAACTTTACAGTAAAACTCAGTTAAAGTCATTACATCCTTTGTGATAAGACAAATACCTGTAAACTCCATATGTATCCTCCTCTTGTAAGTTTTAATTTTTATTTAAAAATTTTATTAAATCTATCTTGGACAGTACTTGTCACCATATATATTCTTTGCCTTCTCTGTAACTTTCATAATAAAAGTAGACTTTGCTTTTGTATATCCATCTCTATTATATTCATATTTTTCTTTCAATTTTAACTTAAGCTGACCATATTCTAGGGCTGTAACTTTGTGTTCTATTAAATAATCTCTAAAGTATAATTCATTCCAGTTATTATAGTATCGAACATGAAGATGATAGACTTTTTCTGCAAAGCCTTCTTTAGTGTATCCTTTATTAAATACAAGATCTAAATCTGGAGAAGTTTGTTCTGACATTAGAATCCATCCATCATGAAGTATCTGCTCTTTTATCTGCTGAATATTACTTTCTTTTGCTAATTCTAATAAAATATCAACCGTCGGCTTAGAAATCAAACCTTTAACAGCAGTACTACCTATATGATTGATACGTATGATATGCTGATTATCAATAATATCTAGTAGATTTTGCTTTTCTACTTCATACCAATCTTTATACTCTGTACTATGCTCTTTTAGTATAATCGGAAATAACTTCCACAGTTCTTCAAGCGTCATGTCTGATAACTCTTTTCCCATATAGACCTCCAAATACATAAGTTTTAAATCATTAAATCTTCTTTTCAAAACAAATGCTATACTTACTATTGTCGTATTCACCAAACAGTTCTATTTGTTCATAGCCATTTTTCTCATATAATACTATAGATTCTGGTTGATATGGTCCCGTTTCTAGCTTTATATTATGATATCCTTTTCTTTTTGCTGTATCCTCTAAATACTTCAATAGTTTTGAAGCTATACCCTTTTTTCTATAGTCATGATGTACATAGAGTCTTTTTAACTCTACACTATCCGAGTTAAGTGGGCGAATAGCGCCACACCCAACAGAAATATTATTGACATAAGCAACTATAAAAAAAGTATCTTTAACTTTTGGATCACTAAAATCTAAACCATATATGCCTTCCTCTGGGTATCGATCTTTTAACTCTTTATCAAGCTTATTAATTAATTCATGTAAATGAGGATGATTTGATTTGACTTCTTTTATTATTATATTGTCCATAGTTTCCCTTTCTGTAGTAAGTATTGTGTCTTCTATTTATTTTATTAGTTAAGAGAATTTAAAAAGTATTATAGAGAGTAACCGGAAGATTATCAAATAGTTCATTGACTGTAGTATATTTTTCTAATGCTTGAATGACATTTGGATCTGGGTTAGTATAAATCATTGGTATATCAACCTCTCCGTATTCTTCACGTATAGGAAAAGCTAACTTTTCAGTATCAATTTTGAATTCCGCTTGGACACCAACTTTATTACCTCTTGCATCCAATCTTATCCATTTATTATATTCTCTTAGATAAACCACATTAAGTCCATGTAGGATTAACCAAGGTTTAACCGTATCTTCAAGAATAAGTTTTTGATAGCAGAATCCCGTTGGTATCTTTAAGTATCTTAAAAGTGCAGCTAATAAATGCGACTTGGCATAGCAGACTCCTTCCTTATATTGCAGTACTTCAGAAGCTTTACATGTAACTACTTTACCTTCTATATCGGCTGAATGAGATATAGTGTCTCTGACATATACATAGACCGCATTAATGAGCTCAGTCTCACTATTAGCTCCTTTACTAATTTTATCTGCTAATACTTGTATATCTTTATTATCATAGTTTATAATAGTTGTTTTCTTCAAATAATCTTCAATAGTGTTTGATTGTAATATTAGTTGAATACATCTCACCCTTTAACTTATTGTTTTTCAAATTCAAATTCATAAATATCCTCATAATTTCCATTAGTACATATTGCTACTTTCTTTGTTACCATGTTGTATACGACTGACCATTGCGTTCTAACAGGCGACTTTACTACCTCTAATAGTGACATAGCATCACTTTCTGATATAATTCCTTTACTGTTCATTAGGTAATTATCAATTGCATCATATCTTTCAAATTCATCATAGCCTTCACCTATATTAAGACCATTATATGCTATGAAATTAGAAGCTATTTGATAGTTGGTATCCGTATTTACTATCTTAACTTCTCCTTCTAAAAATTCTACTAAAACTGATTGACCAGTTGGATCTGCAATTAAGTAGTGGCATTCTACATCTCCAGAAAAATAAATATTATATTGTTGTAATAATGCAACGGCTTCATTAACATTACTAGCTTTATCCAATACCAACCTAATTGCTGTAGTTGTATTTAAGGTTATTTGCCCTTCCTTTTGAGGTGGTTCGGCATAAGGAACTGCTAATAATGCTATTGTAACACCACATTCGTTGATACCATCAAATGGTAAATAGGGTGCCGCTAAAGTAAGAAAGGAATTGAAGCTTTTTGGCTCTGGCAAATAGCTTTCATTATAACCAGCGAAAGATAAGTTAGCTAACGATACAGATTCATAACCGTTTTTTGGTTTTGTATATAGTAGTAATGGAGGTGCATAGTCAAAATCAAAATTTCTTCCAAAAATTTGTTGATCATGATTATTTTTTGCTGTAAAAGCAGTACAGCCACCTTCAACAATATGTAGGTCAATATTTATACCCTTAAGCAGCCTCTTCATTACAAACTTTTCTATATCTGCATCACTAGTAGCTCCAACAGTAAGAAATTCATCAAATCCATAATCTCCTTCATAGGTCATTGTATAGAACGGGTAATCATTAATTTTTCTTAAAGAAGATAATGTCTTTAATTCATTAAAAAATAAACTGAATGCTATTAATAGTAGAATTAATATCAGACATAATACTGCTATTATACTTTTTTTAAGAACTTTTTTCTGATTCATTTATTCCTCCGATATTTATGTCATTGTAAACTATAAAGTATACTCTAACTGACAATCATATGGTTCTAATTCAATTTGACGTTTAAACAACCATTGAGCATCTGTGCATCCTAACTTTGTGTAAAACCTCTGTGTTTCTACTGAAGAATGCCCAGATATATATAGCTTACTCGCACCTAATGTATAAGCTTTTTCAGCACAATTAGCAAACAAGCACTTCCCTATGCCTTTACCCCTATATTCACTCGAAACATGCAATTCTAGTAACTGTACATATTCATTGTTTTCCCCAATTAGATTACCATCTAATGCAGCAAAACCAATAAGTTTAAGTTCATTGTGCTTTTTCACTTACTAGCCAAGTTTTAGCATCTTCTGGATCTTCAAAAAACTTAACAGGTCCAGTAATCTTAATGCTTAATTTTTTTCTACACTTATTCAAACGATGTCTGTCACTATAGACCAAACCTACTATTGCTAGTTTTATAATACTAAAATCAACTCTTTCTATACTCTCTAAGAATTCATTGATAACTCTGTCAGAAAGTGTTGTTTCATAAAAGTCAACCCATATTCTTAATCTCCCATGTTGCTTTTGAATAAATTCTTCTTCTGCTTTCATAACTTTTAACAGATCATCTTCTCGTCTAAAGTAACTACCATATTTAAGGGCATGAATTTCTCCACCTTTATAATAATAAGGAAAAGAT
>JANQFZ010000054.1 GCA_028277605.1 Vallitaleaceae bacterium | reverse complement strand
ATTATAGCACCATTTAGTAGTTTTGTCAATTGAGTTAAAAACCTCCATAATTATATTGCTATATTTATTTAGTTTTGCGCAACCTTATACAGTTTGTGTTATTTCATTGTGCATTATGACCATTGAGACATGAATTTACTGATACAGCAATACTAAGAAACTTACCATAAATAACAAAAAAACACTAAGTACTTTAATATGACTTTTTTATTTTTTTCATTATACACTTATTTACCTATAATTGTCTTTATAAAGTTGGATAACTCTCGTATACTAGGGGAGAAAGTCTACTTACAGCAAAAAGAAAAGAACTTAAATAAAGTGGAAGGTCACCTATAGAACATAAAGCTGGATAACACCCACAATTTTCCCATATAATTATATGTTTTCTTCTTTTAGTTTCATATATAAAATAGTAAATATTATTATAAAATAATATGATGATATGTTCACAAGATATTGCACGATGATCTCAAGTACTTGCTTAGAAGGTATTACAATTATTATATTTAATATAATAACAATAAGATATATTACCAAATATTTAATCACTCTAGAAAAATTCTCAAATACTAAGCTGGCACTAGTTGAAAAAACTTCAAATTTTCTTTTGCTATCAATGATAAATGCTTGCCAGATAAATACAAATAATGCTTGAATAACAATCATTGATACAATTGGAATAGTAAATAAATTGACCAGAAATAGTATAATAAAGTAAACAATAAATACCCATAAAATATGTTTAATATCTTTAAATACGTATTGGATGAATTTTTTCAGCTCAACTTTTTTGTTTTGACTTTCTTGACTACTAATATAGATAAGAGTTAATGATACAGTCACGTTAATCACACCATAAAAAAATCTATATATAAAATCAAGTATTGGATACAAAATCATTGAGTGAATAAAATGATTGACAGTAAACATTAAAGTTATTATTACTAGTATGTACACTATTCTTATCTTATTATTTTTTAGTACTAATTTTATTTCATCATACATTTTTAAACCCCTTCATTCATATTTTCACATCAAAAAAACATTTGTAAATATTATTGCTTTTGATTCATTTTGTAAAAATATGTTATCTTCATCTTTCATACAACACACGCTCCTCCTATTATAATAGTTTAGCAGAACAACTTATACTATACAATCTTTTTTTTAATCAAATGGACCAATCTTTAATCTTTAATAATATCTTATATTCAAACGTTTTCTATAAATGGTTTCAATAGGGTCTAGTTGTTGAACTGTATGTACCATCATATAGTTATTTCCCATTGTATACAAGACAGACTAGCTCATTGAGTAGTCTGTCTCTTGCTATCATTTCCATTATTCTGCGAAAGTTAATATATATCCATTGATATCCTCAATAGCAAATTCATAATCTCCATAAAAGGTTTTATGGTATTCTGCTACTATTTTCACTTTCTCTTTTAGAGTTGTATATAACTTGTCTACATTTTCAGTTTTAATGAACATAGTAAATGATGGAGTTATATTATTATTTTTCATACATGGATATTCACTTTTGATATTTTTTTCTTCTTGAAACATTAGGCTCACACCGTCTTTTGAAACCATCGCCCAATCAAACTCACCTTTTTCTGGATTACTCATGATCAGTTCAAAGCCCAAAACATTTCTATAAAAATCTACAGTCTCATTAACACTTTTTACCATTAAGTTAATAGTTAAGTTTTTCATTTTTTATGGCTCCTTTTTTATAATAGATTCAGTTTACTATTATACTTTAAAAATGTATTGTAAAAAAGGAACTTACTTTATATAGTTACTAGGATTTTTACCTGTATACTTTTTAAATTCTTTTATGAAATGAGACTGATCATAATAACCACATTTATAAACAATTTCTGTATAGGACTTGCCATGTAAGAGCATCCTTTTAGCACTTATAAATCTTATTATGTTCATATATGCTTTTGTAGTAATTCCCAATTTATTTTTGAGCTCTCTACATAGATGTCTTCTACTGACACCTATTTTATCTGCAATACAATCAACATCTGAATTATAATCAAGTTCGTCTAAAAACTGATGAATTATGGTTTTATTTTCTTCTAACATACTTAAAAAAAACACATCAAAAAATGAGATTAGTTCATCTATGTTCTTGGAATTATATAACAGTTCAATATCTATACTACTCTTAAACATCTGTTTATGAACTTTAGTACTAGTATTTTTAATCTCGCCTATAGATATGTTAAAAAAAGCTTGTAATGCTTTCGGGTAAAATCTGATGCCTAGTAAATCTACATTTTTGTAAGAGTTTACCATAATAGGTTTGTCCCATATGCCAGTAAGATAAACCTCATTTATCCCATTATGAAAGTGTATAACAATATCAAAACAACCATCAGGTTCAACAAACGAAGTATGATTTTCTTTAACTTTTGAACTAATCCAATAACTTTCTATATAGGAAGACAATTGTTCGCTTGGCTCAATTTCTCTGTACATAGTAACACCCCAAATTATTGTAAACTATAATGAGCCTTTTTTCAATGTCATGATATGACCGTAACTATATGTAACTTAATGTCAGGTCATAATTAATTTCATCTGACAACGTTTCTGGAAGTATTACTTATGATTATGTCATGAATTATTCAGCTTCTGGCTCCTTCAATAATTCTTGTAGATATTCTTCAGCTTTATCATAGTCAGCTTTTTTTACATCAAGGGGTAAATCAAAAAGAGCGTTAGCCCCCTTATAATCAGTATTAAGACTAATTTCTCCAGTTTCCTCATTGAAATTAAAAGCATGTATATCATAAAAAGCACTGCTACTTATACAAAGATATAGTCCTCGATCAGCAAACATTTCAACCCTTTCACATTCAACCAATCTAAACAAAATTCCATCAATTACATCTTCATGATAGCCACCATTCATTGAGGCCACATTAACTAGCCATGGCTTTTGTCCCTTTATTAATGGTGAGATAAAAAATGGTGGCTTGTTATAGTCTTTGTCTCTTGTATCTGGCATTTTACTGCCATCTTGTTTTTTTATTGAGACTACCGCATAAGATTTATCTGAATGTATATTCTGTCCAGTACCTCCCATATTGGCTAATCCTTCTCCTGAAACGATACCATGCAGCGTAAATACATATTCCTTAGATACCATTGATTGATTTATTAATAATGCGTCTTCGCTATCAAAAGCCTTAGAAATTAATGGATAACCGAAATAATCTGCAACTTGACTCGGACTATTAAGATTTAAAGTTGCAAATGCTACTATAGATACTGCAAAGAAAAGGCAAAAGGCAATAAGCGCCCTTGATATCTTATTTTTATTCATGGTTTTCATATTTTTATGTTCCTTAAATTGATTGATAATTTTTCTGTTTAACTCTTCACTAGGTTCAACTTTTGAGGAAAGAGCTTCTGTTATCAATTGATCTAATTGCTCACCATTCATCATATTGATTAACCTCCAAAACCTTTTTCAAAATTTTTCTAGCCTTATGAAGTCTGCTTTTCACTATTTCTCTTAAGAACTTCTATGATGATGAAATAGGTGCATTGATTCATGCCTTTCAAAGCATGACAAAAAAACTTCGTCATCTCATTGACGAAGTCTTAAAAAGCAAGATAAAACAACAGGAATATGAAATGAAAGCACTTCAAGCTCAAATTAATCCTCATTTTCTTTACAATAGTCTTTCCATGATAAATAACAAAGCTATACTTTCTGGTCAAGAATCCATAAGCCAGATGGCAAGACTGCTTTCAACTTTTTATCGAACAACCTTGAACAAAGGGAATCATTTAATTACAGTTAAAGATGAACTGGATAATACTTTAGCTTATGCAAAAATTCAACAACTTTTGCATTCTGATTCTTTTGATATTATATACTAGATTGATGAAAGTGCACTGAATGATCAATTACCTAACTTACTGCTTCAACCGCTTGTTGAAAATGAAATTTTACATGGACTCGACCATAAAACCACACTCGGTAAGGGTATTCTTACCATCATGTATTATAAAGAATCAGATATATTAACCTTTAAGATTATGGATAACGGTAAAGGAATGAATCAGGAAAAATGTAATCATATCCTCACTTCAACCAGTAACGGCTATGGTATACAAAATGTTCAACAACGGATTCATTTATATTGTGGTGAAAACTATGGTCTAACCTATACAAGCAAGGTTGATCATGGCACCTGTATTACGATGACTATTGCTGTAAAATGATTGGTTTTTATTGATTTAACTTTATCAATACCATTATATCATTTCCTTAGGTTTTTAATCCCATTGTCCTGGAAATCTTAATTTTTGTAGTTGTGGAAATTTTTTATTGTATTCTTCCACTTCTTCCTTTGGAAGATTATCAAAAACTTCAGATTCATAGTAAAATTTTCCTCTTATGCCTTTCATACTGTTTTCTGCTAATTCGATTCCCATAAAAGCATCAAAGTTTTTACCATCAGCAGTTGTAATATTAAAATTATCACATGTTTTAAATCCTATTCTAGGATAATAATCTGGTTCTCCAAAAATTATAATGCCTTTATATCCTTTATTTGCAGCTAAGCTCATTGTTTCTCTTAATAAAATCTCACCGACTCCACATCCTTGCCATTTAGGCTCTACACAAAGAGGTCCAAAGGTTATAATTTCATGTGTGTTTGCACCATCAACCACTCGTGCCTTTGAATACATTATACATCCTATTACATCTCCATCCTTTACTGCTATTCTGCTTAGCTCTGGAAGGTAGTCTTTATCTTGACGTAATTTATGTACAAGATAATGTTCGTCACATCCAAGATGATGATTATTCCAAAAGGCATGTTGTGTCATTAACTCTACATTGTGCCAATCATCCTTTGTTTCATTTCTATTTCTTCATGATTTATTCTTTTCTTTTCTTTTGGAAACCATCCAAATTGTAACCTTACTTCTTTTCTTTGTAGATCATTGTTCTTGTAGTAGCAAGTATCCATACCAATCAAGCTAAAACCCTCATGCAAATAAAAGTCAACTGCATTAACATTACAAGATTGTGTTTCGAGTATAATAGCTCTACGGCGTTCTCTTCTTGCTTGCTCCTTTGCTATTTCAATTAACGCATGACCTATTCCTTGCTTTTGATATTTTTCATCTACCCATAGTTCTGTAATTCTTAGACGATTAGACCATAGTTCTTGATCAGTTTCAAGTGTTGCAATTAATTCATCATTAACGAATACTCCCCAAGCATAAGCATTCTCCCAGTGTTCATCATATAACTTATCTGGAAAATCGTATTCCTCTGGTGTATGAGTTACTGGTTCTGTAAAATCTTTCTTTTCTATCTGGATATCAAATCCTTTATTTGTTTTATTGAAACATCGTAATATTTGTCTGTTGTGTACTTTATTGGTATTATAGTTCCCTTCCATTTCTCTTTTGGCAAATGTATAATGTCATATTCCATATTTTTGGCACCCTCTTTTATGTAATTATTGTCTTAGCATGCTGTGGTTCTGTTCACTTAATAGTTGCATACCCCCCTTCCCCTTAATCCGATCTGTAAAATATACTCAAATTATAACACTTGAAATTATATTTGCCAATAAATGTGATGCACTCCAGACATAAGGTCATTTATTGACTTTCTCTATTGACAAACTATAAGTATGTTATACTTATTATACTGTTAAGTACTATTATTAGAAGGAATATCTTACTTTTTTAAGTCACTTGCTGTATATAGTTTGTAACATGATAGCTTGAATGGAAGGATAACTATGATAGTTCCACAGTTGTATTTAAATGAAAACTGTAGTGAAGCCATCAAAATTTATGAAAAAGCATTTACAGATTATCAATTATTCCAATAACCTCAATTCTATCGAATCTCTCTCAGCTCCAAATCCACTTCTGTAACTTAAAAGTCCGATATTCTTTTTCCACGTAAAGGATTCATAGTACCCTGATTCAGTATTGTTGTTGTATGAATGATAGTTTATCTCATCATCATTAATATTAATGTATTGATGGAACCCCTTTTCTTCGTCTAATTCGTCTTTCATTTCATATTCTTGGCAAACAATCCTACTATCTTCAGGCAGATTTCCAGTTGATTTTAGTAACTCTATATTTTCTTCAGTTAAGTTAATTTTATATAGTACGCCTCCCTGTTCATAAAAATGTCCTATATTCAAACGTTCTTCTGGAACACTTTCAATAGGGTCTAGATATATCGTATATATTCTGCCCCTATCAATACTTTTTATTAATTTCGTATTTACCGTAACTTCTTTTTCAATAATATCATCAAATATTAACCTTCCTACATACTTTTCTGAGGAAATATCATCTTTAAAATATTGAGAAGCATCCTTACCTAATGATTCAATTGAGGTCCTTGAATTTTGTTTTTCCTCTTGATTATATTTGTTATCTTGTATCTTATTATCACATCCATAAAATATAAAAACAAAAGCTGCTAAACATATCAATACTTTTTTCATTGTTTATTCTCCTAAAACTATATTTATTAAAATTAATTTCAGTTACCCTATAATAATCTCGTTTTAATGTAAATAAATTTTAGCTTAATGTCACTCTTCTAATGAACTTATTAGTAAATAAACACCTGGCTGTATATCTATAGTTGTTGAATCATAAGTACCATCACTAATATATTTCCCCATTTTATAAACATCTGATCCACTGAAAACATAAGGACTTATTCTATCATGTTTATAATAACCCAGACCATTATACTTTTCTGCAAATGCCAACATTGCAGCCATATCCTTAGAATCAGATGTTAATTTATAATCATCTCTAATTCCCTCAAACTTAGACATAGCGTCAATTGCCCCATCTGTAAAATTATCAAATAGAATACCTTTTGGTACATGAGTTGTTGGTTTACCAAGTGGGTCACCATTATGTAAATAAGTATTAAAATTACATCCTGACTCGCGATAATGAATAGCTGCTATCAATTTTGGCGGCATATCTGTTTCAGCGGAGATTGCTTCATATTTATCCTTATTCTCACTATAAATCCTTTTAAAATTATCTATATCCCAGCTGAATGTATCTGTATAGACAATATTTATCTGAGATATTAAATCTGCTTCATGTTTATATAGTTGACTACTATTATATAATTCTTGATTAATATAATCCTTTCCCTGCTCTTTATCAATAAGCAAACTATCTTCAACCTCTGTTAAATTATCTACTATCTCTTCTTCATCGGTTTCAATAATTCTTTCCATCTCATCAATAGGCAACCCCCCTTCAACCTCTGATACACCATCTACTATCTCTTTTTCGTTCATTTCAATCGATTTATTTGTAATCGTTACCACAATATTGCGTAAAAAGTCTTTTAGATGCTTTATACTTGACCTAATTACTTTATTAATACCATCAAGTATTTCGTTGATTTCAATCAGTATAATTTGTGCATTGTATACAATCTCTGCGTAGTACCATGTTTAGATAAATGTGCTATTAAAAATATGACTAGTAAGAAGGGGGGGCTAGTTTTCGACCCAAAAGCTAGTTAGAATCAAAGCACCTTTATAGCTATAACAGCTAATAAGGTGCTTTGATTACAGTAGTTAAGATTTGCTACTGACAGCCAAATAAATCTAGCAGATGGGTTTAAACTATTCATATCTTGCAAAGCAGATTCCATTTTTCCCATATGCTCTTTATTTTTGGATGTCAGTAAAGTATCATATAAATTATCTATATTGCATGAATCTAGTATAGCAATATATGAAGTTAAATATTGTTGCTCATATTTATCGAAGTTATACTCTTTAGGAATAATAAAAGTTGTTAATAATGTAAATATTATTAAGGAATAAAATTCATTTTTTATGTTGTTTTAGCATTTTTATATTTCCCTTATTTGATTAAGCAGTAGGATTAAGTTTAATATACTTACGATAAAATTCCTCATACTCTTTTGTTTGTTTTTCTTGTTTTTCTTTATAATAGTTTGTTTTAACATTTTTAAACATTGTGTTTAATCTGTTAATATTTTCATCATAAGCTTCATTCATATTAATAACATTAGATATATGTTCCATAACTTTATAATAAAAATACTTTTGATCATTATTGAGATTAGTACCTGCTTCATCATAGATATCCTTAATTATATTATGTTTTTGATTAATGAATTTCTTTCTATAACCTTTACTTTTAATTAAGAATAGATTAAACGGATTATCTTCAATAGCAGCTTTAAAACTTCTATTCTTAATATTTTTACTATTATTTAAAGGCTCTTTAAATTCTTCAATTATCGCCTTAACAAAGATCACTTCTGGTTTTACACCAAATCCAATCCACTCCATTTTATCATTGAAGCTTTTAATTTTTTTATTAAAAGATTTTTCTGCATATTTACCAATCACGAAATCTCGTATACCAGAATAGTCTTTAATTCCTTTAATATTGTGAATATCATATGCTAAATTTGCAGTATTTAAAACCGAAAGAAATTCTTTTGTAATACGTGTATTAAATCTTTCATTTAAAACCGTTTCATGTATTAGCTTTCTTCCAAAGTTTGTTGGTTTTTTAGTGAAATATTCTTCATACAGATAATTAAATGAGTAAATCTCTGCATTAACATCTATAATATTAGCATCTGAATCAGGTTGAGGCTGGTTTGTAAAGTAACTGATATCTTTATTATTAACACCATCTTTTCCGTGTCCAGTAGGGTCAAAATACATGATAGGATTATTCGCAACGTAGGCGTAAAGGTTAAGCCCCTCCCCTCTATAACTATCTTCTTCACCTTTTCTAAAGTCGGCATAAGAATGATAAGTATTACTTGATCCTGAATCATCCATATAAGCTACATAATGCCCTGTTGGGTCAAAGTAGATGAGTGGGTTGTTAACACAATACGTATACAGATTAAGACTTAATGGGTCATTTGGCTCTCCTAAATAGGTATCTTCCTGTAAAAACCTTGCTATCTTAGGGTTATACATTCTTGCATTTAGGTAGTACAGTTCTGTTTCATCATCATACTGATACCCTGCATAAGTAATATTGTTGTCTACGTTACCTGTGCTTTCTGTTATATTACCAAAAGCATCGTAGTAGTATGTAGCTTCAACTGTACCCGTGGTTGTATCTAAGAGTGAAGTAACATCTGAGTGACCATTATACATGTAATAATAAGATTGGTCTTCTATGGTTCTCATAATAAGATTGGTTCCATAGATATTTCTTGCTATCTGGTTTCCAAATTCATCCAGCTCTAAAATAACTTGACTGTTATCGTATAAGTATCTTTTTTGCACGCCATTGACATTTTTACCTATTCTATAGCCTTCACCATCATAAGTATGTCTAATAACTGTACCATTCATTTCTGTTTCTATAAGCTGGTTCAATCCATCATAAACATGAACTGATGTTTCAACAGGTTCTTGCATGATACCATCTAAATAAGGGGTTACCATTGTGGTTAACTGGTTACCATTATAATCATAGGTATAAGATGTAGCTGATATAGGTACTTGATTGACCTTAGTCATAGTATCTGTCAACCTATTTTGATTATCATAAGTATAGGATGTTATTTCTTCTGTTAAACCATCAACTATTGTTTCTGATGCTCTATTCCCTGAGGTATCATAAGAATAGGTCGTTACTTTACCACTTGGTTCTGTTATGGTTTCTACCCGATTTAATTGATCATAAGAATAAGTCGTGGTTCCTTTATCTATACCATTAATAATTTCATGCTTACTAATTTGATTATAGGCTTTATCATAGGAATAGGTATAGGTATCTAATACTGTTCCATCAGACTTCTTATTCATGAGTGTTTTCAATTGATTGTTTTTGTAATAAGTATAATCTTCTCTAGAACCATCTGGATAAACGATACTTGACCGATTACCATTGTCGTCATAGCTATAGAGCGTTGTTTGATTATTTACTGTAACCTTCCATAGCCTTCCTATCCTATCATATATTCTATGAGTTACATTTCCCTTTGGATCGATCGTTTTCTCTTCAATGCATCCTTCATCCATGTGAGCTGTTATGTCATATTGGAAGGTGACTATACCTATATCTGATACATTTTTTGTTAAGACTCTATCTAATGCATCAAAGGTTCGTGTTATAATACCTGTCTGATTACTGACGGTAACTACATTATGATTGTTATCATAGGTATAGGTCTTAGTTATAGATCCTATTTGTTCAGACATAACTCTTCCATGACTATCATAGGTATAGGTTGTTATCTGTCCATTTCTATCCGTCTGTGTTTTTAAGTTTTTGTCACCATCATAGGTATAGGTTTCTGTTTTACTTGGATCGCCTAAACCATTATGATCACTTCTGCTTTTTAATAGATTAGCAGCATTATACGTGTAAGTAATAACCTTTTGACTGCCATCCGTTTGCGTAAGCTTATTTCCATTAAGGTCATAAGTATAGGATGTTTTCTCATCTTTTGCATTGGTAACACATTTTAAATTATTCTGATAGTCATAGTCATAAAGTGTTTTATTTCCTTCTCCATCAATTTTGGATGCAAGATTACCTACTTCATCATAGGCTTGAATCACTTCATATCCTTCTGGATCTGTGGTTTTTATTAGTCTATTATTTTTATCATAGGTATATTGTGTTAAGTTATTTAAAGCATCATAGGATTTGACTTGATTATGATTCTTATCGTATTCTATTTTTTCTATGGTTTTAGCATAAGGATCTTGTTTTTCTACTAGTCTATTAAGGGAATCATAGATATTCGTATAAGTATTTCCACGCCAGTCTTTTTCTGTTGTAAGATTATTGTTTTTATCATAAGTATAAGTTGTCAAATGCTCTATATCCGATACGACTATTGATTTTGTCTTAATCTTATTCAAAGCATTATAAGTGTAGGCTTTCACATCACCTTTGCCATTGGTTTCAAATCTTATATTACTATTTTTATCATAAGATACTCTTGTTGTGATAGTTTCTGATCCATCTGTCATTTGATGTGTATGAGACAGCTCATTCCCTTGATTATCATAGGTGAATACATCTACGATATCTGTATCTGTCTTCTGATACCTTAGATTTCCCAATTCATCATACTGATAAATGACTGCGTTTCCTGATATCGTTGCATCCCCAGGTAATGTCTGTTTTCTAAGCTTATTAAGCTTATTGTATTCAAAGGAAATCGTGTTGCCATTAGCATCTGTTTGGGTTAATACATGATTTAAATAGTCATAGGTTTTTAATGATACTATCTGTTCAGGGCCAGATCCATCTTCTTTTATACAAACTTTGAGTACATTACCTACTGTATCATAGTCATATAAAGTTATTACACCTTTAGCATTGGTTTCAGAAAGCTTTCTTCCTAATGTATCATAGGTATACATGCTTGTATACGCTAAACCTTTATCCTTTGTTTCTGGATTACACACTGTTAATACTTGATTAGCATCATTATAGGTATAGTGTATACCATATCCCGTATCTATTTTTTCTTTTATAGTGCTTCCTGTTCCAGATTCATACCCTAAAGCATCCAGCTGTTTTATAACATTTCCATTAGCATCGTATTGGAATGCCGTAGAGGTTATAGTTATCCATTTATTGGACACTGGTTCTTGGTATACATCTTCTTTTAAAATGACTTGATTTTTATTATCATAAGTATAGACAACTCTGGTCATATCTGTCAATTCTTTATCAGACTGATAATTGTTTGGAGAAACTTCTGCTATAGTTCTTCCTGCTCTGTCATAATAGAACGCTGCAACACCGTCTTGTGCGTCTATTAATTTCTCTAGTAAACCTCTTTTATTGTATTGATAAGTTGTTACATTTCCATTAGCATCTACTTGTGTTAATGGATGACCTTCCCAATTATAGGTTTTTGAAGTACTTATCATCAGAGACTGACCATATTCATCTTGTCCAGGCTGACTGATAGTTAATGGTCTATCCATAGTATCATAAGTATAAGTCGTTGTTATGCCTTTAGGATTTGTTTCTTCTTTAAGATTACCATTCTTATCATAACTATATGTCGTAATCATTGCAACATTTTTTGTGCTGTCATAATGATGACCATATAAATCCCCAGCATGGACATACTGTGTTTTTTGATTAGGTTTGCCGAAATGATTGTAATCGTATGCTGTCACAATGGTCTGATTTTGATCAACATAAACCACTTCTTCAACTTTGTTTCCATCTTTATCGTAGCTATACTCTGTTTTTCTACCTTCATCATCCGTTACAGCCACTACTTGATTATTCTTATTGTAGGTATAATACTTTGAAATAAAAGATGGTGAGGTATCATTTAAAATAACAGGTGTATCGCCTGTATGCTCCGCACTTTTATTTCCAGCCTTATCATACTCTATTAAGGTATAGGTATATTGATTGTTATCAAAAGGGCTCCATAGCTCTGTTACTCTATCATTAAAATCGTAATGATAATAAGTGGTTTGACCTTTTGCATCTGTTTGAGAATATTTATTCCCATTTTGATAGTAGCTGGATTGCAAAGTACTTCCATCAGGATTCTTTTGCTCTATTAGTCTTGCAGCATAATCATAAGTATAAACCGTTACTGATTGATGAGTATCATCATAATAAACCGTGTGCGTTTTTTGTTCTTTTCCATCGCTGAGTATGGTATAGGCATATGTTTCTAATAGAACTCTATTCGCTGCTAATGCTTCCTTAAAATACTGATGCGTTGGTCTGTTGAGCAAATCATAAGTATACTCATAGACAGCATCATTTGGTTTCTTTTCGGATATAACATTTCCATATATATCATAGGTATAGGTGGTCATATTGTCTTCTGGATCCTTTATAGTATGTAATTCACCGTTACTATAATAGGTGTACCGATATCCATGGTCTCCATTATAGGTATGGCTACTCATGTTATCCAATGCACCATTATATTGATTAGGGCGTATCTCTTGAACTTTTCTTCCTAATGTATCATAAATCATTCTAGTCGTTTCGCCACTATCCTGTATAGTTTTTTCTAAATTACCATTAAAATCATATCTATACTGGGTTACATACCCTTCTGCTGATTGGGTCTCTGTTTTCCACCCAATTTGATTATTCTGATAAGTTATGGTATTGCCTTCAGCATTGGTCACGGTCTGAATATTTCCATATCTATCGTAGGTATATAGGATAGTATTACCTTCTGGATTAGTCGATGATTTTAATAATCCATTTAGTGTATATCCATTTTCACCCTCTTGATAATAAGTATAAGTTTCTATAGCATATCTAGATGGATCACTACTGTCACTATACGTATCAGTCCCATTGAGTGGCTGTATTTTTTTTGCTAAATAAGTGCCTGAAGAATCATAAATAAAGTATGTCCATTGACCTTCTTCGTCACGTTGACTGATGATGTTATTTTTATCATCGTAGTTTAGTTCCTGATAACTGCTATCTGGATGAATGATTTTTGTCATGTTACCGTTATTATCTCTTTCATAAGTCGTTGTATTACCATTTCTATTTGTATAAGATTTTATTTCATTGTATTGATTCATGCCCTCATTTTCAAAATACTCGGTTAAAGTAGCCTGACCTTCAGGATCGACAGTGTTTATAATACTGTACTCATAGTCATACCATTGAATGAATTGTCTATTATTATTGTCTGTTATCGTTGTTTTCCCGTTTTGATCATTATAGTGATACGCTTTTGTATTGCCGTACTTATCTGTAGTTTGGGAAACTCGATGTCTATCATTGATATGATCATAAACTATAGATTCTATGATGTTTAATTGGTCGTCTTTTATCTCGGATAAGTAACCTTCACTATCATAACTATAATGCATAGTTGCACCCAATGGATCTAATACTGTCTTTAATAGATTATCTTGATAACCATAGGTTACTGTTCTTCCAATTGGATCAGTAATGGCTTTAAGTCGATCATTTTCATACGTTAGCGTATATGTTCTTCCAGTATCGTCTGTTATGTTTAGTACTTTACCGTCATTATCTACATGGATATTTATGGTATTCTCATATTTATCTTTAATCCATGTAAGATATCCCTGTGTATTGTAGCCATAACTCTTTTGTTCTTTTGTAGTTAAGACATAGCTGTTGTCAAATTCTTTAATTAGAGTATGACGTGAATTATTTGATGTATAAGTACCATCCGTATTTCGTGTAAAAGATACTGTACTTCCATCAGGCAAGGTAACCATTTTTATGTTTTCATTGTTTTCATAACTACTGATGCTTGCTTGATAATTAAAGGTCCATCCTTGTCCAAAAACACTGGTTGATTGGTTATCTAGTGAATTATAATTTCTAGTAATGGAAATGGTATCATCTAAGTAGTTCATATGTAGATCTGTGAATGATCGTGAGTAATTACCTGTAGGCGCGTAAGTTCCTGTATTTTTACTAAAGTGAGCTTTTATTTTGAGTTCTTCACCCAAATAAGGAGTATAATCCACATGGGAGCTTACTTTATCTCCTGAGCCTACCCATTCCCAATATTGTTCAATTGAATTATAGACATATTTTGATGGTCCATAAATCGAATTCCAATAATTATATTCAGCATCAATCGTAATGGCTTCATTTGTATTGTTGAGACCAATGTTCTTATTATCCATCAATGTATTGTATTTTAATAGTGGTAAGACATTTGTATTAAACCTTAATCCATAATTGTAAGAATGACTTATTTCAGAATTGATAAGGTTTAAATACCCTAAAACATAAATATTGCTATAATTGTTATTAGAATAAATACCACTACCGCCATACCTTACTTTAATATTATCTGCTAATACTTCACCTGTTGTTTCTATTCTTAAACCATCCCAGTACGTGTATTGATTGGTAACACCGCTTCCACCATAGCTATCATCATTTATTGTGGTCATGACGATAGGATTGCTTTCTGTTCCTATTGCTTCTAATTGACCCGCTACAGAGATGCCATTATCATAACTGGTGCCTTTGATGATAACACCCGGTTCTAATACTAGTTTATTGCCTTCTTGTATCGTCACATCTTGTACTAAGTAATAATCCGTCTGAGGCAGCGTTAAATCAGTGGTGACATCACCCCTAATACTCATACCATTATACTGATTACCTTCATAGGTATTGTTTCTAATTCCAGTTAAGTCTCCACCTTTAATTTCACTAAAATCAATCGCTATCCCTGAG
>JANQFZ010000086.1 GCA_028277605.1 Vallitaleaceae bacterium | reverse complement strand
ATTAGGAAATATTAACTTGGTCTTAGTCACTTTTCTGAACTGGCTATTAAGACTTTCTATGGCATTTGTCGTATACATTATCTTTCTAATACTATCTGGGAACCCATAAAAGGTTATAATTTCTTAAGATTTCTTTAGCAATATTTTACTACTATTCATAAGTTAATAGAGCGTTTTTTATACCATCTTTAGGATATATGGATAGGTTGTCGCCACTTGCCCTACTTAGTAGAAGGCTCACAAGCTGAGGTTGCCGACATTGTTCTACTAGATGAAAACAAAATAGGAGTGATGGATTATTTCGTTATATAAAAAAAGAAACTGTGCTTTTATTGGACTGGATATGCACAAGGAAATGCATACCGCTGTTATTATTGATTGTTGGAGTACTGTTTTAGGTGAACTTAGCTTTGAAAATAAACCAACTGCATTTGATAAATTCCTTACTTTTGTTAATACGTATGCTGTTAAGAAAGATAAACCCCTGACCCCTTTATTCGGGTTGGAAGATACCAAAGGATTTGGTCGTTCGCTGTCGGCTTACCTTGTCGGTCATAAGTATGTGGTAAAATCGGTTAATCCTGCACTTGCGAATGAGTTTAGAAAAAGTGCACCGACATATAAGAAAAATGATAGTTATGACGTTCTAGCGGTGGCTAAGGTGCTTCGTGATATGGTGGATACTTTACCTGATGCCAAACATGAGGATATCTATTTTACTATTCGTCAGTTAACTAAAAGGCGTGACAGCATTAATAAACGCTTGATAGTTCTACAGCATCAATTACATGACCAATTGTTACATGTATACCCTAGTTATAAGAAGTTCTTTTCACAAGTTTGTGGTAAAACTGCATTATACTTTTGGGAAAACTATCCTTCACCGCAGCATTTATTAAATATTGATATTGAAACATTAGCTGATGATTTAAGAGGTGCTAGTCGTAATGCTTGCTCTGCCAACAAAGCAAAACACATTTTATGGGATGCTGTAATTAGATTAATACCTTTCATGGTATCTAATTGGTAGCCTGTTTCTTTAATCAGATGTTGTAACTGTTGTTCAATCTCACTTTTATTTTCGGTATTATGTCTAAACTCTTTTACAATACTCTTAATAATATAATCTCGTTCATTCTGATATTGAATGACATTCACGCCATCATGAGCAATCAAATTTAATTTAATATCTGAAATAGGTGATATTAATCGCTTTCCTAATCCCGACAAGTTAGCTAGCTTTGCAGGAATAGCACCAGTAAAATTTTCTTCTGCTGGTAAAGGTGAGGATAAGAGAAGTAGACAGGGTAACAGAATGTTAAACGGTATTATCTATTTCTTATCTATTCAAATGGTACAAGTTACTAAGAGTGGTACACCACGGAATGAAGTGTTTTATAAATACTTTAAACGTAAAGTTGCAGAAGGTAAAAGCACTTATTAGATTAACTAATTGTATTATGGGTTATGACATATAATTTTTTCTAATTTTTTATATTCTTTTTGAATTATTTTGTAATTATCATTTTGGTTAACTCTTAATACATTAATTCGTTTTTCTCTTTCATCAAATAATTTTATGAAATCATCTTCGCATTTTTTTTCAGTAAAATATTCGATACTAGATTTACTCGGAATTGGTAAAAGCTTAAGGTTATGCTTATGAAAAATACTAGCTTTAACGGGGAATAACCTTAATAATTCTCTTAAGTCCGAATCAATACTAAGGAGTATAGGTAGAAAGTAGTCACCTTCACCACATGTTGATAATATTCGTTCCATAAATCTAGGAATTGTAAAATCCCATGCGATATTGCTTAATAAGCTATAAAGTTTATTTGATTTTATTCCTTTATTTATTTTTTTGAATATAGCAAGTTTTTTATTTTTATCAAAATACTTGTATGCAATTATGACTTCTCTTTCCATATAGATACCAGATACATTTTTAATATATGTGAAAAATTCTTTTGCTTTTTTTCTCGCTCCATTATTACTAGTGAAATTAATTCTTACCATTCCTATGAGGTTTAATAATATCTGTTTCTGCATCATAATAATTGAATTACAGAAGCTTTTTCCTTGTTCAGACTTATAAAGGCTATCTACAATATATTTCGCTTGACTTCTTGCCATATCATAAGATATGCTATACTCTAATTTACCAGTATCCATATATACATCACGTTTAATGCTTTTGAATAGTTCCATACTCACAATGTTTTCAAAATGCTCATTATTTAATTCAAATTGATAATTATCAGCTCTATCAAAATCAGTAATAATTTTAGTGTTTTCAAGTAAATAAAAATTATAATCGTATTGATAGTTATTCTTTAGAAGCATATCTATTGCCATATATACTCTATTTTCTGATACACCTGGGCTACCTGTCCTAACAAATCTATCAATATAACTTGTAAAATTTGTATCGAACATTATCGAATAATCACTTTCTATATTGTTACTTCCAGTTTGAATCATAGTATTCATAGAATCATTATCAATACAATATAGTCTATTTGAATCATAGTAAGAAATAAAACCACTATTAATATCCTTTACTACTCTAGTAATATCGTTAGATAATGTTAGTTCATCATATGTGTCTAATGATACAATTGCTTTATAGTCTCCAAATTTATCCTTTATGCTTTGCCCATGCCATATATGCATCTATAGCATATTCAGCTACGCTTAATTTATAAGCAAATTCTCTCATTTCTATACTATCTATTTTCATATAACTTTTCCTTTCATATATATTTTAGTAATTCATGTAAAATACTATCATATTTAGTTTTAATATGCAATAAAATCTGTTTAATGTCTAAATTTATACATTTTGGAATACTGTAAATAAAAATTTACTAAAAAATATTAATAGTCATTACTGAAGCTATT
Source organism: Vallitaleaceae bacterium (assembly GCA_028277605.1). GTDB lineage: Bacteria > Bacillota > Clostridia > Lachnospirales > Vallitaleaceae > JANQFZ01. Next base: position 4,114 of record JANQFZ010000086.1, on the reverse strand, counting down.
CAATACGAATGGTCTCCGTTGATTTCTTGGGTACTACTTTGTCAGGACATCAAAGGTTGCAATTATAGAGTTAGTCGCCCAAAGTGCGAGAAAAAAAAGAAGGGGGAAAGACCTTCAAAACACTTCATAGCAATTACCCCATATGCTTTTGTTCTTGGCTTTAGCTATTTATAATATCGGAAAATAAAAGGCACCATATTTCCCAAGTATTTGCTTGAGAGCATATACAGGTAATAGCAGTGCCTACAAGCAACCCTTATATAACTATAGATGATTCTACATCATTTTAACAAATGTAGGTCAGAAATAAGTCTCAATCTAGTAAAAGTGACGCTACTAAAAAATACGATATAGCCTATAAACATAGTTTATAAAAGAAAATGTAACAAGTAACGAAAGTGGTGGAATGACTAAAATTGGTATTCCACCACTTTCCCCACATCCCATAGCACTGAGCCTTATATTAGAGTTAAGTACATATCTTTTTTCTCATTACTTTGGCGATAAGTATAATTAAGAACATTCAAGATTACTCATCCCCTTTTTAGTTTCAATAAATTAAGCAAGGCTTCGTCAGTAACTAACAAAGTTACTACAAAGCCTAGCTTGGGCGCAGTGGGAAAGACCTATAGTTAATTTACGAAGCGATTAAGAACGAATTAGTAGATTACTTATAAAAAGATTTTTTATTTACATTTCTATATTCATGTGCTTTTTAAAGAGTTTCATCCAACTCAAATCTGTTTTATAGTTTTCTTTGTTATAATTCCACATATCAATAAAGTTAGTGATGTCCTCTTTTGATTTTAAATATATACTGAGGAAATTTGAAATTAATTGTTCATCTCCACCAAATACTGCATATTCTTCATGTGAAATTAACAAGCCCCATTCACCTTGTGTTGAGAAAATTGCATTCTCCAAGTATATAGGTAATTGAGAATATTCATCATAACTAGTATTATTTTCTATTAACCAATTATCATTGTTTCTTCCCTCAATAATGGAAAGCAAAAATTTGTCTTCTCCAATTTCTTTTAAAGTTTTCAGAAGTGCAAAGAATTGCTCATTTGTTAAAAAATATCCATCAGTTGGACAAAGAATAATTCTTTTTTTAATATCTTCTTGAAACATCTCTCCAAAAGCATCTTTACTTTGAAATACCCTTTTAAAAATTTTATCAAATTTTTTAATTTCTTCTCTATTTACTAACTTTATCACTTTATCAATCTCCAATAAACTTTATTTTTCTAAGTCCTTTTATTCCATTTACATCAATTGTTGGAGGACCAGACTTTGATGCAGCACGATATGTGAACGTTAATCCATTTGCATCTTTACCTACAAAAACACCTGATTTAACTTCATTTAATGTGCTTGAATCAATTTGTTTCATAAAAAAATCATATGCATCGTCAGCTGTTCCTTCAACAGCTCTGATACCACTATTCTGCGCTTTTGTTCCAATAGTTTTTAATTCATCAGGTGCTAATTTTCTGTATGTAGTCTTAGTCGACCCCTCCACATACACCCTAAAGAGCTAATAAAAACTAAATCCTTAAAATGAGGATGGAGTTAACCAATTCTATAAAAAAGATTTTTTAAGAAAAATGTATAAGGTTTAGAATTCTAGTCAATACTAATAATGGATAAGTCTGTTTAAATAAGTATATCAAAAAATATTCTTGTACAAAAGATTTAATTATCAACCTTTTTGTTGTATGGTTGATAAGCTGTCTTATTTTTCATCATACCATAAATGATCCTTACAAGTCTTCTTTGAATACAAACCAATGCTTGTGGCTTGCTCTTGCCTTCTGATATCTTCCTTTGAAAGTATTTATAAAATACTTCATTCCGTGGTGTACCACTCTTTGTAACTTGTACCATTTGAATAGATAAGAAATAGAAAATACCGTTTAACATTCTGTTACCCTGCCTACTTCTCTTATCCTCACCTTTACCAGCAGAAGAAAATTTAACAGGTGCTATCCCTGCAAAACTAGCTAACTTATCAGGATTAGGAAATCGGTTAATATCACCTATTTCAGAAATTAAATGGGATGCTGTAATTAAGTTAATACCTTTCATGCTATCTAATTGATAGCCTGTTTCTTTAATCAGATGTTGTAGCTGTTGTTCAATCTCACTTATATTTTCGGTATTATGTCTAAACTCTTTTACAATACTTTTAATAATATAATCTCGTTCATTCTGATATTGAATGACATTCAGACCATCAAGAGTAATCAAATCTAAAATGTGTTTTGCTTTGTTGGTAGAGCAAGCATTACGACTAGCACCTCTTAAACCATCAGCTAATGTTTCAATATTAATATTTAATAAATGCTGCGGTGAAGGATAGTTTTCCCAAAAATATAATGCAGTTTTACCACAAACTTGTGAAAAGAACTTCTTATAACTAGGGTACACATGAAGCAACTGGTCATGCAACTGGTGTTGTAGTATCATTAAGCGTTTATTGATACTATCACGTCTTTTGGTCAGTTGCCTAATGGTGAAGTAAATATCTTCATATTTAGCATCAGGTAAAGTATCCACCATATCACGTAGAACTTTAGCGACAGCTAATGCATCATAGCTATCATTCTTTTTATATGTCGGTGCACTTTTTCTAAACTCATTAGCAAGTGCAGGATTAACCGATTTTACCACATACTTATGACCAACTAGATAAGCAGACAGCGAACGACCAAACCCTTTCGTATCTTCTAATCCGAATAAAGGGGTTAATATTTTATCTTTCTTTATAGCATACTTATTGACAAATATAATAAATTTATCAAATGCAGTTGGTTTATTCTCAAAAGTAAGTTCACCTAAAACAGTACTCCAACAATCAATAATAACAGCAGTATGCGTTTCTTTGTGCATATCTAATCCAATAAAAGCACAGTTTCTTTTCTTGTATAACGAAATAATCCATCACTCCTTATCTTATTTTCATCTAATAGAACAATGCCGGCAACCTCAGCTTGTGAGCCTTCTACTAAGTAGGGCAAGGGGTCGACAACCTATCCATATATCCTAAAGATGGTGTTATTCAGTGAAATAATTCTATAATGGTAAGAAACAGCCTAAAAAGCTGTCTCTTACTTCTTCATCTGCCAAACCTTATGCCATCCGTGGCTAGTTAAAACGGTATCTGAAACAGAAAGAGGATTATACGTTTCTCTAACATTACGTCTATGTAGATGTTCATAAACTAATTGATGCGGTCTAACAATAAGCTTTTGAAAGTTACCTCTTTTGAGGTTCTTTTCCCAAACGGTGACATCACAATTAGCAAAGTATAACCGTAAAGCCTTTTCAATAACAGCATTAGCTCCTTCAAGCCCTTCAAGTGATGCCTTTTCTTTCGTCTTCTTTAATAAGTCTTGTTCTAAAGTGGTTGTAAACTTGATTCTACACATAAAATCATCTCTCCAATCATCCATTAATATTTTATTATTCCTTTATTAAAGTGATAGTTAACTGTCCTTCTTGTTCTGAAACCTTGAGCTTACTACCAGTCGTAAACCCTAGTTTTTCAAGCCAAGCACCTTGTAAACGGATTAAGGGAACAGTACGATTACGATCTGTAAAATGATGATAATAAACCTTAAGAATTCTTGACATGATAAAGACTCCTTTCACTTGATTATGAAAGGAAAACAAAAAAGGAAATGAGTAAACCTACACTTGAGAATCTATAGAATATAACGTATAATAATTTAAAGGTTGCTGTGACAGCTAGTGCTGTACGTGTAGGTAGTGTCGTTACCTGCATGTGCTTGAAAGTGGTAGGACACTTTCAAGACATGGCGACCTTTTTATGTTTTCCAATATTTAATTATAAAATAGTTTGGGTAATTTCTTTAAAGTGTCTATGTTCTTAGCGACTTCTAAGTAACTAACGAAGCAACCTGCGAAGCCCTTCTTGGGTCTGGGGGGGAAGATTTCTAGGGTTTTGCCCACAGGTCACTACGAAGTGTGACTAGGGGGGAAAACACCAGAGATATGCATTATACATGTTATAATAGTATATAAAATATTAAAAACACTACTAACTCTCTTCCCATATGTAAATACATGGTATATTCATGTATTTGGT
>JANQFZ010000071.1 GCA_028277605.1 Vallitaleaceae bacterium | reverse complement strand
AGTATGTTAATTCTATTGAACCGCCAAGTACCGAACGGTATGCTTGGTGGTGTGAGAGGTCGGTAATTGAATTAATCAATTACCTCCTACTCGATTCTGTATCCATTTTGAAATTATAATGAAAACTTGTAGATTATCTAAGAGATTTAAACTCGGTAGGAGATACTCCAGCATATTTCTTAAAAATTCTATAAAAGTAGTTTGGATCCATATAGCCGACTTTTTTGGCGATTTGAGCAGTTTTGAAATTGGTTTCCATAAGAAAAGCTTTGGCTTTTTCTATGCGATATTGGTTAAGGTAATTCGGAAATGATGTGCCCGTTTCTTTTTTGAACAATTGTCCAAGATACGTTGGATTAATATTAAATTTATAGCTTAGTGTTTTTAAGGAAAGCTCTTCAAAGTATTTTTTTTGAACATATTTAACAATCTCATAAACTACAGGGCTAGTTGCTTTTTCCTTTTCCTTAAGTTTTTTAATAATAAAAGTTAATAAATACTTAAGATCTTGTTTTAAAATTTTTAAATCATTGGCTTGATGGATTTTAGAAAGTAATTTAGAATGTTCATTAATTATATCATTATGAAATAAAATCGATCGTTTGCTCATTGAGGTATATAAATTCAATAGAATTTCTATAACCATCATTCTTAAATGCTTTGGGGTAATGCCGTCACAATGAACACATTGTTCAAATAGTTGTTCTATATACTCAAACAAGAGTGTTTCATTCTTAGAAGCTAAATTAGAAGCAATATAGGTGTGATCGATTTCAATTGTTAGCTGGCTGGTCAAATGCTGATGGTTTATTAAATCAGAGGATAGAATTGACTTATTTGGATAAATTAAAAAATAGTCAAAGAGCTTTTTTGCCATGGAGTAGCTTTTATGTATATCTCTATAGCTGTCTACATTTGATCCAACAGTCATATGTGCCGTTATACCAAATGTCTTAATTCTATCATTCATATTTTTTAAGAGTTCTTCTATAGTGCTACCATAATATGTAAAATCATGCGTTAAAATTAGAACAAAATCTCCTTCGATATCTTCAAAAGACATGATAGAAGGATCAGAAGCAATGTAATGGTAGCATATTTGATATATTTTAGACAGCTGGATACTTGATTGGGTTTTAAAAGGAATGGATATAATAGCGACACGATAAGTTGAGCTATCTGTAATAATATTTAGCAATTCAGCACGATTCTGTAGCTCTTCTGCTGTGATGGTATGATTAACCCACCTTGACAAAATATTACCTCTTATTAGATGCCATGCCTGATTATCTTTAAAGAACTGATTTTTTGAGGTAGCTGAATCTAGACCTTTAATACAGTCTTCTAACGTTGCAGTTAATTCATCTGTATTAACGGGTTTGGTTAGGTAATTTTCAATGCCTAATTTAATACCTTCTTTAACATATTCAAAATCATTATAGCCGCTAAGTATGATACACTTACACTGTGGATTAAGTTGTTTCGCTTTGTGTATTAGTTCTAAACCAGAAAGCTTTGGCATTTTTATATCAGTAATGAGAATATCAATAAGATTGTGTTCCATGATATGCAATGCATCTTGACTGTTATAGGTTTTATTGACCAAAAGATTTAATTGTTTCCAATCCACTAGGACGTTTAATCCATCAACAATAAATGGTTCATCATCTACTAATAAAACGCTATACATTTTTTATGTCCCCTTTCTTAATCGCTGGAATGCAAAGCGTTACTTTTGTTCCAACCTGTTCTTTAGAGTCAATAGATAAACCGTAGGTACTACCATAGACCATTTTAAGACGTTCATGAACATTAAATAACCCAATACTTTTAGGGTTAAGTTCTTGATTTAAAGTCGATTGAATGGATTGAAGGACATCCTGACGTATCCCTTTTCCGTTATCTTCTATATCAATAAAAATAGTTTGGTTCTCTAAGCGACTGCTAAGCGTTACTTGATTATCTAAGGCATCTAAATCGATGCCATGTACTATATAGTTTTCTACAATGGGCTGTATAGATAATTTTACAATACTGTAAGCAAGTGTTGCTTCATTCATATGAAAATGTACCGACAGCTTTTTGCCATAACGAATCTGAAAAAGTTTTAAATACAGTTGGCAATGCTCAATCTCATGTCCAATAGTTGTTATGGTATCAGTTTTCAAAGAATTTCTAAAAAAGGAAGCAAGTATGTAAATCATTTCGCTAACGTCTAACGCACCTTTTACGGCTGCTCTCATTCTAATAGATTCTAAGGTATTATATAAAAAATGTGGGTTAATCTGCGATTGTAGAGATGCTAATTCTGCACTTTTTTGCTGGACTTGATAGATATAGACCTTTTCTATATAGTCATTCAAATCATCACACATTTTGTTAAAATTAAGACCAATCTGGGTTAATTCATCTTTCTTATCTTGTATTTTTATTCGAACAGACAAATCACCTTTACGAACCTTTTTGATGGCTGAGGTAATCATACGCAGTCGGTTAGAATATGAGGTTGTGAACAATAAGGTTGAACCAATGATGGCTAAAACGCAGATGATAACCGCAGTAGCAATTAATAAGCGAGTAGATTTAGTGCCACCTGTTACAATTTTTTTCGGAACAATACCAAGTATGGTTACTTTAAAAGCATCATGATAGATGGACTTAACATAAGATGCTGTCTTTAATGATACGAGGGCATAGTCGTGCTGGTTTGTATGTAATAAGTGAAGCTTAGATGCGATAGTTGAATGAAAATCCTCAGTAGAATCCAACAAAACCTGTTCATCTTCTGTCAGTATGACAATATCTCCAACATCTAGTTTAGACGTATTGTCCAAGTAGCTGCTATAGAAATTTCTTTTACTATAGTTGATGATCAATTTACCAAGTGATCGTATAGAATCTGGATCCTTAATATTTAATATAACACTGAAGGTATCTTGGGATTTATCCTTTATCCATAAATCAGTAGCAACAATGGTATTATGGTGAAGTGGATAATCGTTTAAAGCTTTTTCATACCTTATAAAGGTAGGGGTTTGGTTGTTGTAATAGTAGGCATTCATATTTTTATTAAATGAATAAATGAAGGATTGATTGAAACTGTACAAAAGAATGCTCTCGATGTCACGATCATGTTCAAAGGCTGTTCTTAAATAATTTTTCAGATTACTAAAATGTGAGGTATCATGTTTAAAATAGCTGTCAAGAGAATACTGTATGAACTCTGGATTACCTATTTCTAGAAAAGCTAAGATAGCATCTCTAGCTGAATGATTAACATAAAGCGTTTGTAAAATATTCTGTGAACTAGTGTACTTATGATTTAATAGATAGTGCATCTCTTCAACTAAGCTAGCATTAGCATTCATGATTTCTTTTGTTTTATTCTCATTAAGAATATAAATGGATAAATAAGCCAAACAAGTAATAAAGAAAATACTGATGATAGAGTAGAAGATTATAATTTTATTAAATAGCTTATTTTTTATATGAGTATTCATCCATTGTCCAAGCATTGTACTATCATCCTTTACTATGATGGGCTGCTTAAGGGTATTGTGGGTGGATACGATCTGTTACTATTATAATGCATTTTTTAATATAAGTCTATAACTATGTGTATTATAACCAAATAGCACCGATTAAAACTACAATTATTATAGTAAATATAAACATTTTCCAGTAGAGATGACCTTTAACAAAACATATAAATTTAAATATAAACTTAATATTATTGTGTAATACCCATAAATAGTGGTTTGGTGCATCTGATTCACTTCATATTACACAATTCTATTCTTGTATCTAAAAATAATATAGTAAAACTAAACAATTTAAACTAGTCTATAGGCAATAATACCACTATAATTAAGGTTACATAAAGACAAAACAAAAAAAAGAACAGGGCAGGTGACCAAAAAGTTGAAAAAATCAAATAAGAAGCATTTTATTAGAAAAAATTGTCCACTATTATTAATGGTTCTTCCTGGTGCAGCGTGGCTGCTGATATTCAAATACTTACCCATGTTTGGTGTTGTTATTGCTTTTAAGGATTTTAGATATTATCCAGGTGGGTTTATAAGCAGTATGATTCATAGCGAGTGGGTAGGTTTTAAGAATTTCGAATTTTTATTTAGCTCAAATGATGCTTATATCATCATTAGAAATACGGTTGGGTATAACTTGGTATTTATTATAACTGGTACAATACTTTCGGTAGCCTTTGCGATTATGTTAAACGAAATGACAAGAAAGAAATTAAGTAAAATTTTTCAGACCAGTATGTTTTTTCCATATTTTCTATCTTGGGTTATTGTATCTTATTTCGTTTATGCTTATTTGAGCTCAGATAAAGGTATTATTAATCAAATGCTACTCTCATTAGGGATGGATAAAACATCTTGGTATACACAGCCTAAATTTTGGCCTATGATTTTAGTATTAGTCAATAATTGGAAGCATTTAGGTTACAGTACTGTATATTATCTAGCTGCCATATGCAGTGTGGATAAAACCTATTATGAATCAGCAATGCTGGATGGTGCTACTAAGTGGCAGCAAATCAAGTATATTACATTACCTCATCTCAAGCCCATGATTATTACTTTGACCATTCTTTCTATCGGGCGTATTTTTAGTGCTGACTTTGGTTTGTTTTACAATGTGCCGAAGCAATCAGGACCATTGTTCCCTGTTACCAATGTCATTGATACCTATGTATATCGAGCGCTTATGTACTCGGGTGATATTGGTATGAGTACAGCAACAGGTCTCTTTCAAGCAGTTATTGGATTTTTGCTCATTATGCTAACCAACTATATTGTAAAGAAAATTGATAAGGACAGTGCAATATTTTAATTTGAATTGGCTCTCAATTTGTATGAAAGGATGGGTTCAAAATGATAAAAAAAACGAAAAGGAGCTTTCATTCCATTAATAAAGGACCAGACATTATTATTACAATTTTCTTTGCTATATTTGCACTATCGTGTATTCTGCCATTTTTAACCGTCATTATGTCCTCATTAACGGATGAAACGACCTTAATAAAGAATGGTTATTCTCTATTTCCTAAGCATATGAGTTTAAAGGCGTATACCTACATATTTGATCAAGGGCAGCAGATTATAAAGTCGTTTGGTGTATCTGTATTCATTACTATTATAGGCACAGCGATAAGTGTTATGATGACAGCTTTTTATGCTTATGCTTTATCTAGACCTAAGTTTAGATATAAGAAATTCTTTAATTATATGGCTTTTTTTACAATGCTTTTTGGTGGTGGATTAGTACCGACCTATTTGGTTGTTACGCATGTTGTGGGTCTAAAAGATTCTATATGGGCTTTAATTCTACCCATGGCACTCAATGTTTTCTTTATCATCGTTATGAGAACATTTTTTAAAAGCAGTGTACCAGACTCCATAATAGAAGCTGCTCAAATAGATGGAGCAGGTGAGTTTATGACTTTTTTTAAGATTGTATTACCCATTTCATTACCTTCTGTAGCAACTATATCATTATTTACAACCCTTGGGTATTGGAATGATTGGTTTAATGCACTTCTATATATTGATTCTGCTCACATAACCCCCCTTCAGTACCTGCTGATGCAGATTGATAGAAACATGCAGTTTCTAATACAAAATGCTAGCGATATGGGAATGGGAGCAGGAGAAGCAAGCAATCAGCTGCCAGCAGAAACCGTAAAAATGGCTATTGTTGTTATATCTACCATACCAATTGCCTGCGCTTACCCATTCTTTCAAAAGTACTTTATACAAGGGCTTACAGTGGGAGCAGTTAAGGAATAAGTTAGGTGTTGCTATTAATAGCAATTCTATATAAAATCAAACTTAGGGAGGCAAAAAAGATGAAAAAAAGTTTTCTATTCATGGTTACAGTATGTTTCATGATAATGACATTGCTCGTTGGCTGTGGTGATAAACAAGCAAGTACGGATCATAACACCCCAGCTAAAGGTAATGAAGATAGTTCAGAAAGCAAAGAAAAACCAGTTAAATTGACATGGTATACCATTGGTACACCTCAAAAAGACAGTGATGTTATTGAAGATGAGCTCAACAAATATCTATTGGAAAAAATCAATGCAACGGTGGATATCGTTATGTTTGATTGGGGAGATTACAACGAAAAAATGCAGGTTAAAATTGGGTCAGGGGAAATTTTTGATATTATGTTTACCTGCTCATGGGCAAATGACTATGCAACTAATGTGGCAAAAGGGGCGCTCTATCCTCTCAATGATCTCCTTGAAAAGCAAGGTATAGAAATAAAAGATAGCCTACATCCTTTATTCCTAGAGGGTGCTGCTATTAATGGTGAAGTCTATGCGCTGCCTACCAATAAAGAACTGGGATGGCAGGCAGTATGGATTATTAACAAAGATTTAGCAGATAAGTACAATATGAACCTAGAGGATATGACCACTTTAGAGAGCTTGGAGCCTTATTTAGAAATGATTAAGGAAAATGAACCAGATGTTATTCCATTAACTCTAGATTTATCCAATACACCTTATGTTCCAAATATGGATACCTTCTTTGGAGATCAGATGCCGCTGGCGATACACTTTGATGCTCCATCTAAAATCATTAATTTGTTTGAAACGGACGAGGCTTTAGAAATATTTAAGACCATGTATAGCTACTACAATAAAGGATATATACATCCAGATGCAGCTATTAACAGGGCAGGAGATTATAATAAGGCAGGAAATTTCTTTATTACAAAGGCGCATTATCAGCCTTATGCAGAGGTACTATGGGAAAATGGTGATTATACCAATACCAATATAGCGGTAAGACCAATACACGAACCATTTGCAAACAATAGCTCTACTCGTGGCGCTATGCAGGGCATATCTTTTACATCAAAGCATCCAGAAAAAGCAATGGAGTTTTTAAACCTACTATATACCGATCCTTATGTACTTAACTTAATTGACTATGGTATAGAAGGAACTCATTATGAGAAAATGAACGATTTTCATATTAAACAGCTTCCTAGAGCTCAAGATGCCTATTTATTCCCATCTTTTTCAATTGGTAATTTACTTAATACTTATGCTTATGAAGGCACACCAGAAGATAAGTGGGAAAAATTTGAAGAATTTAATAATGCTTGTATTAACGCACCATCCCTAGGTTATACGCCAGATTTATCAACAATAAAGAGTGAAATGGCAGCAGTTACTAATGTTGCTAAAGAAGTATCCTCCTCCTTATTTATGGGAGCAGTCGATCCAGATGAATATGTTCCTAAAGCAGTAGAGAAACTTAAGTCAGCTGGTATTGATAAAGTTATTACAGAATTGCAATCTCAGTATGATGCATGGCAAAAAACAAGATAATACAAGGAATAGTATTCCATTATTATTAATTATGTAAAAGTATATTGTAATAGTTAATAAAAGTGAAAAGGGGTGTTTTGATGGGCAGATTATTTGCAATAGATGGTGCGCTATATAAATTAGGTACTTTAATCATAGATTTATTAACCATGAATTTTTTATGGCTGGGGTTTACCATCTTAGGAGCAGGGATAACCGGTGGAGCAGCTACTTCAGCTTTATACTATGTGATGCAAAGAAGAATAGAGCATAGAGGTTGCTGTAATTTAAGAGAATTTTTCTATGCTTTTAAAAGAAACTTCAAGCAGGCAACTCTTCTTTGGATTTTTCTGTTAGCAGGTACTGCTGTTATTTTAGCTAATCTTCATTACATCCCTTTTTTTCTTCATATGATTGATAATAGAACATTTCTGCTTTTTATAGTGGGGGCACAAATATTGTTTCTTCTTGAGGGATTTATGATAGGGGTTTATGCTTTTAGCCTATTAGCAAAGTATCAATTAAGAGTTGGAAAGTTATTAAAGCTTTCATTTATACTAGCGCATAAGCATTTGTTAACAACAGTCACTTGTATGGCACTTATGATAGTTGTTATGATAGGATTCTTTCATGCTCCCATTTTATTTTGTGCTGGCATTAGTGGTTATGTTTTGCTTACTTCTTTCCTTATTAAGCAGAAGATAAGTGTGTCTTAAGTTTAGAAGGTTATTATACTTAAGCTATTAATAAGGACTAAACTATAATATTTTGAGGGAGTTTTACAAATATGAAATACAGCATTATAGGTCAGCACTTAAAGACTATACCATGGGAGGACAAGCCTGCTGATTGTCAGGATATTCTTTGGCGGTCAGAGAAAAATCCAATAATACCAAGAGATTTATTGCCTACATCCAATAGTATTTTTAATAGTGCGGTGGTTCCATTTAAGGATGGTTTTGCGGGTGTATTTAGGTGTGATGATAAGCGGAGGGAAATGAGAGTTCATGCTGGGTTTAGTCAGGATGGTATACATTGGGATATTAAGCCTGACCCCATTTCTTTTCAATGTAATATTGAGCAGGTTATGGATTTTGAATATGCTTATGATCCTAGAGTGGTTTGGATTGAAGACAGGTATTATGTGACATGGTGTAATGGTTTTCACGGTCCTACTATAGGTATAGCTTATACTTATGATTTTGAAGACTTTTACCAGATGGAAAATGCTTTCTTACCATTTAATCGCAATGGTGTTCTATTCCCTAAAAAAATCAATGGAAATTTTGCTATGCTGAGTCGTCCAAGTGATACAGGACACACAGCCTTTGGAGATATATTTTATAGTGAAACACCAGATTTAACCTACTGGGGAAAGCACCGTCATGTGATGGCGCCAACAGGATGGTGGCAGAGTACCAAGATAGGAGCTGGTCCAGTACCTATAGAGACTTCTGAAGGCTGGTTGTTATTTTATCATGGTGTGTTGACATCATGTAATGGTTATGTGTATCATTTTGGAGCGGCTCTTTTAGAACTAGAAAAACCTTGGAAGGTGATTGCAAGAACAGAGCCTTATCTGTTATCGCCTCAGAAGCTTTATGAGTGTGTTGGGGATGTTCCTAATGTTGTATTTCCTTGTGCGGCTTTAACTGATAGTGAAACAGGTCGTATAGCTATTTATTATGGAGCAGCAGATACAGTTACCTGTTTAGCTTATACACATATAACACCTCTTATGGATTTTTTATTGAATCATTCTAAACTTTAATGTAATAAAGGAGGCGTTCAAAATGAAGGGTTTGAAGAGAAAATGGGAGATATGTATCATACAACATACCCACACAGATATTGGTTATACGGAGAGACAAGAAGTGATAGAGGCTTTTCAAATAGACTATATTAGGCAGGCTATTGTTATAAGCGAATCTATTGATCAAGGTAAAAAAGAGTGGGATGGTTTTAGGTGGACTTGCGAATCCTTCTGGGCGGTTGAAAAGTTTTTAGAACAAGCAGATGAAGAATGGAAAGAACGTTTGATTAAAGCAGTTAAGAGAGGTCATATAGAGATATCAGGTAATTACTTAAATTTGAATGAGCTGATCAATTATGATGTATTAAAGCACGTTACTCAACGCTCTATTTCTTATGCCAAGTCAATAGGCATTAATTTAACTTGTGCCTTGACAGCCGATATCAACGGTTATAGCTGGGGATATGCTCAAGGTCTCTATGATATAGGCATTAGAAATTTTTTCTCCTGCCTTCATGCTCACCATGGTATGTTTGTAGGTGGTTTAAAGCAAAGACCTTTTTATTGGGAAACACCTAACAAAGATAAGTTGCTTGTTTGGATGGGTGAACATTATATGTTAGGAAATGAGTTGGGACTAGCACCTGGAGCCTTAGGACGATATATGATCCAAGATGAATTTATTGATAGCAGTCATTCAGATAAGGCATTTGAGATTGGTAGAACACGGATTGAAAGATATCTAAAAAACCTTGAAGAAGAAGATTATCCCTATAATTTTGTTCCTATCATGGTGTCTGGACTACCTACTGACAATGCACCTCCTAATCCACAAATCGTAGAACACATGCATAAATGGAATAATGCTTTTAGTGACAATGTAACATTAAAAATGGTCACGCTAGATGAGTTTTTTCAAAGAGTAAGAGCATGTAAAAGTTCTATACCTGTTTACAGTGGTGATTGGCCTGACTGGTGGGCGGAAGGTATGGCATCAACACCTCTTCCCGTCAAGATGTTTAGAGAAGCACAGAGAATACTCGAGATATCAAAAATGCTGGATCCAGATGGTATCTTAGGGGACAAGAAGTTACTAAAAAAAGCAGAAGACTACCTTATGCTCTATGCTGAACATACATGGGGATATTCAGCTTCTGTAAGTGAACCATGGACTAAATTGGTTCATACTTTAGATTATAGGAAAATCGGGTATGCTAATCAAGCTCATGAGGCTGTTTTTAGAAACTATGATAAAATTTTACTAAAAAAGGGTGGCGTTTCATTATATCCCCAGAGACCTTTAAGATTTAAGGTGATCAATCCCTTTTCTCATTGTGTAAAAGAATGTGTTAGATTATATATGGATTATTGGGAGTTATCTCTATTTAAAAATGGTTTTAAAGTGGTTGAGGAAGCAACCGATCAATCTTTATTTCATCAGAAAGACCAAGTAGCAAGAGGGACAGAAGTTGTTGTTGAGCTTGTATTAAAAGCAAACGAAGAAAAAATACTTCATATTAAACCAGAAGTTAATCTACCTGCCATTACTACAAAAAGCTTTCAAGATACAGGTTCTGAAGGTATTTGTGATATCTATTATCCTCAACACCACGAGGATAAAATCAAAGTCTCTGAATATGGAGTTGAAACACCCTTAATAAAAATAGAGTGGGGAGAAGAGGGCATTATATCATGGATTGATAAGCTCCAGCAAAGAGAGCTAATTAGAAGTGATAGAGATTATAATGCTTTTACACCTATTTATGAAATGACGCAATCAGAGTTAACATCATCTTCTCAATGTAACACTAGAAGAAAAATGGGAAGAAATAGAAAAGGACTATCCGTTAAACGTTATGTAGGTAGATTGAATGGTATTAAAACTTATGGTAATGGTGACCTTTTTGCAAAAATTGAGCTTAGTTATACGCTAGAAGGTACCAGTTATTTTACTGTATTATTAACAGTCTATAAAAATCAATCAAGAGTAGATGTGTCTGTAAGAATTAATAAGAATAATGTGTGGTCTCCTGAAAATCTATATCTAGCATTACCCTTCTGTGTAGATGATACATGCGAGCAACAGCTGTGGATAGAAAAAACAGGTGTTATAATGAGACCAAGAATTGACCAATTACCAGGGTCTAATACAGATTTTTATTGTGTGCAAGAAGGTATTGGTTTAACCAATAACCAAATGGGTCTTGCGATAGCTACACCAGATACACCGTTAATTCAGCTTGGTTCCTTAAGGCACAAGCCTGTAAGACTACATAATCCTGACGCAAAGCTTGAAGATGGAGAACATATTTATTCATGGATTATGAATAATTTTTGGGAGACTAATTTCAAAGCAACTCTGGGAGAGTTCTATGAACTGGATTACAAAATTGCATGGGGAACGGATCTTAAAACTCCAAGAAATCTTATAGATAAATGCCATACCATGAATGCTGGAGTTGTATGTTTTAGAGTCGGAGAGTAAAGCATATTCAAAACCATGGTAAACGGCAAACGTTTCCATGGTTTTTGCTTTTAGTTGGTACTGATACTATAAGTTATTCTACCTTAAAAACTTCAATATGTTCACTTAGCTTAATAGCAAGTTCATTTAAAAGTTGAGCATTTTTTGCAACTTCCTCAATTCCTTCTGTTTGATTGGTCATAGAAGCATTAACCTCTTCAGTAGCAGAAGCACTTTCTTCTGAAACAGCTGATATCGTGTTGGTTAATTCAACTATCTCTTCTTTGTGTTTATCTAAAACAACAAGCTCACGAGTTATTGATTCAATCTCGTCCGTTATGTTCTCTACAGCTTTAAATATCATTTGGAAGGATTCTCCTGCATTTGAAACGGCTTTTCTTTGCTCAATAGAGATTTGATTAACCTCATCCATCACATGCACAGTTTCTTTACTATCTTTTTGAATATTTAAGACAATAGTTTTAATTTCATCCGTTGCTTGGCTTGAATCTTCTGCAAGCTTACGAATTTCATCAGCAACAACAGCAAAACCTTTTCCCGCTTCACCAGCCCTTGCAGCTTCTATAGAAGCGTTTAAGGCAAGTAGATTGGTTTGTTCAGCAATAGAAGTTATGGTAGTGATAATATCTGTAATAGCGTTAGTTTTTGATTCTAATTGTCTCACTGCTTTAGCGATTTTTTCATTAGATTTTTTACTGATATCAGAATGGTGACGTAAAGTAGTAAGGGCTTCTATACCAGTTTTATTTCTTTCAATAGCTATATCTGCATTCTTTTGCATGATGTTACTATTCTTTAAAAGGTTAGCAAATTTTTCATTCATGGTATGAACAGCTCGCGCACCTTTTTCAGATTCACCAGCAGCATTTTGAGTGCCTCTTGAAATTTCACTAATTGTACTAGCCACCTGTTCTACCGTTGCGTTGGTCTCTTCAGCTAGGGAGGCTAGTGTAGATGCAGAGTCAACCATCTCTTTAGAGACTCCTTTGGTATCAGAGATAAGGTCTTGAATATGTTCAGCCATTTCATTAATAGAATCAGCAAGAAGTTTTGTTTCATCCTTAGATTTTATCTGCACCTTGACGGTAAAATCACCATTTCTCATCCTATTAGCTGCATTTACCACATGAATAATTGGACGACTGATGGAACGACCAATCATAATAGCGACAAAGATAGATAAGGCGATTGTTAAAATACTAACCGACTGAAAAGATAAAAATAAGATACCTGACTAAGTCCATAACCTCTGCTTTTGGAATGCTGGATCCAACTATCCAACCATTACTAAGATGACCATATGCAGAAAAGACTTCATGACCATCATGTCTTTTATAATTAATATAGCTAGCATCATGGGAAGACATATGATCTAATATAAATTGATAGTCTCCTGTATCCAGTAGATTAGGAGGTGTATCATATTTACCGTCTCCATCCGTATCCAACCAGTCAATTTTTGGATGAACAATAACATCCCCATTGGCACTCATGATGTAGAGATAGCCGGTGTCGTAAAGGATAATCTCTTTAAGGTTGTCGCCTATGTGTTTAAGACTTAAATCCATTCCTATCAGACCAATTATCTGTCCATCTTTTTCAATGGGTGTAACATATGAAGTCATAAGAGATCCATCTTTTATTGCATATGGAAAAGTCCACAAATCTTTGCCTTCATCAATAGGAATATTGTACCAATCATGAAATGTTTCAGAATAGTCTTGTGCAGTTGTGGCTTGGCGTTTTAGACTAGATGGATTTTCCCCATATACCCAACAATCAGCTACATTATTAAAAAGGTTATGGTTAAAGTAGACAAAAATTGAATTGGTGACTTGAGTTTTTTCCCCAAGAGAGATAAGCTTTTCTTGGTACCGATCACAATACTCAAGAAGATAGTTAATATTCTTTTTTCCATCTGCCACGTTAATGTCAACAGCTATTTCTGCACTTAATCCTTTAACAAGAGCTTCAATTGATTTAAACTCTTGCTCTATTTGTGCAATATTAGCATTAACCTGACTCATAGCATAATTGGAAGACATATTACCAACATTGGTATAAATAAGCAGACTAATAATAGTTCCAAGTGCTATTAAAATTACAAGATTAATAGTTATAATAGACAAAATTATTTTAGTAGAAATCTTCTTTCGTATTCGCATAGGATCCTCCTTTTGATATTTGATAAAATGTAATATTTGGTGTATATAGCATTATTTTACACCTAATGAATTAAGAGTACAATCAATCATAAGCAAAAGATCAAAAAATGTTATAACATGTCTAATACTTACTCTGGATTCTGCACTCTTGCATTAACAGATGACAAAAATAGTCATTGGAAAATTGAAAAAGGTAAAAAGTGTTGCATTCTAGAAGAGCATGATATATAATAGATATTGCTCTTTTGAAATAGTGAAATAGATGCTTCCATGGCTCAGTTGGTAGAGCGGCTCACTCGTAATAATATATATTAAAATAATAAAAAAATAACACTATTAGTAACTAGTGTTATTTTTATTGTTAATAAGAGATAAGTTGAATGGTTGTAAGTAAGGGATTTAATTTCTATTTTGTTATTATTCTTGGTATTTATCTATTATTTTCTGTAGTTCTTGTTTCTCGTAAATATATTTCATTTCATGTACTGCAAGTCTTTTGTTTTTTCTGTCCAGTTTATCATAATATTCTAATAAGTTTTTTATACCTTCATCTTCTATACTATTCTTACCTGTTAGTATCCAGTCTGCTGAAATATTAAATTCGTTTATTAGAGTAAGTAACGTTTTTCCTGAGGGTATT
This sequence comes from Vallitaleaceae bacterium, assembly GCA_028277605.1. Taxonomy (GTDB): domain Bacteria; phylum Bacillota; class Clostridia; order Lachnospirales; family Vallitaleaceae; genus JANQFZ01. The sequence continues at coordinate 755 of JANQFZ010000071.1, read as the reverse complement.
ACTTTATCATTTTCTATGTCGCTTAAATTGCCTGTTGAAATTTTAGTTGTGCTATATATCTCATTTAAAGTAAGGTTTTCAGATTTTCTCCAATCTTTTAGTCTTTCGCCAATAGTACTCAGTATTAGTTCTCCTTTCTTAAAAAAAATCTCTAATAAACGAAAAAAGATATTGACAAATATCGTTATTAAGAGTATAGTATAAGTATAATCACTAAAAAACGAATTTACAGTTGTTAATTATACTATCTATCTTAAATCAAGTCAAATCTATAACATGTCGTTCTGACATTAACAAATAACTGATACTAAAAAAGGAGTGTATAGGATGGAAGCAGTAAGAACAGTTAAAAGTATAAAAGGTGTAGATAATATCGTAGCTTTAATACAATCTAAAGTAAATTTAGATGCAGAGGTAAGTGTTTATGTTGGTGGTGACATAAATTTGAGATTTAAGATAGACGGTGTAACAAAGATGGATGACCAATTAGCCTTTAAGAGTGGCGAATCAATACTAACTATCAAGGGCTATGATGATATAAATATGGAAATTAATAATTATGGTAATGGCTCTATTTTAAATTCTACTGGATTTGTTTGTGGCATTTTTGCATTAAGGGGGGGTTGGCATGAAAACAGAACAGAAAATGACATATCTACGAAAAGAGAATCTTAATGGTATAAGTAAAAGAACAGGCAAAGAGTATAACATAAATTATCTGTACTTCCTCGATGAAGACCTTGCAGAAGTAAAAC
>JANQFZ010000027.1 GCA_028277605.1 Vallitaleaceae bacterium | reverse complement strand
TTTTTAGATATTCCTATATTATATATATACTTTAAAAACATTAAAAAAAGAATAGAATTATACCATGTTTTAAGATTTAAGCCTTATAAAAAGGCGATTATTTCACTTTTTTTAGTTTTTATACTTTTATTCTCTTTTAACCCATTGAATGTAGACGCTGTACGAGCACTGAACCATACAGAGTTTATTACATATCATGTCAGTGATGTTTTTAAACAGATATTCGGTGATGCTGATAATCAGGTTAGAACTGAAGAGGATTTAAAAGACATTATGAAGGGCATTAAAAAGCCTTCACCTAAAACAGATAAATTTCATGGTATTGCAAAAGACAGAAATCTGATTGTTATACAGGTTGAATCTTTTCAGGATTTTCTTATTGGTAAAACCTATAATGGACAGGAACTAACACCCTTTTTAAATGATTTAGTTAATAAGGATACATTGTATTTTACCAATTATTACCAAAGTATAGGAAAAGGTAATACATCGGATGCTGAATTTGCAACAAATAATTCACTTTATCCTGGTATAAAGGGTGAGTCCTACCGAATATTTCAAGACAATACCTTTTATGGACTCCCTTGGATAGTCCGTGAAAATGGATATCATACCATGGTTGTTCATGGCTATAAAGGGGAGTTTTGGAATAGAGAATATGCTTATCCTAATCAAGGCTTTGAAGACTATATTAGTTTAGAAGATATGGAACTAACTGAAAAAATAGGTTTTGGACTATCTGATGGAGAAATGTTTAAGCAAGCTATTAATCAGCTTAAAACACTACCTCAACCTTTTTATAGTTTTATTATAACCTTAACCAATCACCACCCTTACGAAATGCCTGAACAATATCAGAACATTCAACTAAAACCAGAACATGAAGGCAGAATATTTGGTAATTATTTGCAGGCTACCAATTATACTGATCAGGAGATTGGTAAATTTATAAAGCAGTTAAAGGAAGAAGGACTCTATGATAACTCCATCATTGCTATTTATGGGGATCATCATGGGCTTAATTGCAAGGATGCATCGATCTACGAGGATATGACAGATTTCTTAGGGTATAACTATGATTATGATGAAATGCTCAATATTCCTCTTCTTATTCATATACCTGGAGAGGATATAACCAGTCAAATAACAACAGCTGGTGGGCAGGTAGATTTTATGCCGACAATAACGAATTTATTGGGTATGAAGGTGAGAAATCCCTATGTCTTAGGTCAGGATATTCTTAATGCTGAGGAGGGCTATGCAGCATCTGTTACGTATATGCTAAGAGGATCTTTCTTTAAAGATGGTGTTGTCTTTGAAATAGCAAGGGAAAATGTATACAATCGTAGTAGAGCTTGGAATCCTTTGACAAGAGAAGCTGTGGGCTTAGAAGACTTAGACAAGGATTATCTAAAAGCATTAAGCTTATTAGATGCATCTAAATATATACTTGAACATGATTTAATACAGAATAAGTATAAGGAATGGCTCTTAAGCGAAGCATCAGCAGAATATAGTAAGAATTAGTATTATATGATAAACTTAACTTTGGGTATAATAATTAATTGTAAGTTAAATATTCCTTAATCTGTGGATTGAATAACTCTGAACTAGGATACTTTTTTGATTCAATCTATATAGATATAGGTTAAACTTAGAGGATAAAGGATTTTTGATGTTTAACTGTTAATCCTAAGATTGAACTTAAGGGGATAAATATGAATAATAGAATTTTAATAGTATCAGCATCAACAGGTCAAGGGCATAATCAGGTGGCTTATGCACTTAATCAAGAATTAAGTTTAAAAGGATATAAGGTCAATACAATAGAACCTTTAAAAGAGGTTAGTAAATCGCTGGATACTTTAGTTTCAGATGGTTACAAAATACTTGCAACCTTGATGCCCAAGATGTTTGGTGGTTTATATAAAGTCAGCAATAAGCAAGAGATTAATAAATCGGTAGCCAAATTAACCATAAAAGCTCTCGAAGAAAAGGTGGGAGCTATCATTGACAGAGAAAACCCTGGGTTAATTATCAGTACGCATCCTTTATTAGTTAAAGTAGTGGGACACATTAAAAATAAGAAGAAGCTGAATGTACCATTTGTTTCGATTGTAACCGATTATCTGCCACATTCTTTTTATATTAGTGAGGGTGTAGATGCTTATATTGTTGGAAGTGTCTATACGAAAGCATGCGTGATTGATAAGGGTATTGATCCAGAGAAAGTATATGTTTATGGTATTCCTATTAAGAGAATTTTTCATGAGAGTCATTGTGATTCTGTTCATAAAAAGTCTTTTACGATCTTAATCATGGGCGGTAGCATGGGGTTAAGTTCCATAAAAAAAGCTCTAAAATATGTTTTGAGGCTCAATAGACCTATTAAAGTTGTGGTTGTTTGTGGGAACAATAAACAGTTAAGAAAAGCTATTGAAAACAAATACGAAAGCGCTATTCATTCAAAAACACTAGAGGTTTTAGGCTTTACTGATCAAATTCCTATACTAATGGAACATTCAGATGTTATTATAACAAAACCGGGAGGATTGACGGTAACAGAGTCCTTAGCAAAAAAAATACCTATGATTATACCTTATTACATTCCAGGTCAAGAAAAAGAAAATGCTGAGGTATTAGAAAACGCTGGAGCGGCAGTTGTTATTGATAAGATTAAAGAACTAAATGAAGTCATTATTGAACTCATGGAAAACCCAATTAAACTATACCAAATGAAAAAAAACATGGCTTATATCGCAGAAAATCATTCATTAGATAGTGTACTAGAATTATGTGACAACTTAATTTGTAATTATAATAAGATGGAAGGCGTTCATCATGGATAAATGCGATATATTAATTCTAACAGCGATGTTTGGTGGAGGACACTTGGCAGTTGCAAATGCAATACAAGAGTATATACAAGAAATCGATCCAAGCATCCAAATTATGAAAAAAGACTTCTATGAGATTGCTAATCCACTGACCTATAAAGGCATGTATAAAGGCTATGAGTTACTAGTAAAGAACGCTCACATGGTGGTAAACCGTTATTACAACATAAAAAATAAAAATGATTTAGTTAAAGATTTAGATACAGCTTCAAAATCTAATCTAGAAAAGCTAAAAAAATATATAGAGATGGTAAGACCATCTCTAATCATATCCACATTTCCTATATGTACAGGATATGTTTCTAAATTGAAACTCAATGAGAATGAAACAATTCCTTTAGTTACCTGTATCACAGATGTTGTGGATACGAATGAATGGATTTATGAAGGAACAGATTTATATTTAGTTGCATGTAAGGAAGTTAAGCAAGGTCTAATAGCGAAAGGTATACAAGAGAGTAAAATAAAAGTAACAGGTATTCCAATAAAAAAAGAATTTATTCAAGAAGACCCTTCAAATGTAAAACTGGAGTTAGGATTTAGAGAGAATGATACAGTTCTATTAATTATGGGTGGGGGTCTTGGTCTCCTGCCTGAAAACAATGCTTTTTATGAATGGCTAAATGAATTAGACCACACGAAATGTGTGATACTAACAGGAAAGAATAAAGGACTTTTTAATAAATTAAGTGTTCCTCAGGCTTATAAAAATATTCAAGTTATTAAATATACAACTCAAGTAGCTAAATATATGAGGGCCTCCGATTTATTAATTAGTAAAGCTGGAGGAATAACTTTATTTGAAGCAATAGCTTCTGAACTTCCTATGATAGTATATAAGCCTGTATTAGGACAGGAAGTGATAAACTCACAGTTTATTGACAAACATCGTATAGGATGGATTGCTTCTAATAAAGATGAACTTAAGCAAACACTATTACAAAAGATAACCGATCCACAGTTAAGAAAGGATGCAAGGAGACAGCTTAAATTTCTTAAGGGTAATATAGATATGGAAGTTCTAGCTAGTAGCATACTAGGGTTATATTATTCAAGAGAGATACAGGCGGTTTAAAAAATAAACAGGTGATATGATGGTAGTAATATATTGTATAATAGGCGTATTAGTATTATTTCTCATTTATATGGTCATACCGAATTATTATATTAGGAATCATTCAAAAAATTGTATCAGAGTTCTACAAGATAACCCACAGAATAAAACAATAGCGTTAACATTTGATGATGGACCTGATCCTAGGTATACCCCTCAGTTATTAGATATTTTAAAACAGCATGATGTATCAGCGACTTTTTTTTTGGTGGCAAAAAAAGCTCAGGAACATCCAGAAATTATTAGTCGAATGCAAGAAGAAGGTCATTGCTTAGCTATGCATACCTATAAGCATAAGAGTGCTTGGCTCAGCCATCCTTATGAAACTGTGAATGAGTTTGATAAATCCTTAAAAATCTTTAAGACATTAGGTTTACATATTAAGTATTTTAGACCACCTTGGGGTACATTTAATGCTTTTACCTATTACGGTGCTAAAAAGCATGGGCTTAAGGTTATCTTATGGTCTGTAGAGGCTTATGATTGGAGAAAAAATAATTCAAAGGAAAACATTCATCAAATCTTAATGAATCGAACAGGAAGCAATGATATTATTGTTTTACATGATAGCGGCGGTGCCAAAGGGGCTCCTCTAAATACTATAAATGCTTTAAAAACAACGATACCAAAATTAATTCAAGATGGCTATACATTTGTTACTATAGATACGTATGACGAGGAAAAATGTGGTGAGATGAGGCAAGAAACTGTGTAAGCTTTAAGTAAGGAGATAGAAGAATGATTAAGTGGTTCATGGATCGAATGGAAAAAGCAGCTCAAAAGCATTGGGTGCTGATTCCTAATTCAAAAACTAAAAATTTTTTTGTTGCAATACACACCTATAAAGGAAAGCCAATAAAGCTTAAGGATGATACTATAATTAAAAATGGAGATACGGTTGGGGAGCTGCATGTTAATAATCATGCAGCCAACGTTTTAGATGGTAACCTTAGAGAGATATTTATGCTTATGGACGCAGAATTTGCACTTCTAGCAAAAGCATCAAGAGAAAACAAAACATTCCAGAATATTAAGGCTTATTATGGCAGAGGTGTTTTATATCCTTTGGCAGCAAAAAAAGGATTTGAAGTAAGAGAAATTGAAACGCTTAGGCTTAAGCTATTCCTTAGAGTATGGGATAATTTAATTAAGCATGTATATTCTTCTAGTAAAAGAGGAAGAAATAAATTTAGAAAGCCAAAAGAGTCTTGGATTTCAGCAGATTACTTTATCCAAAAAAATGGGAGTTCAGAGTATGAATAAAAAAATTATAGGGATTGTATTTGTAGCAGTATTCACCGCACTAACTTTGTTTATTTTATTGACAAGTGAAGAAATTTCTACGTTCCCTGATTTTATTAAAAATGTAAACAGTTTTTTTCTTGCTTGTGCTATTGGTTGTATGATTGTGTATTTAATTGTTAATGCTATTATTATTTATGCTATAGGAAGAGAGCTGGACAGAGGTTTTCATTTTAAATCTGCTGTTTACTTATCTTTTGTTGGTCAGTATTACAGCTTGATCACACCTTTTGCAAGTGGAGGGCAGCCAGCTCAAATTTATGGTTTAAAGACAAAATACAATATGTCAATTCCAAAAGCGACTTCGTTGACGGTTAAGAAATTTATTATATTTCAAACTGTTATTTCTCTATACTCAATATTTATGTTCTTTTTTAAGCTTCAGTTTATTACAAAAGAATACGGTCCTATCATCTTATTTATTATTATTGGTTTAATCGTTAATCTATTTGGCTGTGTGTTTATAATTACATTAGCGTATTCAAGAAGCCTTGTGAATAAGATACTTGGCATTTTTATGAAAATAATTAAGAAGCTTAGAATAATAAAAAAGTTTAATGAAGAAAAGCTATACGATCACATTGATGAATATGCCTCATGCATTCAGGATATAAAGAATAATAAAGATGTAATGATATACTTAACTCTACTAACGGTATTACAATTAACGGTATACTTCTCCATTACATACTTTATATATTTAGCTTTTGGACTCAATGGGGCAGGCTATTTTGATATATTAGCTATACAAACTGTAGTCTATGTGGTAGTTAGTTTTATCCCCACACCTGGTGGTGCAGGAGCATCGGAAGGTAGTTTTTATGTGTTGTTTAAAGTTTTTTTTCCTAAAACCGTTTTACTCTATGCTGTAGCTTTATGGAGGATTATTGTCTATTATGGCAATATGATACTAAGTGGCATTATCGTCTTAATAGATAAACTACGAAGAAGGCGTGCTTAGTTTGAGAGCTTAACCTAGAAGCAATAGGTAATAGCTCTTTTTTTTTAGGTTAATATCTCTTCTGGATTATTTTTCTCTATTACATAATCTTTTATATTTCCTTCGATATCGAGGTATAATAAATTATCAGGAGTATTGTATTAAAAGTAATATAACCTACTTACCAAAAAAAGGTGATTTTACATTAGTAACATTGTGTTTATTATTGTGATAATTTTTGCAAAGGAGTGATGACCTATTAAAAATAAAATCGTTGCAGCTATTGATGTTGGTTCACATGCTCTCAAAATGAAAATAGGAGAATTAGATAGTGAAGGTAATTTTAAGCTTTTGGATAGTTATAGAAAAATTGCGGTTTTAGGTCATGATACTTTTACACATGGAAAACTAACCTTTGCATCTGTTGAAAAAGTGTGTCATATTCTTAAAAACTTCAAAAAAAGTATGAAGGATTATCATGTACAAATCCATAAGGCTATGACGACTAGTGCAATTAGAGAAGCATCGAATAAAGATTATATTCTTGACCAGATAAAGATAAATACTGGATTGAATATAGAAGTAATAGATAACTCCCAAGAACAGTACTTAACACATAAAGCAATTAAGAAAAGCCTGGTGGACTTTGAACAGATTATTGAAGAGGGAGCTGTCGTTGCTGTCATAGGTGCTGGAAGTATTCAAATAACCTTATATGATGAATCTAAGCTGATATCTAGTCAGAATATAAAACTGGGTGCTCTTAGAATACGAGAGGTATTATCTAGCTTAGAAAGGGAAACTACTAAGTACTATCAAATATTAGAAGAGTATATTATAGCAAGTATTGAGGACTTAGATTTCTTCAAAAAAACAAGCAACTATACACATTTTATAGCTGTAGGAGGAGAAATAAGCATTATTAATAGAATTATTAACTCAGATGACGATAAAGCTGTAAACTTAATAGGCAGACAGGATTTTGAAGATTTGTATGAATCACTACTGAATAAATCTACAGATGAGATTGTTACAGAATATGATATAGAAGATGAAAGAGCTGAAATTTTACTTCCTTCAATTGTACTATATAAAAAATTTCTTGATTATGCTAATACTGATAAGATTATTGTACCTCAAATAACCTTAACCGACGGTATTATCATAGACATTTTTGAAGAACAGAACATTTCAAAGAAGAAGGAGCCATCCGTTAGGGAAATTATCGATTCAGTTGAAATGATAGCTAAGAAATACCATTACAACAATCAGCTAAATTTGCAGGTTGAGAATAGCGCCTTATTTATCTTTGATAAAACAAAAACACTACATGGTTTAAAGACAGAAAGACTTTTCTTACAGCTTGCTTGCATCTTATATGATATTGGTAAATATATAAGCATAGATAAATATCAGATTCACTCTTACTATATTATTCGTTCGCTAGCTGTTTTTGGTATGTCAAAAGAACAGATGGAGATAATTGCGAACATCGTTCGCTATCATACGATGGATATTCCTTCATTTAATGATGAAAATTATAAAAACTTATCTAAAAATGAACGTGTCATAGTTGCAAAGTGCGCCGCAATAATCCGATTGGCAGTAGCTATTGATAGAAGTCATCATAAAAAAATAGAAATAACATCCGTTAGAAGAAAAAATAAACAGGTAATTATTAAAGGCAAATCGACTGAAAATACGCTCTTAGAACAATGGACATTTAAAAAGAAAGCAGATTTCTTTAGAGAAGTTTTTGGCTTGTATCCTGTGTTAAATATTAAAAGAGAGCTTTAAAATCTACGCAACAATACTCTTAGGAAGGACGGTACTGTATGAAAGAGAACTTTGATCATGTGAACTATTATGAAAATAGAGAGCTAAGCTGGTTAGAGTTTAACCAACGTGTACTAGAAGAAGCTGAGAATAAAGAGAATCCATTGTTTGAAAGAATTAAATATTTATCTATTGTTAGTTCCAATCTTGATGAATTTTTTATGGTTCGAGTAGCATCTCTTAGAGAGCAATTTATGGTAGGTTATGACAAGAAAGATTTTTCTGGACTATCACCTATAGAACAGTTAGACAAAATAACTATAAGAACGCACACAATGGTAGAGGAGCAATATCATCATTTTAATAAATCAATACAACCTCTTCTTAAAAAAAATGGGCTGAATATAGTCAGCGTTAATAAGCTTACTGCACAGCAAAAAGATTATTTAGAAGAATACTTCACAGATGTCATATATCCAGTTGTTACACCACTTGCTGTTGATTCAAGTAGACCATTTCCTTTAATTCTTAATAAAAGCTTAAACATTGGTGTGTTGTTAAATAAAGACTTTGAGGAAGTTTTTGCAACTGTGCAAGTTCCTTCTGTTTTACCAAGACTTCTTGAAATACCAAATGGAATAGATACAAGAAAAGATTACATATTGCTTGAGGACATTATAGCTCTGTATATAGATAAGCTGTTTATTGGTTATGAAGTAATATGTGCTTATCCATATAGAATCATAAGAAATGCAGACTTAACTATAGATGAAGAAGAAGCAGAAGATTTATTAATAGAAATAGAAAAATCCATTAAGAAGCGGAAATGGGGAGAGGCGATAAGTCTAGAAATGAGTAAAAATATGGATAAACGCCTAGTGAATATATTGACGAAGTCACTTTCGGTGGAAAAACAAGATATCTTTTATATTGATGGGCCTATAGATTTAACATTTCTTATGAAAGTCTATAAATTTAAAGGATTTTCCCATTTAAAATACGAACCTAAAGAGCCCCAAATACCTAGAGACTTACTCGGTAAAGAAGATATTTTTGAAGCTATTAAAGAAAGAGATATTTTTATGAGCCACCCTTTTGATAGTTTTGAGCCTGTCATTGAACTCATTCAAAAAGCTTCAAAAGACCCCAAAGTCTTAGCTATAAAGCAAACATTATATAGAGTTAGTGGACAGTCCCCCATTATTAAAGCACTTGCAGAAGCGGCTGAAGCTGGTAAACAAGTGACCGTTCTTGTTGAGTTAAAGGCAAGATTTGATGAAGAAAACAATATTCAATGGGCAAGGAGATTAGAAAAATCTGGTTGTCATGTCATTTATGGTCTTGTAGGATTGAAAACGCACTCTAAAATTATGTTGATAGTACGCATGGAAGAATACGGTATTAGGCGTTATGTTCATCTAGGGACAGGGAACTATAATGATATTACAGCAAAGCTCTATACAGATATGGGTTTGTTAACTTGTAATGAAATCATTGGAGCGGATGCTTCAGCCGTTTTCAATACTCTTTCTGGATATTCTGAACCTCCAAAACTCAATAAGCTAACCATGGCTCCTACTAGTTTAAGAAAGAAATTCAAATACCTGATTGAGAGAGAAGAGAAAAATGCGCTACAGGGAAAAGAAGCTAGAATAATTGCAAAAACGAATTCATTAAGTGACCAAGGAATAATCAAGGCATTATACAAGGCATCGGTTGCCGGTGTCAAAATAGAACTCATTATAAGAGGTATATGTTGTTTGATACCGGGCTTACATGGTGTTAGTGAGAATATACGTGTCCGTAGTATTGTTGGACGTTATTTAGAACACAGCAGAATTTTTTACTTTTATAATAATGGCAAAGAAGATATCTATTTATCCAGTGCTGACTGGATGCCTAGAAATCTTAACAGGAGAGTAGAACTATTGTTTCCAATAGAGGACGCTATAATTAAAAAGAGATTGCTCAAGGATTTAAATATTCTACTACGCGATGTCGTAAAAGCTAAAATCAAAAATGAATTAGGGGAGTATAAAAGAATAGACAGAAGGGGCAAAAAAATTATTAACTCACAAGAGTATTTTACACAAGAGGCTTATGAATCGGTTAAGAATTATAAAGTTGATGCTAAGAAAGAATCTTTTTAAATAAATTTATTGACAGGACAGCTAATTAATTATAGAATAATTATAAATAAGAAAGAATAATTATACAGGAGGTATTCAATGGCTTTCAACTTAAAAGGGAAAAACTTACTAACATTAAAGGACTTTACAAAATATGAGATTGAATATTTATTAAGTCTTGCACAGGATCTAAAGCAGAAGAAAAAAATGGGTATACAGGGCAATCTAATGGAAGGTAAAAATATAGCTTTAATCTTTGAAAAACCATCCACAAGAACACGATGCGCGTTTACTGTAGCTTGTATAGATGAGGGTGGACATGCTGAATATTTAGGAAAGCAGGATATTCAATTAGGACATAAAGAGTCTATTGAAGATACTGCTCGAGTATTGGGGCGTTTATTTGATGGGATACAATTTAGAGGATTTAAACAAGAACACGTTGAAAAGCTTGCGGCCTTTAGTGGTGTGCCTGTATGGAACGGTTTAACAGATGATTATCATCCAACACAGATACTAGCTGATTTATTAACGATTCAAGAAAAGTTCGGTCAATTACAAGGAAAGAAATTTGTATACATAGGTGATGGTAGAAACAATATGGCAAACAGCTTAATGATTGGCTGTTCTAAAGTAGGAATGGATTTTGTACTCATAGCACCAAAGGATCTATGGACAGATCCAGATTTACTTGAAACATGTAATAACTACGCTAAGCAATCCGGAAGCACGATTTTAATGAGTGATGCAGTAGAAGTTGTTGAAAACGCTGACGTTATCTATACAGATGTATGGTGTTCTATGGGAGAAGAGGACAAAGCAAAAGATAGGATTCAGCTCCTTAAGCCTTATCAAGTCAATGCTTCATTAATGGCTATGACAAAAAAAACATCAACAGTATTGATGCATTGCTTACCAGCGGTAAAAGGGAATGAAGTCACAGAGGATGTTTTTGAAACCCATGCGGATACAATATTTGATCAAGCAGAAAATAGAATGCATACAATTAAAGCAGTTATGGTAGCTACATTAGGCTAACTCATTGAGTATAGATATTCATAGTTTTATACAGTTTTTATTATAGTTTTATACAGTTATTGCTCAGAAAAAAATTTATACATGTTTAAATGGAATGAGTTGAGAGAAGGGTAAATAGTATTAGCACATACTATTTACCCTTGACTACCTTATAGCAAACACTTGCTCCCTTGAATAAACGGCAAAATAAGCGTATAATACAAAAATATAAAGGTCATAATTTTTAAAAGTCATAATGAATAATTAAATAATGATATATGACCTATCCTTTAGCATTATCCAATACAGAATGATAAAGTGAGAAGATATTAATGAAAGAAAAAATACTATGTTTATTAAAAGAAGCCGAAGGATATATTTCTGGTGAATATATGAGTCAAATGCTAGGTGTATCAAGAACGGCTATATGGAAAACCATAAAAAATATAAAACTCGAAGGCTATGTTATTGAATCTGTAACCAAAAAAGGTTATAGATTAATAAAAAGCCCTGATACTATAACCCCTGAGGAAATTCAATATCACCTTGCAACCAAAACCATTGGCAGTAAACTGATGTTTTTTGAATCGGTTGGTTCAACCAATGAAGAAATTAAAAAATTAGCACTACAAGGTGAAAATGAAGGCTTAGTTGTTATTGCCAATCAGCAAGTAAAAGGGAAAGGACGTAGAGGAAGACATTGGGTATCTGAGCCCAATACTGGAATATGGCTGTCACTTTTACTAAGACCTCCCATTAACCCTAATCATGCTTCTAGGATAACATTAGTAGCAGGGCTGGCGGTCTGTCGTGCAATTCGAGAATCAACTGGACAAGAGGTTTATATTAAATGGCCGAATGACATTATTTTAAATGGCAAAAAAATATGCGGTATTCTTACTGAGATGAGTTCCGAATTAGACTATATTAATTATGTTGTTGTAGGCATAGGTATTAATGTTAATATAAAAACATTTCCAGAAGAGATTTCTAACATTGCTACATCTCTATGTATTGAGAGTAAGCGTTTATATAAGAGGGCGGATATTGTAAAAGGGCTTTTACAGCATTTTGAAGAGTTGTATGAAAGTTATTTAGAAACATTGGATTTATCTCTTTTTATAGACGATTATAATCAATACTGCATTAATGTTGGGAGAGAAGTTAAGGTTATTAATAGTGAACAAACACTAGTAGGTCAAGCCCTTAATGTAACGGATACAGGAGAACTTGTTATAGAAACCAATGGACAAAAAGAGATTATTCATGCGGGAGAAGTTTCAGTACGGGGCATCCATGGTTATGTTTAAATCAAAAGGAGTGTATTATGAACGATAAAAGAGTAGTACTCTGTGCTGCAAGCTATTATTCTAAAAAATACTATTTTAACCAAGATTTTGATCAGCTTCCAGAAGAAGTTAGAAATGAGTTAAAGATATTGTGTGTAACCCATACAGAAGAGGTTGGAGGTACACTCAGTGTGGGATTTGAAGAAAATGGCACTATTTTCATAGAAGTTAAAGCAAATGAAGAGGATCTTCTGTATGATGAGATTGGAAGTCATTTAAAAGTGAAGCAGAAACAAAGAGAAAAAAAGGAATTGTGGGAAGCTTTGGAAACTTATTTTAGAATTTTCTATTTAGGTGAAGGATAAAAGTTAAAAATTTTAGGTAAATAATTAAAAGGATTAATTAAATATTGATTTTATAGCTTATATAGTGTAATATTATAGATAAGATAATAGTATAAAACATAGTTAAAATCTTAGTTGTTAACAAACAGTCGTGGTTAAAAATTTTTCGCTATTAATATAATTTTTTTAATACCGTTAAATATAGAAAAGAGTGAGCTGAAATGAGAAGAACATCAGGTGTCAACATGAGTGATGTTAAGATAAATAATAGAACTTTAATCTTAAATCAGCTAAAAAAAGGGAAAAAGTCAAGGAAAGATATTGCTGAAAAGATTAAACTAACACCTGCCGCAGTTACAATACTTGTTAACGAAATGATTCAGGATGGCTGTATAAGAGAAAGCGGTCAAATTGAAGATACGATGAGAGTCGGAAGAAAGAAAATATTTATAGAATTAAAAAAGGACTACAAATATGTTATTGGTGTCAATATTGAACCCAATTCGCTAAGCATAGGTATTTCAAACTTAAAATATGAAATTATAGAATATATGGATAAAGAAATTAATGGCATGTCAGTTGAAGATATTATGAAAATAATCGTAGATATATGTATGTCTATGCTGTGGAACTTGAATATCTCCAAAAGTGATGTTCTAGGTATTGGAGTTGGTATTGTAGGTATTGTAGATAGTAAAAAAGGTCTTAGTAAACGTGCCTATGGTTTATGGAAACATGAAGTCGACATTCAGTCCATACTATCAAAGGAATTGAATATACCAGTGGTTGTTGAGAATAACGTTAGAGCCTTAGCTTTAGCAGAGATGGAGTTAACTTCTCATAAAAATATAGAGAATATGGTTTTTATTAAATATGGACCTGGTATTGGATCGGCAGCTATAACCAATAAAGAAATATATAAAGGCTCTTATAATAATGCTGGAGAATTAGGACATATGATTATTGTACCGAATGGGAAAGAGTGTAAATGTGGACAGAGAGGATGCCTTGAGACGGTTGCATCTATCAGAACTTTGAAACAAACCATTAAAGATGAATTTACACAGGAGTGTTATCCGATTCTACATAAGTTGGTTGATGGTAACCAATCGGCAATTAATACAGCTAGCATTATTGAAGGTTATGACCTAGGAGAAGTGGAGATTGTAAAAAAAGTCAACCAAATATGGAGATACTTTGGAATAGGTATTGTGAATATGATAAGATTGTATGATCCACATAAGATCATTATATATAGTGATTTTTTTAGAAACAAGAGTTACTTAGATAAGCTCATACAAGAAATTAATAAACTGGCGCACGTTGATAACATTATGGATAAAATAGAAAGTAGTGTTTTGGATAATAGACGTTGTATTGGTGGGATTGTCTTAGTTGTCAAAGAATTATTTTATAAAACAGGTGCAACAGCTATCTCATAATTGGCTATTATTTTTTTAAGCTATTAATTAAAAAGTTTAATAAATACCAATAAACTTATACGATAGTGAATTAGTTATTCTTTTATACTTAGAGAATAGTAAAAGTATTCATGGCGTCTATGCTCTTTCCCATTCCTATTCAGATAATACCATGGGAGAGTTGAGCTATAAATTAAGCTTATAATTCATATGGAGGTGTTCTTATGGAAGAAAGCAAAAAAATGATTGAAGATTTATTGCAAAGAGCAAGAAAAGCTCAGAAGCAAATCGAAGGGTACACACAGGAGCAAATCGATGAGGTTTGCCTAGCGGTAGGCTGGCAGGTTTATAAGGATGATAGCATTGAACAGCTTGCTAAAAAAGCGGTTGAAGAAACAGGTATGGGGCTGGTAGAACACAAAATTACCAAACACAAAGTTAAGGTTATGGGGGTCTTAAACGATATTAAGAATGTCAAGTCTGTAGGTCTTATTGAGAAGGATGATGAGAAAAAAATATTTAAGTATGCTAAGCCTGTTGGGGTAGTTGGTGCTCTAACACCCGTAACCAATCCCACAGCGACACCAGCAAGTAATGCTTTATCTATACTAAAAGGAAGAAATGCCGTTATTTTTGCTCCTCACCCAAAAGCTAAAGTAAGTTCTAAATTGGCTGTAGATTTTATGAGAAAAGGGTTGAAGAAGGTTGGCGCTCCTGAGGATTTAATACAAATTGTAGAAATCCCCTCAATAGAAGCGACGAATCTTTTAATGAATCAAGTGGATTTGGTCATTGCTACAGGTGGAAATGCCATGGTTAAAGCGGCTTACTCTAGCGGTACACCTGCCTATGGTGTTGGACCTGGCAACTCAGTACAAATCATCGCAGAAGATGCAGATGTTGAAGATGCTGTTCAAAAAGTAACTATAAGCAAAATCTTCGATCATGCAACCTCTTGTTCATCAGAAAATTCTATTATTGTTCATGAAAGCATTTATGATAAAGTTATCGAAACCTTTAAGCAAAAGGATGCTTATTTATGTGATACAACTGAAAAAACACGTCTGCAAAAATGGATGTGGGTTCCTAATAAAAAGGGTCATATCGCATTAAATGCAAAGATTGTAGCTAAGTCAGCTCAAGTGATTGCAACTGATGCAGGATTAATGATTCCTAACAACACAACCATGCTCATGGTTGAAGGAAAACTGCCAGTTGATTCTGACCCGTTTGCTGAAGAAAAACTATCTCCTGTATTAACCCTATGGAAATATTCAACGTTTGAAGAAGGATTGGATATTCTTATCAAGCTTACAACCGTTGCTGGAACAGGTCATTCCTGTGGTATACATACGTTTAATGATGCTTATATACATCAGCTTGCCATGGAGATGAAAACAAGCCGTATTATGGTGAGACAGCCACAAGCACCAGCTAATGGAGGGAATTTTTTCAATGGTATGCCATCAACTGTAACATTAGGTTGTGGTACATGGGGTGGTAATATTACAACAGAAAATATCAATTATAAACATTTTCTAAATATTACTTGGGTTTCATATCCAATACCACCAGTTAAGCCCACAGATGAAGACATGTGGGGAGAGTATTGGAAGCAATATGGAAAATAGGAGGAGAATCACCCATGAAATTATTTGAATATCAAGCAAAAGAAGTGTTCAAAGAAGCTGGCATTCCTATTCCTGAGGGACATCTCATCAATGAACTATCCCAATTAGATGATGCAGTTCGTCAGGTTGGTCTACCATGTGTACTCAAATCACAGGTACTTCAAGGCGGAAGAGGTAAAGCAGGACTTATACAGTTGGTGGAAACTTTGGATGAAGCAAAAGATAAGGCTGAGGAGATCTTTAATAGTGCGTATCATGTTAAACAGATATTGGTTGAGCGTGCAGTCAATATAGAAAAAGAGCTTTATTTATCTGTAACTGTGGATCCGGTTGATTCCAAAGCCCTTATCATCGCTTGTGAAGAAGGGGGAATTGATATTGAAGCCTTAGCTGTGACTTCGCCTGAGAAAATAATCAAAGAGCCAATCGATATTAATTTAGGTATCCAAGGCTTTAATAGTAGAAATATTGCTTACAATCTTGGTTTAGATACACCTTATGCTAAACAGGTGATACCTATAGTGCAGAAATTATATACAGTTTTTAGAAAGTATGATGCAGAATTAGTAGAAATCAATCCGCTGTTTATAACTCAAGAGGGACATGTGGTAGCTGGAGATGGTAAGCTAATTATTGATGATAATGCATCCTACAGACAAACTACCTATGAAAAAACAAGCGCTTATTATGATAATGAAGTTGAATATGAGGCAGCCTTAGAAGGGATTCCTTATATACAATTTGATGGTGATATCAGCCTTATGTGTGCAGGTGCTGGCTTGACTACTACGGTCTATGATCTCATTCATTATGCAGGTGGAACAGTTGCCAATTACTTAGAATTTGGCGGACCTAACTATAGAAAAGCTGAAAAAGCCATGTCCTTATGTCTTAAGAATGAATCTAAAGTTATATTAATCGTGACATTCGGTACCATTGCTAGAGCAGATGTGATGGCAGAAGGTGTGGTGAATGCTATTGCAAAATTGAAGCCAGATAGACCCATTGTTGCCTGTATCAGAGGTACTAATGAAGAAAAAGCAGTCGAATTGCTGCAAGAAGCTGGTCTAGAATGCTTGTTTGACACAGAAGAGGCGGTTCAACGAGCGGTTGAAATTGCTCAAGGAGGGATGGTATCATGAGTATTTTTATTGAGCGGAGTACAAAGGTACTCATTCAAGGGATAACAGGCAAGGAAGGAAGCTATTGGACGAAGCATATGAAGGAGATGGGTACACAGATTGTTGCTGGTGTTACGCCGGGAAAAGCAGGACAACAAGTGGAATCCATACCTGTTTTTAATACGGTTAGACAAGCGGTTAACACCTATGATGTGGATGCATCTATGTTATTTGTTCCACCTAGATTTACAAAGGATGCTGTTTTGGAAGCATTAGATTCAGGGGTTAAGAAAATTGTAACCGTTGCGGATGGTATACCCTTACATGATGCCATACAGATAAGGCAAGAAGCAAAAAAAGCAGGTGCTTATGTCGTAGGTGGCAATACATCTGGAGTTATATCACCGGGTAAAGCTATGATGGGATTCTTTCCCTATTGGATAAAACGGGTTTATAAGCCAGGTAGAATTGGTATCATGACTAGAAGCGGTTCTTTAACCAATGAAGTAACAGCTATGGTAGTAAAGACAGGGTATGGTGTCTCTACATTAATTGGAGTAGGGGGTGACCCAGTACCCGGTACACGATTTGCAGAAATGCTACCCTTTTATCAAGCGGACGAAGAAACCGATGCGGTTGTCATTATAGGTGAACTAGGGGGAACCATGGAAGAAGAAGTTGCAGAAGCAATTCAAAATGGCACCTTTACAAAGCCTTTAGTAGCCTTTCTTGGCGGAAGAACAGCACCAAAAGGTAAAAGAATGGGTCATGCAGGTGCTATTGTATCGGGAGGTAAAGGTTCTGTAGAAGACAAAATCAAGGCTTTAGAATCAGCAGGTGCGTTAGTAGCTAAGAAACCTAGTTTGGTTGGACAGCTTTTAAATAGATGCATTAAGGAGGAACGCTTTGATGACAAAAGGTGTTAATGTAAGAAAAAATATCATTTTTATTTTACTGGCACTTGCCATTGCACTTATATTTAATGCGATATCCATACCTCAATCTATAGCTCAGGCTGGAGAGGCGACTTTAACTAGAGCTGGTCAGACGGCCATGGCTGTACTCATATTTGCGCTGATTCTATGGATGACAGAAGCGCTGCCCTTTCATATAACAGGCTTACTTGGTGTTTTTATGATGGCGCTCTTTAATGTAGACTCCTTTAAGGCTGTTGTTAAAGCTGGCTTTGGTAATGATATCATTGTCTTTTTTATAGGTGTTCTGATTTTATCTGCCTATATTACACGGTCGGGATTAGGCAAGCGCATTTCTATGTTTATTCTATCAAAAACAGGCAACAATACTTATTTTATCATACTAGGATTTTTACTTGTTGGCGCAATACTTTCTATGTGGGTAACAGATATGGCAGTTGCAGCAATGCTGATGCCTCTTGGAAAAAGTATCTTAGAAGAAGAAAAAGTAGTTCCATTAAAAAGCAACTTTGGAAAGGCGCTGATGATTGCATGTGCATGGGGACCTATCGTTGGTGGTATAGGAACGCCTGCTGGATGTGGACCTAATCCTTTGGCTATTGGATTTTTAAAGGATATGGCAGGAGTTAATCTTAATTTCCTAGACTGGATGATCTTTGGAGTACCCTCAGCTCTTTTATTGCTGCTTCCAACATGGGGGATTTTATTATTATTTTTCAAGCCAGAAATGAAAAAACTATCTAAAACAAAAGAACAATTAAGAGAAGAGTATTTGAAGCTTCCAAAGATGAACTTGGAAGAAAAAAAGACCGTTGTTATATTTTTATTAACGGTAGCTTTATGGCTGACGTCACCTCTTTTTGAAAGATGGTTAGGCATCGGGATCCCAATTTCAATGCCTGTTTTATTAACATCTTCCCTATTTTTCTTTCCTGGTGTATCAAAAATTAAATGGAAAGAAATTGAACCAGATATTTCTTGGAGTGGTATTATCTTAGTGGTTTCAGGTATATCCCTTGGCATGATGCTCTATAACTCAGGGGCTGCTATGTGGCTTTCTGTAGTGCTTTTAGGTCAGATAGGCGGTATACATCCATTCATACAGATATTTGCTATTGTGTTTATTGTTTCCTTATTAAAAATAGCTTTTTCAAGTAATACAGTTACAGCAACTATCATTATACCAATTATTATTGCACTGGCTCAAAGCTTAGGGTTGGATCCTCTATCCATTACATTGCCAGCAGCGTTAACCTCGTCTTTAGCTTTCATATTAGTTACATCCACACCTACAAATGTCATTCCTTATTCAGCAGGCTATTTTTCTATCAAGGATATGGCAAAAGCAGGTGCTGTATTAACGGTAATCTCATCGGTTATAATAGCTGCAACCATTTATGTTATAGGAATCCTAACCCATATTTACTAAAGAGTGTGAATAGCTTAAAACACTGAGTATGTGATATACTTTTTACACAAAATTTACATAACAAAAATAAGAAAGGTGGTTATATCATGGCGGAAATAACGAATCAAAAAGAACGCATCCAACAGCTTGAAGCTAAGGCTGTGGAACTAAGAAAATCAACCATTGAAATGATAGGAAAATTAGGCGTTGGTCATATTGGCGGCTGTTTATCTATTTGTGATGTGTTATCTGCTCTTTATTTTGATGTCATGAAAATCGATCCAAGTAATAAAGACTGGCAGGAAAGAGATAGGTTTATCCTATCTAAAGGACATGGTGGACCAGCTCTTTACGCTGCGCTGGCACATAGAGGTTATTTTGATATTCAGCTTTTAGATACTTTAAATCGTTCTAATACGAACCTCCCAAGTCATTGTGATAAAATCTTAACACCTGGAGTAGATATGACAGCAGGTTCACTTGCACAAGGGTTTTCAGCTGCTATAGGTATGGCATTAGGGGCAAAAATAGATAAAAACCCCTGTAGAATATTTACTTTAATTGGAGATGGAGAAAGTCAAGAAGGACAGATATGGGAGGCTGCTATGCTTGCTGGTAGTCAGCAACTAGACAATGTGATTGCTTTTGTCGATTACAACAAGATGCAGATTGATGGCTATACCCAAGAGGTTAATGGTTTGGAGCCTTTGGATTTAAAATGGAAAGCGTTTGGCTGGCATGTGCAGGTGATTGACGGTCATGATATCCAACAAATATTAGATAGTATTGAAAGAGCAGATGATGAAAAAGGTCGTCCATCTATGATTATACTCAATACCATTAAAGGAAAAGGTGCGTATTTTGCTGAAGGCTTAGTTGGCTCTCATAATATGCCTGTTACAGAAGAGATGTGGAAAAAAGCTGTCGCCATGCTTGATGAAGGAGAGGTGATTTAGTATGGCATTAGAACAAAGAGAAGTTAGAGAAGTGTATACTGAAGCATTAATAGAAATGGCAGAAAAAGATGAGCGTATTGTTTTAGTAGAAGCTGATTTAATGAAAGCAGCAAAGTCGCTCCCCTTCAAAGAGAAATTCCCTGAAAGAACGATAGATGTAGGGATTGCTGAAGCTAACATGATGGGAGTTGCTTCTGGACTATCTGCATTTGGTAAAATACCTTTTACCCATACTTTTACACCTTTTGCTACCCGAAGGTGTTTGGATCAAATCACCATTTCTGTTGCTTATGCAGGTTTGAACGTTAAGATGATGGGCAGTGACCCAGGTGTAGCTGCTGAACTAAATGGTGGTACACATATGAGCTTTGAAGATGTGGGTATCATGCGCTCTATTCCTAATATGGTTATATTTGAACCTGTGGATAGTGTTCAGTTAAAACAAGCAATGCCTCACATCATTAATCATTATGGACCGGTTTATATAAGAATGTTCAGAAAGAAAACAGAGCAGATTTTTGATGAGAAGTATACCTTTAACTGGTGCAAGGCAGAGCAGTTAAAAGAAGGCAGTGATGTGGTGATTATGGCTACTGGGTTAATGGTAAAAGAATCATTAGATGCTGCTAACCAACTAAAAGAAGAGGGTATATCGGTTAAGGTTCTTAATATTCATACGGTTAAGCCATTAGATAAAGAGGCGGTTATACAAGCCGCCAAGGATACAGGTGCTGTGGTAACTGCTGAGAATCATAATATTATTAATGGTCTTGGTAGTGCTGTTGCTGAAGTGCTAACCGAGAATTATCCTGTACCAATGAAGAGGATTGGTGTGAAGGATCATTTTGGTGAAGTAGGTAAAATGGATTTCTTAATGAACAAATATGAGATGAAAGCCAAACATATTATAGAAGCGGTTAAAGAAGTCATTGGTAAAAAAGGCTAAAGTTAATCTGACAGGAGAGGAAGGGTTATACTATGAAGAAAATAATTCTGGGTTCCGATAAATCAGGATTTACCTTAAAGGAAGCGGTTAAAGAGTATTTGTTAGAAATTGGATACGAAGTGGAAGATGTAGGACTCTTAGATATTAACGATTTTAAGGCATATTATGAAGTTGCACCAAAAGTAGCCAAAAGGGTTGCTTCAGGAGAATATGAAAAAGGGATGCTGTTTTGTGGAACGGGCATGGGTATGAACATATTGGCAAATAAGTTTAAAGGAGTTTATGCAGCGGTTGTAGAAGGCAGCTATTCATCAAAAATGTGTTCAGTTGTTAATCAGGCAAATGTTCTAACAATGGGAGGCTGGATTATTGCTCCCCAAAAAGCCATCGATATGGTAGAAAGATGGTTGAATACAGGATTTACAGAAGGCTTAGAGCATAAACACGATTTCTTATCTCAAGCCTTTAAAGAGGTTCAAAGAATAGAAGAAGAGAATTTTAAATAAGCTTTATGAATACTTAATGGATACTACATAAATAGGTGTACACTTACCACAGAAGATAATAGGTGAGGTGCGCCTATTTTTTCAAATAACAAGCGAATTAAAGTAATGGTTTTGGGCATAATGACGAACTATATTAGTTAATCCTTTTAATAAATAAATAAAACATTAAATGGATATTGACATTTGAGATGGTTAGTTGTAGAATATAACTATGGTTAATAATTAAAAGGATTAATTAATTAAGCTTAGTGATGAGATCATAAAGCGGCTTAATTTAGTGTCAATTATCCATGTTTAATCTTTTAATCCCTTAATTTTAAGAGTTGTTTTGCTTGTTCAGAAGTTTAGATAACTTAAGTTTTAAAATGAGTAATGGTGGTGTAACAGGATGTATAAAACTATAAAGAAAAATAATCCACATGTGGAGATATTTCATGTCGAACAACCTGAGACAGCTTCATATGTCAATGTTGTTAGTGGATATGATTTTGAAGAGATAATAAGCTATATGGTTAATAAGACCAATATTCCAGAGCAGGGTACTGTCTATGAGTCATCTATTGAAGAAATGGAAAAGACTCATGTACATAAAGCATTAATGCAAAGATTCTATGGGGGTATGGAAGTTCAGATTGGTTTTTGCAATGGTCGGAATTCAAGTCTTAATGGGTTAGAGCATCATAAATCAAGTGAAATACTTATTGCTATTACAGATTTGGTTCTTTTATTAGGTCATGTCTGGGATATTAAGAACAACCAATATTCATCAGAGCTTATTAAAGGCGTTTTTATTCCTAGAGGAACAGCAGTAGAAATCTATTCAACAACTTTACACTTAGCACCATGTAAAGTATGCGAGGAGGGATTTAAGAGTATTATTGTATTGCCTAGAGGTACCAATTGTGAGATTAGCAAAGATTTTCTAAGAAAATGCGAAGAAGATTATCGCTTGTTTAAGAGAAATAAATGGCTTTTAGTACATCCAGAGAACTTAAGGATGATTCATCAACAAGCGCACATTGGAATTGTTGGTAGTAATACAACTATTTCTATTGCTTAGTTCATGTATTTCTTGACTTAGTAATGATTAAATCTCATAAAGTTTTTGTAAAAAATGTCTTAGGACATTTATGATAAATTTAAGGAGGAGATATTCATGAAAAAAGTTTTAGCGTTATTACTTGCTGTAATGCTTGTTATTCCTGTATTAGCAGCATGTGGGAAAAAGGCGGATACTTCAGAAAATACCAATGTAACTGATAATAACGACAAGGATAATAACCAAGATAATCAAAACCAAGATCAGAACAAAAAGAAAGTAACTCTAAGCTTTGTTCATTGGCGTGGAGAAGACAAAGATGCATTTGATGAAATTATTTCAAGATTTAATGAAAAATATCCTCATATTGATGTAGAACAAACCATTTATACATCCGAACAATATGTATCAACTGCACATACTTTACTTCAAGATGGTGAAGCAGGCGATGTCTTCACATCCTTCCCAGGAGCTCAATTCCAAACCATTCGTAAAGGTGATTTATTTGATGATATCACCAACCAAAGCTTTGTATCTAAGTTTAATGAAGCATTGATTACAGCTGGTCTAGAAGACGGCGTTCAATACGCTGTGCCTTTCCAAATGGTTTATAATCAGCCAGTTTACAATAAAAAAGCCTTTGAAAAAGCTGGGGTTGATTTTGAAGGAGCTATGAAAGATTGGGATAGCTGGTTAGATGCCTGTCAAAAATTAAAGGATGCTGGCTATGTACCAATTGCATTCCCTGGTGGAGATATTGGACCAGGTCAGTTTATGAATAGTATGATGATGAACCTAGAGCCCGATGAAGGCATTTGGGCAAGAGTCTTAAGTGGTGAAGCAAAAATAACCGAAGATTGGTGGGTTAAAACTCTCGCTCACTTCAATGAGTTAAACAGCAAGGGTTACTTTAACACCAGTGCTAACTCACTCAAGCATCAAGATGGTATTAATATGATAGCTAGTGAAGAAGCAGCTATGCTTGCAACAGGTTCCTATGCTATCTCTGGTATCCTAGCAAAGAATCCAGATTTAGAATTAGGTATCATTTCTCCAAACCCCGCTTCAGAAGGTGAAAAGGTTTGGGATGGTATTCATAACGCAACGTTCTTATTGGGAATTAATAAGAAATCCAATCATAAAGAAGAAGCTGCTATGTTTATTGATTTCTTAACAGAGAAAGAAATAGCTAGCTATTATGCTAACACAACAGGACAACAGCTTACTTTGAAAGATGTCGAATATACGTCTAAAGAACTAATGGAAATTGGAGAAGTTTGGGGACCAAGAAAAACACGAACACAGCCTCGTTTCTTTATCACGGATCAAGATGTTCAGAATGCTGTTTTAGGTTCTATTCAAGATGTTATCAGCGGTACTGAACCACAAAAAGCTGCTGACAATGCTCAAAAATTAATTGATGAAATATTAAGTAGATAGTTATAAGTAAATAGTTATACGTAGATAGTTACCTGTATATAATGAACTTTTATTTACATGATTACCAATTGATAAGTTCATTATATGTTTTGAGCTTATAGGTTGAAGGGTTCTAAATAATGGGTCTACTAATTATTTAGTTCTACCTATACAGAATTTAATAAGGAAGAGAATTTCATAAAGGATGAAATTCTCTTCGTTATATCAAGTCTATATTATTTTGATCCTGCACTATATTCTACATTCAAGGAGTGAGGCTTAATGAGGGCAAGCAAAAAAATAGGGTTTTTCATTATACCTGCCCTATTGATATATGGTGTATTTTATGTATATCCTACCGTATTATCTCTTTTTTATTCTATTACTGATTGGGATGGGGTTTCTCCTGCATTTAATTTTGTAGGATTAAAAAACTTCATTAATTTGTTCACCAATGATACGATATTTATCAAGTCATTAACTAATAACGTAAAATTTACGTTATCTGCTTCTATACTACAATTTTTATTTTCCTTAGGTTTAGCATTATTATTAATAAAGAATACTAAAAGCAACGTGTTTTTTAGAGCCTTGTATTTTTTCCCAACTATATTAGCATCTGTATCTGTAGGTTTCATTTGGACTTTTTTATATGCACCTAATATTGGACCTATTGACCAATTGTTAAAATCACTTGGATTAGAATGGATGATACAAGACTGGTTAGGAGATAAGTCCATTGCTATTTACTCCATTGCAGTTGTTAAAGCATGGTTTCATGTCGGGCAGATGATTGTTATCTTTGTTGCAGGCTTGCAAGCCATTCCTAAGCAGTTTTACGAGGTAGCAAAGATAGAAGGGGCAAGTGCTTTGCAAACATTTAGAAGGGTAACATGGCCTATGATAGCACCAGCGGCTACCATTGTTGTTGCTTACACGACGATTCAAACCTTCAAAGCCTTTGATCTTATCTATACTATGACTCGTGGGGGTCCAAATTACTCGACAGAAATCATTGCTACCAATATCTATAATGTTGCCTTCAGAAGCAACAAATTTGGTTATGCAGCCGCACAATCAATCATCTTTTTAGTTATTATTGGCGCAATCACATTTTTACAATTTAAGCTGGTTGACAGATATGAAACAAATTAGGGAGGAAATGAGATGAATAAAAAAATTATAAGAAATATTGTATTATGCTTATACGCACTGGCTATTCTATTACCTCTATCTATCATTTTCTTTGCTACCTTCAAAGATGGTACAGAGTTATTTCAGAATATTGCTGGACTCCCTAGAAACTTTTCTCTTGATAACTACTATAAAATATTTGTAGAAGAAAAGTTTGTTGTTTATTTTCTAAACAGTATTCAAACCACGTTAACCTCTGTTTTTCTAACTCTATTTTTTGGAAGTTTAGCTGCTTATTTTATTATTCGATGCAATAAAATTCTAGGAATTATTATTTTTGCTTTGTTTGCAGCAGGTATGATGATTCCTCCTCAAGTAAATATGATACCGCTATATAATCTGATATCTTCTTTTGGTCTTAAAAATAAATTAACAGGCTTAATTATTGCTAATATTGCATCTACATTACCAGTGGCAGTTTTTATTTTAACAGGCTTTATGCGGTCGATTCACAAGGAATTGTTCGGTGCTTCTAAAGTAGATGGGGCAAATGAATGGAAGATCTATTCAAGAGTTGTTATGCCGCTTTCATTACCTTCATTATCAGCAACAGGCATATTTTTGTTTGTTATGCATTGGAATGATTTATTATATCCTTTATTATTTATTACAAAAAGGGCTAAAAAAACAGTTCCTTTGGCATTACTAGATTTTCAAGGACAGTATGTTATTGACTATCAAATGCTTTTCACAGGTGTTGCTATAGCCTCAATTCCTATGGTATTGATGTATCTGTTTTTCCAACGGTATTTCATAGCAGGTATGTCAGCAGGGGCTGTAAAAGGTTAATTATCATAAGAATGACATGAATAAGAGGTGAAATAATGAAAATAGTGGAACTGGATCAAGGCTTTTCATTGTATTTACAAGATAAGTTAATACTATGTCATACGGTGGAGCAGCCAGCTCTATATATTGGATATGGGGAAGAAAGCATTGATATGTATCGAGGGAACTACAAGATTGAAGACTATCTTATTGAACGCCTTCCATTAACCTATGCTAGTGTAGAAGAGAATAGTATTAAATTTAAGCTGCATGGAGCAGATGAACAATCCTTAATTGTTATGAAAGTTAGAGAGGAAAACGAACGATTATTGATAGATTTTATACAAAAAAACAAAAAAATTAATCGTTTGTGGCTAAGATTTTTTGCTGAGAAGGATGAGAAGGTGTATGGATGTGGTGAGCAGATGTCTTACTTTAATCTACGTGGACGTCATTTCCCCTTGTGGACATCAGAACCTGGTGTTGGACGAGACAAAACCACCTATACCACTTGGCTGGCAGATACAAGAGATAGAGCGGGTGGAGACTACTATACAACGAACTATCCAGAACCTACTTTTATCTCAACAAGAAAGTACTGGTGTCACGTAGAGTCTACAGCTTATGCTGATTTTGACTTTAGACATCCTGATTTTCACGAGCTACAAACTTGGGATATACCACAAACTGTAATTGTTGAATCAGCAAGCAGCTATATAGAGTTAACAAAGAAACTAACAGAGTATATCGGTAGATTACCAGAATTACCAAGCTGGATCAGAGATGGTGTTATGCTGGGGGTTCAAGGAGGAACCGAAAAGGTTCTGGGTTATTTAGAAGATGCCAAGCAAGCAGGTATTCAAGTGAGTGGATTATGGTGTCAAGATTGGGTTGGTATTAATAGAACCTCTTTTGGAAAGCGGTTAAGATGGAACTGGGAATGGAACCCAGACCGTTATCCAGACTTAGATAAGGTTATATTTGAGTTAAAAGAAAAAGGTATCCGATTTATGGGGTATTTAACTTCATTTGTTGTGAACGATGGCTCTTTATATGCTGAAGCTAAAGAAAGAAATTATTTAGCAAAAACAAATGATGGAGAAGACTATGATGTAGATTTTGGGGAATTTGACTGTGGTATTGTTGATTTAACGAATCCTGAAGCTTTTGGCTGGTATAAAGAAGTTATTAAGAAGAATCTTATTGATTTTGGTTTAGATGGATGGATGGCAGATTTCGGTGAGTACTTGCCCACGGACTGTTGCCTATACAATGGGGTAGATGCTAAGATTATGCATAATGCATGGCCCGTATTGTGGGCGCAGTGTAATTATGAAGCTGTCAAAGAAGCTGGTAAACTGGGAGAAATATTCTACTTTATGCGAGCTGGTGGGTATAGTTCTCAAAAGTACTGTACAGCCTTATGGGCAGGCGATCAGTCCGTTGATTTTTCACTTCATGATGGGTTAGCTTCTGTTATACCAGGAGCTTTGTCATCGGGTATCATAGGTAATCCATATCATCATAGTGATATAGGAGGCTATACAAGTCTACATGGTAATATACGAACAAAGGAATTGTTTCAACGCTGGGCGGAAATGAGTGTTTTCACATCCTTTATGCGTACGCATGAAGGCAATCGACCCGAGCAGAACTTTCAGTACTATCATGATGATGAAACCATGAAACATTTAGCTAAAATGGTAGAGATACATATCGCTCTAAAGCCTTATATAGAACGCTTAATAAAAGAGGCATCCAACCAAGGGTTGCCCATGCAAAGGCCACTATTTATGCATTATGAAAATGACCCAAAAACCTATGATATTGCTTATCAGTATCTCTTTGGTTCCGAAGTATTAGTAGCACCGATTTACGAACAAAACAAGAATACATGGTCAGTATACTTACCAGAAGATGAGTGGGTACACTTCTGGACTGGACACTTATATAAGGGCGGTGAACATACCATACCAGCCCCCATAGGCTATCCTCCAGTCTTTTATAGAAAACAATCAGCCTATGAAAAATTGTTTAATCAAGTAGCGAACTTAAATCGATACTAATATTGCGGCTATATATATATTTATATCATTTAATATTTCAACTATATAACTTATGCAACTATTTCACCAATGTCTATTAAGAGTTTAAGGAACTTTTCATTATAATAATAAAGTTGAATAGCTAACCAATGGTTTCTATATTAAATTGGAGCCATTTTATTTGATTTATCGTAAAAAAATTTAATAACTAGTCTATACTACAGTTTTTCTGTATTTACTAACTCAACTTTCCCAGCACAAATCAGTAAATAAAACCTTAATAAATGTAGCTTGCTGATTAATCCAATGCTATAGTTGACTTTTTAATAAATCCGTTGTTGTAGTAGTTATACTATCAACAAGATTTAGAAATAACCTCATTAAGTTTTGAAGAGCTGTTGCTAAATATTTTAGAGTTTCTATTTATAAGATTATAGTAAAACAGCTTTCCTTGATTTTTTCTATCATAGAAAGCTGTTTCAAATTTACATTTACATTTTTTTATTGTCACTATTTTGGCATGCCAGATATTGTATTTGGAGAATATTTTTGTCCTGTTAATTTATCAAATACTATTCCATCATGCAAATTATGGTACTCATACCTATTATAATGAGCATAAATCAATGTAGAAATTATTATGCTGATTCCAATCGTCAAACCCAAAATTAAATACTTAACATATTGTTTTAACATCTTATTTTATCACTATCCTATTTATTTTCACTTTTCTTATATAAATCATTTGTTAATTTTTTGCCTCCATTAGGTTTATATGCTATACCATCAGTTGCATATAATTCATCATTTTTATAGATATTAAAATCATATCTAGATTTGTATTCCCAAACTTCTAAGTCTCTATAATATCCGTCATCTACTTGAACATGAATTGACCATTCTGTCTTTTTTTTCTCATCAATTTTTCCGCCAATTTTTATCTCAACTATGCCTTTAACCTTTCCACTACCTTCACCAAACAGTTGATAACTTGATTCTGTTGTTATTTTAACAGTCATATCAGCTGCCCCTTCAACTCTATATGGAGTTCCTTCAGATTCAGTATACCATCTATTACTTATATATTCCCAACCTCCTATTGTCCAATCATCACCCCAACGAGTCAAATTCTTAGATATATTAGTTTCTTCTTTAAATGTATCTTCTTCCTTTAGAATTATGTAAGTAATTGTTCTAGAAATAAGCTTATCATTACTGCCATTATGTATTTTTTCCAATTCATTTGCATCATCAATTGTTACTGTGTAAATCGCATTATCAGCATTATATGACTTTGTAACCATATTTTTTTCTATGTACGTTTGAAGTTCATCATTTAGATTCACCTCACTTGATGCAAAAATACTCGTACTCATACCCATAATCATTACAGTAATTAACAATAAACTAAATAATTTTTTTGCTTTGTTTCCTCCTTTAAGTATTTTATAAATTCACTATAATACTATATCATATATACAAAGTAGAAAAATGTAGAATTTTAGTTGCTGCCGCCATCTTCATTAATTTATTAACTCAACTTTCCCACTTGAAAACAACCTATAAATCCAGTGTTCACAAAGAAAAAGTTGTATAAAATTTGTTTCTTGATATTTAAGGTCAGTCGTAATAATTATGGAACTAGAAAAATTAAGCAGGAATTATTTAAACTAGGGTATCAAGTCTCTAGAAGACGTATTGGTATCGTCATGAAAAAATATGGACTTGTATCACAATACACTGTAAAGCAATTTAAGGTTCATCGTGCAAAGTATAATGAGAATAAGATAGTAAATAAAGTTAACAGAGTATTAAATAAAAGGGCACAAATGGAAGTTATAGTAAGCGACCTAACATATGTAAATGTTATTGGTAAATGGCATTATATATGCTTATTAGTTGACCTGTTTAATCGTGAGATTATTGGCTATTCGGCAGGTTCAAGAAAGGACACAACTCTTGTATTAAAAGCATTTTCTAAAATTAATCAACCACTAGACCAGATAAGTATTCTCCATACTGATCGAGGTGATGAATTTAAAAATAGAGCAATAGATGAATTATTATATACCTTTAATATTTAACATTCATTAAGTAAAAAAGGATGCCCCTATGATAATTCAGTAGGTGAAGACACATTTAAGGTCATAAAAACAGAATTTGCTTTTGATAGGATATTTAATACTTTAGAGGAATTGGAAACAGATTTATTTGACTATATACACTGGCATAATCATTATAGAATACATTGTTCTTTAGGCTATTTATCACCTATTGAATATAGAAATTTAATGTCCGAGAAAAAAGTGTCCTAAATAGTGTTGACAATCCAATTACCCATTAAGTTAGTATATGTCAAAAACCGTAATAAGAAGCAAGACTGGTTGGTAATTCTTAGTACCGATTGCTCCTTGTCTAATGAGGAGATCGTTCGTAGATATGGAAATCGATGGAGTATTGAAGTATTCTTCAAAGCTACGAAGTCCTTAATGAAACTCGTCAGCAAGTTTCAAGGTCGTAGTTATGATATGATGATTAGCCATACAACCATTGTTTTTACCCGTTACATTATGATTGAATGGCTACGAAGAAGAGAAAAGGATCAGAAAACCTTTGGTGAACTTTTCTTTCTATTCTGCGAAGACATTCAAGATATGGACTTAGCAACAGCTCTTCAAAACTTAATGAGGTTATTTGTAAATCTTGTTGATAGTATAACTACTACAACAACGGATTTATTAAAAAGTCAACTACAGCATTGAATTAATCAGCAAGCTACATTTATTAAGGTTTTATTTACTGATTTGTGCTGGGAAAGTTGAGTTACTAATTTTATGATTTTCTAGTATTATACTCAACTAACAACAGTCCATCAGAATATATTATACTCATCTCTCACATACTACATACGAGAAATTTAAAGGAGGTTTTTTATTTGCATACAATTACAACAGGTAATGAAAAGTATCAAAAATGTATTGATGTCTGCTTGGAATGTGCTAAAGCATGTGATTATTGTTCAACTGCTTGTTTGGATGAACCTGATCCAAAATCAATGGCACAATGTATAAAACTAGATATGGATTGCGCAGATATTTGCCTATTATCCTCTCAGTTTATGTCAAGAGATAGTGAATTCTCTTCTCAGCTTTGTTCTGTATGTGGTGATGTGTGTAAAACATGTGGAGATGAATGTGCTAAATTCCCAACCGATCATTGTCAACAGTGTGCTGATATCTGTCATCGCTGTGCAGATGAATGTGAGAGTATGTCATAAGTCTATTTTAGTTTAGTCATGGATGTAAAAAACAACGGATAGGCTATCAAATGATGCTATCCGTTGTTTTTGCAAATACATTAACTAGCTATACTTCAGACAGAAATTCTATATCAGATAATATATGCTCAGTTTGAAAACTTTAAGGTATTTCTATTGATATACTATCAGTTTCTATTATTTTCACACCGTTTTTTTCGTCAGAACCAACAGCTATTGTAATATTATATTGTTCTAATTGCGACATATCATTTTTATCAATCACTAAATCTATAATCACTGTTCCAGAACCTCCTGTTGGAACATAATTTCTATTTCTACCGACTTCAATAAACTTTTGCCATTCTAGTTTTTCATCACCACAAGTCCAGGTAGTCACATGATCTTGAAGAGTGTCTTTACTTTCATTCTCTGAATAACTACTTAAGATGTTATTGATTTTCCAATTTTTAGGAATATAAAAGGCAACTCCTCCCCAATCATCAGGATCTACTTCTATAAAAGCAACTATTTGCATTTGTTCAGGGGTTTCTTCTGTTCCTTTAACGAACAAAGTTCCTTTTACATAAGTATTGATATCTGTAGACTCAGTATTTACCATAAACTCTTTGGTTTGTATTATATTTTCATTGACGGTTGTCTGATCAGTCATGTTTTTATTTTTGCAGCCAGTAAGGAATGTACAACCTATTATTATTACCATTAGAATAAGAGGTTTATAACTATTTATTGTTTTCATATTTCTCTCCTTGTAAACATGAACTCCCTACCTTTAAAGTTTTTCTGCACATTTACTATTATACAATTTACTTCCATATGATACAACCAGTTTATTATTAAAAGATGTTTAGTACATCGGGACTCAATAGACATAGACATAGATATAAGTCAATACATATTAAATCATGCTAAGATGGCTTTTGATAGGTATAATTCTATGAATCATTGTTTCTCCATCACTTATTTGCTATAATAATAGGTATATTTATCAAAACATGCCATAAGGTGGAAATACATATGATAAAAAAGCAAATAAGAGCCGTGTTTTTAATAACCGTTTTTATGCTTACTTCAATGCAACTACATACATCCGTTCATGCAGAAGTACAACAAGATATTCCAATACTGATGTATCATCACTTATCCTATGCTCCAGAAGAATGGAATGAAGTAGTTATATCTCCAGATAAATTCAAACAAGATATGATGTATTTAAAAATATTAGGGTATGAAACCATATATTTTAAAGATTTGATTGCGTATAAGGAAAAGGCTATACCATTACCGAAAAATCCAATTGTTATTACATTTGATGATGGCTATATGAGTAATTATGAGTATGCCTATCCTATTTTAAAGGAATTAGAAATGAAAGCAACCATTGGAGTTATAGGGTGGTCAGTTGGACGTACTACACACAAGGACAATGAAACACCAATCATTCCACACTTTACTTGGGAGCAAGCGAGAGAAATGTATGAAAGTGGCTGGATAGATATTCAGCACCATACCTTTGATATGCATGAATCTGGTTTAGGTGTTCAGCAGCTTACAGGAGAAAGTCATCAGGACTACGTCGATCGAATGGTCGATGATACGATAAAGCTAAAAGAAGAAATTGAAAGCCATGTTGGTAATGAAGTCGTCGTATTCTCATACCCGTTAGGTCTTTATAATACTTTATCAGAATCAGCAATAAAGATATTAGGGTTTAAAGTATCATTAACCACCAACAAAGGTATTAATTCATTATCAGATGAACTATACTTAATGAAAAGAATTAATCGTTCCAATCAACTATCTTGTCCACAGTTAATGAAAGAACTTTTAAATCTACAAAAAAAACAAGTAGACATTCCCTATATACATATCCAAGACTCTGGGGAAAGAGTTAAACATTTATATCAGTTGTTAGCAGAAATAAAAACAGGTGAAGATCAGGCATTTAATCATAATGATAAAGTCATTAATTCAAAAAAGGTAGACTGCAATTAAAGTATTTATAATTTAAAAAATTAATTAAAAGAGCTGATAGTATTAACTAATCAGCTTTTTTGCTATAAATAAAAGCATGATTGCTAGAGCACCCCTTAAATCTAATCCAATAAAATGATATAATAAATTTTAATAAGTTTTAAAAGCAATTAATAGGAGGAGAGACTATAGTGGGGGATAAAAAGATAGCAATAGGAGTAGATAATTTTAAGAAACTTTTAGATAATGGTAACTATTATGTAGATAAAACACTATTGGTTAAAGATATTATAGAGTCAAGTGCAGAGGTATTATTAATAACACGTCCAAGAAGATTTGGAAAAACGCTTAATATGAGTATGTTGAAGTACTTTTATGAGATACCAGAATGTCGTCAATTTGAAAGAGAGAATGTGGATGTATCTTATCTTTTTCACGGACTTCATATATCAAAGTATGAAAAGTATTGGAAACAACAAGGTAAATATCCTGTTATATTCTTAACATTAAAAGGCGCTAAAAACATAAGCTGGGAAGAAACACATGCAAACTTAGTAAAAATAATATCCAATGAGTATAAGAGACACAAGTACCTATTAGAAACTGATATATTAGATTATCAAGAAAGAGAATTATATCAAAAAATAATCAATATAGAAACAACTGATAGTGATTATACAGATGTAATTTTTAGCTTATCCAGTTATCTAGAAAGATACTATAAAGAAAAAGTAATGGTAATTATAGATGAATACGACACACCAATTCAAGCGGGATATATAAATGGGTACTATAAAGAGATCATCAACTTTATGAAAAGTATGCTAGGCAAAGGGCTGAAAGGAAATAACTCTCTAAAGCAAGGAGTACTTACTGGGATCATGAAAGTAGCAAAAGAAAGTATTTTTAGCGATTTCAATAACCCTAGAATCTATACGGTAGTAACCAACGACATGTCAGATAAATTTGGATTTACAGAAGAAGAGGTTCAAGAATTATTAGAATCAAGAGGTCTTGAAGATAAAAAAGAAGAAGTTAAAGCATGGTATAATGGCTATGTATTTGGTCTTGAAACTACAATTTATAACCCATGGAGCATCTTAAACTATGTCGTCCAGCCAGAAATGGGAGTAAGACCATACTGGATCAATACAAGTGCGAATTTAATCATAAAGGAAGTTATGCAACTAGATAAAGTAGAGGGGAAAAAAGTAGTACAAGATTTACTTGAGAAAAGACCTGTAGGAAAAGAAATAGCAGAAAACGTCATTTATGAAACAATAAAAACAAACCCAGATTCAGCATGGAGTTTCTTGCTTCATGCAGGATACTTAAAAACAACTATCAAAAGAAGAATAGATGATGTCGATAGATACAGCCTTGAAATACCTAATACAGAGGTATCGCTCATTTATAAAGCAATGCTAAAGAATTATTTCAAAGATGACTTTAGAATTTCAACAAAAGTTAACCATCTCGTGATAGCACTAAAGGATCATGATGAAGAGACATTTGCCATATTGTTAGAAGAATTATATTTGAAGTATGTCAGTTACAATGATGTAAAATTAAATAAAGGTGAGCAAGTTGACTTATCCGAAGAAAAAGAAAAGCAAGAGAATTTTCATCACGGTTTTATTCTAGGACTCATGATGTTTGCTGTTGAGCATTACGAAATAAAATCAAATAGAGAATATGGTTTAGGTAGACCAGATATAGTATTAATACCAAAAGAACCCAAAAAATCTGCCTATGTATTTGAATTTAAATGGGCAAGCAGGAAAAGCAAAAAAACTCTAGATTACTTAGTAGAACAAGCAAGTAAGCAAATAAAGGATGAAAAATATGTAGAAGGAATAAGAAAGACACATCACGTAGATCATGTAATTAAAGTTCCTATAGGATTTAAAGGAAAAGAGTTAAAAATGAGGTATCTAACTAACTAGCAAATCTTATAGTCTATTATTATTTGCTTATAAACATTGACAGTACAGGATATTTAAACGTACAATAGGTATGTAATATAAAATCATGAATTAATGAAAGGGAGGCGTTGTACTATGAAAAATAAATCAAGCTTGGTGGTTTACTTATAGATTATTAGAGAAAAGAATAGCTTCTCTCTAATAATCGGTAGCATTATTTTTGAGAGGAGAAACTATTTGGAAAGACTAGTACCATTTGGACTAAATGATGAAAGACTTAAGGCCATAAAGGATTATGGACAAGCCTTCTTTCTAGGAAGAGTATTATCAGAAAGTCAAGGCATATACAAGGTTATGTCAAATAAGAAGGAATTATATGCACGCGTTAAAGGGTCATTAGGCTATACGGCTAGTAGAAGAGAGGATTATCCAGCTGTTGGTGACTGGGTTGTACTCGACCGTGATGATGATTTTCACGGAAAGGCAGTTATCCACGACATTCTAGCTCGTAAAAGCATGATTAAAAGAAAAGTAGCAGGTAATAGAAGTGATGAACAAATCATAGCTGCTAATATTGATATTATTTTTATCTGCATGGCATTAAATAATGATTTTAATGTAAGACGCTTAGAAAGATATTTGGTTTTATGCTGGGATAGCGGTGCTAAACCTGTGATTGTACTCACAAAAGCAGATCTATGTGATGATATATCAGAGAAGCTTGATGCTATTGCAGATTATGCTTATGAGGTAGATGTGTTAATAACCAGTATGGTTAAGATGGAAGGGTTGCAGCAGCTTAAAACCTATACATCAGAGACCAAAACGATTGCTTTTATTGGTTCTTCAGGGGTAGGGAAATCATCTCTTATCAATTATATGTTGGATGAAGACAAATTTAAAGTCAATGGCTTAAGGAATGATGATAAAGGCAGGCATACAACCACCCATAGAGAGCTAATAGCACTTCCTAATGGGGGGTGTGTTATAGACACCCCTGGAATGAGAGAAATACAGCTTTTAGATGTAGAGGAAAGTGTAGATCATTCTTTTCATGACATTGAAAGCTTAGCCAGTCAATGTCGGTTCAAGAATTGTCAGCATGAATCTGAGCCAGGTTGTGCAGTCCGGCAAGCTATTCAGGATGGTATATTGTCTGAGAAACGCTATCAAAGCTATCTTAAGCTTAAGCGAGAAGCTGTATATATGGAGAGTAAAGTAAATAAAAGAGTACAGCGTGAACAGAAAAAACAACGGAAAAAAATAGCTAAATCTATACGAAAGTATAAGTATTAATTTAAAAGGCATGAGAACTTTAGAGTTTTCATGCCTTTTAATTCAATCCCAAAAGCTTATAAATGATTATACTATTTGACAATTAATCATTCTAACTATAATCTTATCTGTTTGCTGTTTTCCAGCGTTTTAGAGTTGGAAGCATTTTTTCTAGTAAATCCTTTGCTTCATTCTCTTTCATACCTTGTTGAACCATATGAGGAACACAGCTTTTTATCATTTCTTCAACCGTTTCATCAGGATTAACAAATTCTCCATTTTGGTAGCAATAGTTGCAATAGTCCTCATTGGGTGAGTTATCAGCATTGGTTCCATAGTGTTCATTTTCCATTGGCATACCACAGCTTTGACAGTAATGTGTCATATAATGACCTCCTAAATAATTATGATAGATTAATTATACAAGGTGGAATATGACACTAGTATGTCATATTGCGGTAAAAAACATTCATAACTCGTTCATAATTATTATTCATAAAGCTTAATCAGCTTTCTAGCCCTGTTAACAATAATTTCTTTGATATGCTCAGGTTCAAGTACCTCAACGTTATCACCATAGCTTAAAATCATACCATAAACCCATTCATCTTCTCTAAACGCCACATCAACGATAAGACTATCCTTAAGCTGTGTTATATAGTTCATATCAAACATATCATAAACATGGCTGCTTACTTTTTTATTAAATTTCAATTTAAGCCTAATATCTGTTTCCTTACTGTTCATTTCATCTAGAAAATCATGGGGTATTGGTCTCTTTATAAAAGTTTCCCTAGTAATCGTCAGTTGCTCCATCCTTGTAACCTTAAACAAACGATAATCTTGTCTTAAAACACAATAACCATAGACATACCATGCATTGAGCTTCAACACTAGCTTAAGTGGTTCAATGGTTCTATCAGAGCATTGTCCATTCATATCTCTGTAAACAAACCGTACGATTTTATTAGTCTCTATAGATTCATGAAGGGTATGTATTTTTTGAGGTGTTTTTGAATTCATTCCCCAAGAACTAAAGTCCATAAGGATAGCATTGGATTGAGTGTCTTTATGGAGGGTTCCTATTTTATCTAGTATAGGATTAACTTTTTTACCCAATAGCTTATCCAATCCTTTAAGTGAAGCGATAAGTAGATTAAACTCATTACTGGTAAAAAAGTTAGCATCTATTTTATAAGTATCTATAATAGAATAACCGCCGTTATGCCCTTGATAGGAAATAATGGGTATACCTGCAAGTGTGATAGCTTCAAGATCTCTTTGAATGGTTCTAATAGATACTTCAAAGTACTCGGCTAATTCTTTGGCTGTTACTCTGCGTTTATTTAATAATATCATCACGATTGCTAGTAATCTATCTATTTTCATTATAGCCTCCAATTTTAATGTTTATTTTATAGAAATAGTGTAACTGATATTCTAATCTTGAGCAACTCTTAGTAATATTTTTCATAAGGATGAGAGGTTACATCAACAGAAAAATAAGCTATGATAGATTACAACTCACCTGTCGTCATGGTATAATAAGGTATCCGTAGTTTGATACTAGTACTTTATAAAACTTTCGAAGGAGTTGCTACTGATGAAAGAGGACTTTCAAGTGAACTTATTTAAAGCATTAGCTCACCCAACTCGACTAAAAATAATAAAAAGATTATGGCAGGGAGAACAGTGCGTTTGTCATCTAAATGAAGATATTGAATTTAGCCAGGCTAACATCTCACAACACCTAAAAATACTAAAAGAAGCAAGAATTGTTTCTTCTAACAAAAAAGGATTGTATCAGTATTATCAAATAAGAAATGACAAGATAAAAAATATGATTGAGTTAGCAGAGCATATTTTTAGTGATGAAGGATAAGCTGTGATACAATAGGACTACATTTGGAAAGCTGAATTGCTAATAGATAATACGTTGCTGTTATTAGAGATTGTAATCCCCTTCTAATAAGCTGGTTATGTGAATACTCTCCTAAAAAGATGAGTCATCTTACTTTTGTGGAATAACCTTATTATTATAATTGTCCAGTTATTTTATCCCAAATGATGTAAAATAGTACCCCAGTTGAGTATGTAGTACGAGTAATGACTATATATGACACTTTTTCTAAAAACTACTTGTAGACGTTATAGCTATATACCCTTATACTAGGTTTTATAGGATAAAGTAGGGGGTAAGTACCTTGAAGAAAAGAACCATTATTATAGTTGTTGTTATCATACTTGTTATCATTAGCAGCTTATTCATTAATTTTAATAAAAAAACCCACGAGGATATGAGTTATGTATCCTTTATTCAACATGTAGAAAATGGTAGTGTTGAAGAGGTTGTTTTTTTGGACAGCAACAAACAGCTTAGTGTCAAGATCAAAGACCATACACAGCTTTATCAAGTACCCAATCCAATGAAGCCTGATTTTACAGAATTTCTTTTATTAAATAACATCTCAATAATGTATGAATCAGGAAGTATGTTGACAACCGTTGTACAGGTTATTATTAGCGTATTGTTCTTTGCAGGAATTGCTTGGTATGCTATAAGATTAATGAATGAAAACAAGCAAAAAGTTGTTGATGCCAATAAAAGTAAGATTGATAAAAGTTCTAGAATTAAGTTTGATAATGTAGCAGGTAATATTGAAGCCAAGGCTATGGTAAAAGACATTGTTGATTTTATAAAAATGCCAGATAAATATGCTGAGCTAGGGGCAAGAATGCCAAAGGGAATCTTGTTTTACGGACCTCCTGGGACGGGTAAAACCCTAATGGCTAAGGCTATAGCAGGAGAAGCTAATGCCCCATTTTACCCAGTTTCAGGCTCAGATTTTATTCAAATGTATGTTGGTGTAGGTGCAAGCCGAATTAGAAAACTTTTTAAGAAAGCTAAACAGAGTGAAAAAGCCGTTATTTTTATTGATGAAATAGATGCTATTGGAAAAAAAAGAGCGGCTCGAGCTTCCGCTAGCAATGATGAAAGAGATCAAACACTAAATGCATTACTCACAGAAATGTCAGGATTTAATGATAATGAGGGTATTGTGGTAATAGCTGCCACTAACCGTTTGGATATGCTGGACGATGCTTTGTTAAGGCCTGGACGTTTTGATCGACAGATAGAGATTGGACTGCCTGATTATAATGCTAGAAAAGCCATATTGGGTATACATGCTAAAAATAAGCCATTGGATGAAGAGGTTAGCCTAGATAAGCTGGCAACAGATACAGTTTTTTTCAGTGGAGCTATGCTGGAAAATCTTATGAATGAAGCGGCTATAACTGCTGCAAATGATGCATGCAAGGTCATAAATAAAACGCATATCGACATTGCCTTCTATACAGTCGTAGCAGGAGCGCAAAAGCAGGATAGAAGTGTTATATCAGACAAAGATAAAAAAATCACAGCCTATCATGAAGCGGGTCATGCATTGATTACGAAACTATTGCTTCCAGAGAATACTATTACCAAGGTTACAATTATTCCAAGTGTAAGAGGAGCAGGAGGTTTTAGTATGAGTGTTCCTAAAGATAAACTGTATTATACAAAAAAAGAGTTGAAATCAAATATACAGATACTTTTTGCTGGTAGAGTAGCCGAGGTACTGACCTTTGGAAAAGAGGATATGACAACGGGTGCTAGTAATGATATAGAAAAAGCATCCAAGTTGATTAAAGACTATGTAGTAAAATATGGTATGGATGATGACTATGGATTGTTCAATTTAGAGGCGATTGATATTTATCATAACGATGCCATCATCAATAAATGCAGGGAGCAAATGAAAATTTTCTATGATGAAACAGTAAAAATTATGAATGAAAATAGCCACTTATTAATAAGAATAGCAGAGCAATTATTACAGAAAGAAACATTAGACGGTATGGAGATTGATAAACTGTGCGCATAGAATTATAACTAGGATCGTGACTAGAAGTAAAACACTTATAATCCAAGAAGGGATTATAGGTGTTTTTTTATAACAAGCAATTTGAAAAAGTTGGCGTATTAGGGAACAACTTCTAATGTCTATACGTCTAATTATTTAGTGTTGTTTTTATACAACATCGCTATAAAAAACCTACGCATCATAAACTTGTTCTAAAAGGAGGTAAAGTTTTGAAAGCAGTACTAAAAAAGACAGTAGGGGTCTTATTAGGTATCACAATGATGACATCAAACATAATGGCTCAAGACTATGAAGACTTAAAAATATCAACAAAAGACAAGGTAGAAGTTCAAAACATTATATTAACAAAGGAAAAAGTAGAAAGTTTGGTAAGAAAAGAGCTGAATATAGGGTCTAACTATCGATTAGATTCTGCTGATGTTAGGACAGACGATGATTATCTAAAGAAGATATGGAAACTGTATTTTAATACAGAAGAGGGATGTTCAATAAGTGTAGAGGTCGATGCAGAAACAGGGGAACTTGAAAGGTATAGATATTGGGAAAAAAGCGAAGATAGCTTGATACAATTAACAGAATTTGAAGCGTTAACTATTGCTGTTAAGTACCTAGAAGAAAAATTCCCAGACAAATACAAACGCTGTAAGAGAGTCACATATGATGATGTACTCTATGAGCATATGTCGTATGAAAAAAGAACGGATTATTCATTTTTATTTGTTGAGAATAAGAGCGATGAATTACTCTATGCCAATTCCATTATCCTATCAGTTTCAGGTATCACTAAGAAAGTCAATGCATTTGATATTAAATGGAATGATTATACTTATAATGAAAAACCCGATAGCATAAGCCTAAAGACAGCAAAGGATTACTTTTATAAGCAAAATGCCTTACAGCTCAAATATATAAGAAAGATAGATGAGGAACAAAAGGAAGAGTCCATACAAGTCATTCCTGTTTATGAGTATACAAATGAAGGCAGTCCTTACTTAAATGCACATACAAAAGACTTTATTGATTATGATGATATTTATTTTTATGAGTTGTATGGTTCAGATTATCCAATGGAACAAGCATGTAAAGATACATGTGGTAATGAAGGTGCTATGGAAATTATTCCTGAAAAAGGTGTCCTTTCAAGAGAAAAAGCTCAAGAAATAGTTTTTGATAAACTCAAATTTATGACAGATATCTCAGAACTCAAAATCGACAAGAGCAATTACAATTCTTATTATAAAGGTATAGAAGGACAGTTTTGGTATATTACTTTTAAAGATCAAGAACAGAATATATTTATTAAAGCAACGATTAATGCAAAAACAGGGGAAGTATTTAATATAAGTTATAATAACAAGCTTTATCGTTCAGATATAGGTAAGTATTTAAGCCTAATGAAAGAAGATATGATTACAGAGGAAGAGTACGACGAAAAAATGTCAACTGAGAATAACACTTTTCATTCAACTGATATAAATGTTGAACACTTAATTGATCAAACGACGGTGTTAATCAGTAAAATGTATCCAGAAATAAAACAAGAAGAGTATCAGCTTAAGGTGGAAGATCAAAATAGTAAAGGAGTAACCATTCTCCTTACCAGCAATAGAATCTTAAATGGAATACCATTTGAGGACAATTCCATTGAAGTTCATTATGATTCTGTATTAAAAGGAATCAGTGATTTATCCATTACGTGGTTTCATAAATTGGATATTTCAGAACCATCCAATGTATTAACTAGAAGTCAAGTGAATGGTATTTTTTATGATACCGTAGGTTTAAATAAGTATCTAGTGGTTCTGAAGGATAAAGAAAGAGAAGAAAATGAAGATTTAATTGTACCTAAAAAAGAGGCAGTCTTAGCCTATACGTTAAATCCTTATCAGTTTTCATATATTGATGCTGGTAGTGGTAAGCTTTTGGATGCTTCGGGTCATGAGTATGAGGAGCATAAGGAGTATGTAAGAAGTTTTAATGACATAAAAGGTCACAAGCTGGAGCGTGTGATACCAATTATGAATAAAATGGGGTATTTAGAGGAATTGAATAACAGCTTTACTCCAAATTTGGCGATAGCTAAAAAAGATGTCATTAAGTGGATAGTATTATCCTTGAGATATTCTAGGCATATACCTTATAGTTCTAAAAATCAAGATGTAGTGGATGTTAAATACACAGATGTCAATGAGGATGGGGAGTATTTTAAATATATAAAAGAAGCAATTGAAATGGGTATGATTGAAAACAAGAAAACGATGTTCAAACCAGAGTCAAAAGTTACTCAGCTTGAACTTGTTCAATGGATGATTCATGCAATGGGTCACAAAGATCTAGCACAATATACCAAAATCTATAATTCCATTGCATCGGTAGATAAAGAAAATATAGGTTACGTTGCTTTAGCAGACTATTATAATCTTGGTGATACAGATAAGATGAATGCTACCATGACAAGAGGGGATGTTGTGAATAAGCTTTATGAACTGCTAAAAACGCTTGATGAGAGTATATAGAATAAATCAGAAGTTGAATTAAATAAAAGAGTAGTTACAGCATTATATATTTATATTATTAAAGGTTATGAAAGACAGCTAATGTCTAACTTATAGTATTAATTATAGTAATAATTAAGGGTGAATAGTTAAGCGCTTCAGTTTTGCTGTGCAGCTAGTACTATTCTCCCTTTTCTTTTGTCCCACTTATGTGTTTAAAGCTAGACTAGCTTTAAAGCTAAATAAGCATTGGTTGAAAAACTCATATCAGCAATACTCCAATGCCATAACCATAATAATACCTGAAATTAAAGAAAACATAGTAGCATAGTTTGATTTTTTGTTAGAAGAGGCTGGTATTAATTCTGCTGTTGTGATATAGAGCATGATACCAGCAGAAATGCTAAGTAGCAGTCCTAAGAAGGGCGTTGATATGCGGATAATAAAAAACTGAATAAGCATATATCCTAAATATAGTGGAAACGCTGTTAAGCAAGTGAGAATAAAAGCCTTATACTTATTTCTTACACTAAAATAGATAGAGCCTGAGGTACAGAGACCTTTTGCTATATTATGGACAGCAATACTCATAGCAACAATAAAACTAATCTTGGGATTAATGGTAGCAGTTATTGCTATTGCTATGCCTTCAGAAAAATGATGTACAGCCATACCTGAAGCTAAATAGTACGCTTTTGACTTTATTGAATTACTCTCTGGTATTATCAGCTTAAGCAGATACATGATAAAAAAACCAATAATAAGCCCATAGATACATACGGATGAGCTGCTATAATAAATACTATCAGGTATTAAGTCAAGAAATGTAACGCCAAGCATAATACCCCCTGAA
This sequence comes from Vallitaleaceae bacterium, assembly GCA_028277605.1. Taxonomy (GTDB): domain Bacteria; phylum Bacillota; class Clostridia; order Lachnospirales; family Vallitaleaceae; genus JANQFZ01. Next base: position 31,155 of record JANQFZ010000027.1, on the reverse strand, counting down.
AAAGCAAGCATATGATATAAAACAGAGGGGCTAGGTTTACGAAGTATGCCAATAACAGCACCAATAACAGGAGAAAAAATAGACAGGATAATCTCAGTATTCAATATCAATCACTCACTCCTTTAATCTATATCATAGTATATGAAATTAACTCTATCTTTCATGATAACGATAAACTACTATATAAAAAAATAGATTACCCACTTAAGGTAATCTAAATAATCTTTAGCATAGCCAGAATTCTAATGGCTTACATATTATCTTTGTTTTTAGTTTCTACTCTTAAAAAATATCTTTACTCAATTCGTTTTAAAGGAATATTTAGTAAAAGCAGTATAAACACCCTCAGGCTTTAATATGTAAGTATCAAAGCATTCTTGATTCACTGCATCTGGATAGTATTGAGTCTCTAAACAAAGACCTAATCGATTCTCACCTTTTTTTCCACCAATAAGAGTCATTTCATTATCAATAAAATTGCCAGAGTAGAAAACAACACTTTTTTGATCGGTTTCTATTTCTAATCTTCTCCCACTTTCATTATCTTCAAGAATAGCAGCATAACAGGCATTGGTATCTAATAGGAAGGGGTGATCGTAGCCGCCACCATAGCGTATCTGCTCATCGTCTGAATCTATAGCTTCTCCAACTCGTTTAGACTTAGTAAAATCAAAAGGCGTGTCTTTAACCCTTTTGATACCTGTTGGAACCACTTCGTTGTTGATACAGCCAAACTCATTAGCATAAATGGTTAAGACATGATCTAAAATGTCTCTCTTATAGTTTCCAGAAAGATTAAAATAGCTATGATTGGTTAAATTAACAAGTGTTTTTTTGTCAGTTATAGCTTCATAGCTAATTAAAAGTGTATTACTGTTATTAAAAGTATAACGAACGATAACATCTAAATTACCTGGAAATCCTTCCTCGCCATCTTCGCTTATATAATGCAGGGATAAAGTGGCCTCATTTTCATTGACAGAACCTTCGGCATCCCAGATGACTTTATCAAAGCCTTGTATGCCGCCATGTAAATTGTGACCATTATTATTTTTTGCTAATGAATAGGTATTATCGTCTATCTTAAATTGAGCATGAGATATTCGACCAGCCATTCTTCCAACAAGTGATCCAAAATAGGGGGATTGCTCTTCATATGCTTGAATCGTGTTAAGACCTAAGACAACATTTTCTAATATGCCTTCTTTATCGGGTACAACAATTTCTGTAATCGTACCACCATAATTCAATATACTGACATAACATCCTTTATCATTCTTAAGACTATATTTTATGACTTCTTCATTATACTTAGTTTTTCCAAATCTCTCAGTAGAAATATTCATTTGTTATTCTCCCTCTTGTTATTTGTTCTTTTTTTTATAAACCCCAGTTTAACTTTTCCTTCCAGAAAATAGAATTAATAGTCCAATACCTATAATAGCTACTGGCCATAGTTGACCTATACTAATCCATCTAAAAAATCTACTTATAAAAAACAAAACACCAACAACTATGAGTATAATCCCTAGGGTCATTCTAGACGATGCATTGCTTTCATTATTAATCTGATGACCATCTCTATCGTATATTGTATAATGCTCTGAATCACTTTCATAACCTTGTGGACTTTGAGGAATAATAATAGCACAAATAATGTATGCTAATACACCAGAGCCGCCAAAAAAAACAAAAATTGCCCATAATACCCTAATAATTGTAGGATCCATATTGACATACTCAGCAAGTCCGCCACATACACCAGCTAACACTTGATTGTTTCTTGAACGATACAGTTTTTTTGCCATTCAATCACTTCCTTTTTATTCCATTATTGAATTGTTCTAATTTCCATCACTATATCTTAATTTTATCATAATAAATTAAACGTTTATTAGATAAATAATGGGCTTTGTTAACTTTATTATAGTATATTTTCAAACGATACACAATGTAACAAAGCATAGATTAATCCAATTCTAATAATTTAGCTGTGTTTTAGACAAAATAAGGTTATAGGCTTACACAGAGCTAAAAGTTTAGTTCATTAGTATAGGAGGTATTCTATGTGTCTATAGATTTAATTATGACAGCAATTACACCTGGGATAGCATTAGCTTTAGCAATCTATTTAGCTGATAGGTACGATAAAGAACCGGTTAAACTATTAGTAAAAGTATTTGTAGGCGGTGCTCTAATTACTATTCCAATTTATTACCTAGAAAAATTGCTACAAAGCTTTAATATTTTTTCTGGTATAGTATCAGCTGCTTACACGGCTTTTATTGTTGCTGGTTTTTCAGAAGAGTATTTTAAACGATTGATAGTAATACTATTTGCTTTCAAGCATTCTGCATTCAATGAAAAATTAGATGGAATTGTCTATGCTGTATTTGCCTCATTAGGTTTTGCAACAGTAGAAAATATTATCTATGTGGTTTTTAGATATAGTGCTGAAGCTACCATTGGTTTTCAAAGAGCTATATTTTCTGTGCCTGCACATATGCTTTTTGCAGTAACTATGGGTTATTATTTATCATTAGCAAAATATGCACCAGATGAAGAAAAGAGAAAGATATATTGGAGGAAATCTTTAATAAGCCCTATATTACTACATGGAGCGTATAATTTTATTTTAATGTCGGAATTACAAATTTTAATTGTTTTATTTATTCCATTTGTTATTTTTTTATGGGTAATAAACTTAAGAAAACTCAATCACTTCTACACTGAGTCAAGGATAGCTTATAAAACTAAAAAGAAATTTTTTAAATAAAGATTGAAATTTAGGAGGCACTCATGTAAGATGAAAGATGAATAAAAGTATAGGAGATAGTATATGAACGAAATGATAGTAGCAAAAGTAGAAGATATAATGATTACAAGACAACGATTGGCTCAAACCATACAGACGTTGCCACCCCAGCAGAAAAAAGAAATGGATACTTTTGAAGGAAGAAAGAAATTACTAGAGGAAATGGTAGCAGGTGAACTTTTTTATTTAGAAGCAAAGGAAAATAACCTAGAAGACACAGATGAATTTAACAAAATAATGGAAGAAGCAAAGCATAATCTATTGCAGAGATATGCTATTCAAAAGCTGCTTGAAACTATACAAGTAGAAGAAAAAGAAATTCAAGATTATTATGATCAGAATAAGAAATCTTTTGTTTCTCAAGAACAAATGAATGCAAAGCATATTCTTATTCGAGATGAAGCTACTGCTAAAGATGTATTGGAAAAAATCAAGCAAGGATTGGTTTTTGAAGAAGCTGCAAAGCAGTATTCAACCTGCCCATCTAAAGAAAGTGGTGGAGACCTAGGCTATTTTAGTAAAGGTAGAATGGTTCCTGAGTTTGAAAAGGCTGCTTTTAGTCTAAAGGTTGGAGAGATAAGTGATCTAGTTAAAACACAATTTGGATATCATATTATTTTAGTTGTGGATCACAAGTACCCAGAAATCCAATCCTATGATAAAGTCAAGGAATCAATTAGACAGCAAATAGTCACACAAAAGCAGACCAATGTGTACAGAGCAAAAGTAGATGAACTAAGGAATAACTATACAGTAGAAACAAATGACGAAGCATTACGCTAATTACAGATAAGGATTGCCCAAAGGGCAATCCTATTTTTACCATTATTTTATAGTCTATTATACTATATCAGATCTAAATTAGCTTATACCACTTATATATAAAGGCGTTATTTGGACTTGAATTTTTCAATTAATTCCTTATTAGTTAGAGAGCCGTCATTCCAAGCCTTCTTTTTCTTATAAGAGATTCTATTCATTGTTGTAGGAGAATTATCCTGTGCTACTTTTTCTCTAAGTGCATTAATTTTAGCTTTTTTCTCTGCAATTTCTAACTGATGCGATCGCAACATTTCTTCTTTTTTTTCATTAATCATTTTCTTTTGGCTGTCTTTACCTTTTATAGTCATAAAACAGAATAAAAGTATTACAAAGAATACAATACTAAATGCAATAGTTGGCTGTTCTGTAATTAAAAATAGAGTACTAGCAATTAAACAAACACCCATAAGCCGTGTTAGAAATTTAGCTATAGCTGTGTTGTTGAAAAGTTTTTTCACAATGATACTATTCAGTGTATTATTAGCTAATAAGATTAAGCCGATAAAAATAAATAAGATAGAGAATATAATAACAAAATATGTATCCATGTCGTCCTCCTAATAAGGGCAATCAATATTTATAAGACTAACATAAAAATAGCATAAATAGCAGTTTTTTGCAAGATATTATCAGTGATTGCTCTCTCTATTGTAAGAAACTGGCATAGATTGTCATAGCTTTAGCTAATTGGTTGTCACATATGGAAACAAATGGTATAGTTATAGTACGTCTATTGGGTGTATTAGTAGCCAATGTATCTATGCTTGTAAAAATAATAAGTCCAAGGACTGTCATAATAAAATAAGGAAGTGAACATATATGAAATTATTTTTTGTTGCTGATATTCATGGTTCAAGCTTTTACTTAAAAAAAGCATTAGAAAAGTACAAAGAGGAACAGGCGGATTCTTTAGTTTTATTAGGAGATTTTTTATATCATGGTCCTAGAAATTCTTTGCCAGAAGGGTACAATCCAAAAGAAGTTGCAGAGTGTCTCAATGGGTATGCAGATCAGATCGTAGGGATTAGAGGTAATTGCGATAGTGAAGTCGACCAAATGCTTTTACAGTTTCCTATGATGGCAGATTATATGGTGTTGTTTTATAATAATAGAAGAATTTTTGCATCTCATGGACACATCTATCATGCAGAGCATTTACCCAGTTTAAGAAAAGGTGACATATTTATTCAGGGACATACCCATATACCTGTAGCAGATAAGGTCAATGATATCTATATACTTAACCCTGGCTCCATTGCACTTCCAAAAGGTGGATTTGCCAATTCATATGGTATTATGGAACAGGATACCTTTACTATAAAAGATTTTGAAGGTGGAGTGATTAAAAGCATAACGCTCTAAATATTAAGATGCCCTATCCAAGGTGATAATAGACTGTGTGTCTTATCGTTAGATAGGGCATTCTTTATTGTTGATTATTGTAAAGAATCAGGCATGTCCTGTTTTATAGTGTTTAATACTTTAACCATATAAATACACACTAAAAAACTATAAATCAATACTTTCATCATAGAGGTCAAATATATATTAAAAACACTACACAACAGTATAATAGTTGAGGGTAAGGTTAATGTATATATACCAATTTTATACAAGGTTTCATAAGCCATTTTGGTTCTCAAAACGGAGTTAATAATCAGTCCCGCTATACTCACCATTAAACTTTGGAATAATTTTAATAAGAGTGTCCCTATGATAACAAGTAATAAAATTATAATGCTTACGATTTGAGAAATATCATTTAAAAAACCAGCCAAGCTATTGTTATTAAAAGATAAGCTATTCAGATCTTTAAAATTTAAGGTAACTGGTTGTGAGCCAATTCTAGAAACAATCATATATTTTTCTGTTATCAATATACCTTGTAAGTAACCAACAATATCGTTATACGAATACTGCTGTTGATTGTCAACGATCATAATCATGCCGCTATCTTCTACAACAATAGGCTCATCGATATCAATGACGAATTCTCCATCTCGTAATTCAAAAGGCGGCATTTCTTCAGATTGAATAAAGCGAACGGTATCTTTCATTAATATCCCATATCGCCAAGCAATCAAGCCACCAGAAATAACGCCAATGAGAATAGAAAATATAATTAAGTAGCTAAAGGCTTTACCTAATGATTGCTGAGTGATGATTGAATAAAAACGAAAGTCTACAATACTTTTCCATAGTTTTACAAAAAAATTAGGTCGATAGTTTGTTTCCATATAATTACTCCTTTTTTTCGAAGTCATTGTTATGGTACCATACATTACAGAGTATATCAATATATGCTTTTAACTATAAAGCAAGACGTGAGATTTCTCATGATTTATAAGAAATAATAAATATTCTATGAAACTTACGGCAGGATTAAGGAATAATAATGTTCTCTATAGGAAAGTTTAATAGTCTAGGAGTTAATTACTTAATGAGAACTAGGTTTACTGTTTTGTGTTTTTCAGTAATAATTAAGTGATAGATTTGAAATAGGAAAGTAATATAAATTTAATCATTCAATTATTGTTAAATTACATATATTACCTTATAATTATAAGAAACGACTCAATACCATATTTTATTGGTTGAGGGGTTGTTTTTTTAGAGAAATTTATGTTGTTAGCTGTATTAGCTGAAGGTAGTAAGCATGAAATTATAGAAATAGATAAGGAGTAACTTATGGCTAAAATTTTACTGACCACCCCATGCCTTTTTGGTTTGGAATCACTATTAAAAAATGAAATAAAGCAGTTAGGGTATGACATAGAATCTGTTGAAGATGGGAGGATAACTTATAGAACAGATGAGTTAGGTATTTGCCGTTCTAATTTATGGTTAAGAACTGCTGAACGCGTTCTCGTTAATATGGGTGCATTTGAAGCCAAAAGCTTTGATGCTCTATTTGAAAATACGAAAAAAATACCTTGGGAAAAATGGATACCTAAGAAAGGGCGCTTTTGGGTAAAAAAAGCATCTTCGATCAAGTCTCAGTTATTTAGTGCTTCTGATATTCAATCTATTGTTAAAAAAGCAATAGTGGAAAGGCTAAAATCGGTTTACTCTTTATCGTGGTTTGAAGAAAGTGAAGAAGACTATCCTATAAGAGTATTTATCAAAAAGGATCAAGTCAGTATTGGAATAGATACTACGGGTGATTCATTGCATAGAAGAGGGTATCGACAGTTAACAAGTAAAGCGCCTTTAAGTGAAACATTAGCGGCAGCACTTGTTCAATTGACACCATGGCAGAAGGATAGGCTGTTAGTCGATCCATTATGCGGTAGTGGCACAATTCCAATAGAAGCGGCTCTCATAGGCTTAAAAATAGCACCCGGATTAAACAGAAGTTTTACAGCAATGCAATGGACAAAAAGCATACCAAAAAAGCTGTGGAATAATGCGCTTGAAGAGGCGAATGATATTAGGGATAGACATTCTAAGCTTACCATACAAGGGTATGATATAGATGATAGTATTCTTAGAGCGGCAAGAGAAAATGCTAAGAGAGCAGCTGTGGATGAGCAGATTCATTTTCAGCAGCGTTCTATTCAAGATTTCAGCAGCCTTAAAAAATATGGTTTTATTATTACCAATCCACCTTATGGGGAAAGACTTGAGGATAAGGAATCCGTAATAAAACTCTATCAAGACATGGGACGTGCTTTTCTAAACTTAGATAGCTGGTCTTATTTTATCATTACAGCCTTTGAAGATTTTGAACGGTACTTTGGGAAAAAGTCTTCTAAGAAAAGGAAACTATATAATGGCATGATGAAAGCCAACTTATATCAATATTATGGACCAAAACCACCAAGAAATTAAAACTAAGGAAAAGAGAGGGTTGTTCATTTGAAAAAATCAAAACTAATTGTTATGACATTTATTCTATTCATCTGTTTTCTGCCTAAGCAGGCTTATGCACAAAAGAACTCTGATACCCAGTCCAATCAGACGATTCAAATTATATTGGATGATAAGATTATTGAATACAATGAAGATTATGGGTATCCTTTCATCAATGATGATAATAGAACTTTGGTGCCTTTTAGAAAAACCTTAGAATTCTTTGGTGCTGAGGTACAATGGAATGATAAAACCAAAACAGCTTACGCAATCAAAGATAATATTATGATTACAGTTCCAATCGGTGAAAAATATATTTATAAAAACGAAAAAAAAGTAGAGAACGACACTTATGCAGTAGTGGTAAATCAGAGAACCTATTTACCGATAAGAATTGTTATGGAGTCTTTTGGCTGCCAAGTGGAATGGGATGCACAAAAAAAAGCGGTTATTATCAATACTAGAATATCCTCTCTTATTAAGCAGCTGCCTGAGAAATATGATTTAAGAACAGAGCTGAGAGTTACATCTGTTAAAGATCAGATGGATAGAGGTACATGCTGGGCATTTGCTTCTATAGGTGCGTTTGAATCCACCCTTATGCCTGATGAAGTCTATGATTTCTCAGAGGATAATTTAAGCTTATTGCACGGGTATAACCTAGGACCAGATGAAGGTGGAGATTTTAACTTTGCATTAAGCTACTTTGCAAGATGGTCTGGACCTGTTTTGGAAAAAGAGGATGTTTATGATGGCGTGGCGGTTGAGGAGCTTCAATCACCAAAACACTTGCAAGAAGCACTGATGATTCCATCTAAGGATTACAATGCTATTAAGAAAACTGTTATTCAATATGGTGGGGTACAGACTTCCTTATATCTTGATAGTCTGCATCAAATCGAGCATAATAAGTACTATAACCATAATACCTATGCTTATTACTACTCGGGTTTTCAACCAGTTAATCATGATGTTGTTATTGTTGGCTGGGATGATACATACCCCAAAGAAAATTTTGTTCATGAACCACCTGAAGATGGCGCTTTTATCTGTAAAAACAGCTATGGTACGAAATATGGAGAAATGGGTTATATCTATGTTTCTTATCATGATACCTATGTAGGAGATTATAATATTGTCTATAGTAAAATTGAAGATAAGGGTAAATATGATAAGATTTATCAAACAGACTGGCTAGGTGTCATAGGACGCATAGGCTATAAAGATAACAAAGCTTACTTTTCCAATGTCTATGAAACTTCGGATATAGAAGAGCTGCTAAAAGCTGTAAGTTTTTATACCACAGATGAAAATTCACACTACGAAGTTTTTGTAGTAGAAGATTTTGATACAATAGAGGATTTTGATAAGAAAGTATCCTTAACATCTGGAGAGCTCCGCTATAAAGGGTATTATACGATTGATCTAGAGGAACCTATTCCATTGAAAGCAAATTCCAAGTTTGCAGTTGTTGTTAAAATCATAACACCAAACAGTGAGTATCCCGTTGCAGCAGAATTTGCTAGAGAAGAAGAGTGGCTTGGTGATGTGGTCATAGATGACGGTGAAGGTTATATTAGTTCTGATGGTTCACATTGGCAAAGAACAGAAGAAGAGCTAAAAAGCAATATTTGTCTAAAAGCTTTTACTACCGTATCTGATACAAAAAATCAATCTGACGAGCAACAGCTAACAGAAATGGAACAAACCCAAGCTGAAGAAGATAGTACAGATACCAAAGAAAATTAAGACATAATAGCTTATAAAGCTATAGACATCAATAAGAATAGCAGAGGATAAAAATGATAGAAAAAACGTATAGTGTAGATGGATTGTACGATCATAAGATATTTGTTATCTCTTGGAAACCCGATCAGGATTGTATAAAAGGTATTATTCATATTATTCATGGTATGGTTGAACACAGTGTTAGATACAAGAGCTTTGCTAAAGCTCTTGTGGAACAGAATTATGCGGTTTATGCTCATGATCATAGAGGGCATGGACAAAGTATCAAAAATAAAGAAGATTTAGGTTTTTTTTGTGACCATGAGGGGTTTAATACGGTTGTAGAAGATGTGAAAAAAGTTAATGAATGGATTAAAAAGAGGGAGCCTAATAAAGCAATACTTATCTTTGGACATAGTATGGGATCTTTTATCACTCGAAGATACATTCAGCTCCATGGTTCTTCCGTAAAAGGAGCAATTATATCTGGAACTGGTGATTCTAATGGGGCTTTAGGTAAGGTGGCTTTAGGTGTATCTAAAACGATAGCTATGATAAAAGGAAAGCGGTATAGAAGTGAATTGTTGAATCATCTCGTTTTTGGTGCTTTCAATAAGAATTTCAAACCTAATCGAACGGATTATGATTGGTTAAGCCGAGATCCAAAGCAGGTAGATTTATATATAAAGGATAAAAGATGTGGTTTCAATTGCACGGCAGGTTTTTATGTGGATTTATTTACAGGCATGGTATTAATATCAAAAAAAAGACATTGGAAACAAGTACCTAATACCTTACCTTTATTAATAATATCAGGAGATAGAGATCCAGTTGGAGACTTTGGCAAAGGGGTGCAAAATGTCTATAATAAGTACAAAACAGCTGGCTGTAATGTAACCTTAATGCTTTTTAGAGAAGGCAGACATGAGCTGATTAATGAAATAAATCGATTGGAGGTTTATCAATTTATTTTAAACTGGATAAAAACAGTTTTTTAGAATGGTATAGGATAGTGTTTATAATACTTAACTATGGCAATATCTTAGTGATTTCATCATAGACTTATAGGGCTGATGTTTTTGGTCTAAGATGTATATAATAATAATGTGCTGGCGTAATATTTAGTTATTCTTTTATAGAATAACTTATGTTTTTGCAATAAATAATTCAGGAATGAATAGGTGAAGTCATGAAAAAAAATGATGGAATTATTATTGGTGCTATCCTAGTCTTAGCGGTAATAATATATTTTACTCAACAATGGCAAAACAGAGTTGATGAGAACAATAAATTATATGTGGAAATCTATGTGAACAATGAATTATATGATCGCAGTCCATTAAACATAGATAAAGAAGTGGTCATTGAAACAGACGGTGGTATCAATGTTGTTAAAATAGAGAATCAATCGGTTGTTATGAAGGAATCCAATTGTCCAAATAAAATCTGTATGAAAACTGGACATATTCATAAACCGGGAAGCACTATTGTGTGTTTACCGCATCAAGTCTATGTACAGATTGTGGGAGATGATAATGAGGGAGAGGATCTAGATGCAATTTCGGAATAAATTATCCCAAATGACTAAGGTTCAAAGATTAGTATTTATCTCTATTTTAGCAGCCCTCGCACTTGTTTTAAGCTTTTATGAAGCGATGATTCCGATTCATTTTACCTTTCCTGGGGTTAAACTTGGATTAGCTAATGTTGTCATATTATGCAGTTTATATTTTTTTAGCTTTGGTGAAGTTTTGCTGCTAAGTATACTACGCATTGGTTTAGGCTCCTTATTCACATCTCCTATTTCATTTTTTTATAGTCTTTCTGGTGGGTTGATGAGCTTAATTGTCATGTTTTTACTTATTCGTTTTGCTAACAATAAAATGAGTCCTATAGGTATAAGTGTTGTAGGATCGGTTTTTCATAATATTGGACAACTTATGGTTGTAGCGATTATCACCCAAGTAAGTGTAGCACTTTCGTACTTTCCAATATTAGCAGTTTCAGGTATAGTCACGGGTGTTATTACAGGGGTAGCTGTCAAATATTTAATAAAATACCTTGCTCATTAAAATAATGTTCCTAATTTAGCTTAAGTTATCATTCTATGATATTTAAGTTGCATTTCTATGACATTTTTATGCGATTTATTTTTAAAAAATGACATCTAAAACTATATATTACGTTTTTGTTACATAATTCCAGTATAGCTTTTTATAGCACTTTTTTTTTGATATAATTTTTTTGATGATTACATGGATTTAAATCGTATTTTAAGGTTTCATAAACCAAAGATAAATCAAGCATTTTTTATGCATGTAACGTTTAGTGATATATGACATGTACTTAATAGGAGTAAACTAGAATTCATAAAAGGGGGTCACTAATGAGAAAAATTGTAACAGTTTTGTTCATGATGATATTATTTATAGGTTCAATGCATAGCATTGCTCATGCTACTACAGAGCAATTGAATCTACAGTATGATGGACAAAACTACGTGTATCAAAACCGTTCAGTTTCAGTTGTCATTAATGGACATGAGGTGCAGACGGGTGAAATGCCAGCGATTATATTTAATAGCAGAACGTTAGTACCTGCTAGAGAAGTCTTTGAATCAGAGGCTTTTAATGCTGAGGTTCAATGGAATGGCGAAAAAAAAGAAGTGTACATAACGTATCAAGATAACATTATTGTTTTGCAAATTAATAGTTCGGTTGCTTTAGTTAATAATGAATCTGTTCAAATGGATGTACCAGCTAAATTAATTATGGATACTTCAAAAAATTGCTCAAAGACTATGATACCATTAAGATTTGTTTCTGAGCATTTGGATTTTGATGTGGATTGGGATGGAGAGAACTATATTGCTTATTTGAACAATATCGTTCAAGAAAATAATGAAAATAGTCAAAATGAGAACATTACGGACGATGATGTAGAAGTTGATAATCAAGAGGATTCCAATAATAATCAAGAAGAACCAGCGGAAGAACCAACTGAAGAATCAACAGAAGAGCCAGTACAAGCAGAGGAAAATTCAAACTCTGATGATACGATTAGTGTCGATGATTTAGAAACTCTAGAGAGTGTAGAATCTGGGAGTGCTAACCGACCTCTTCCAACACCCTTAAAAGATAACCCTATTAAATGGCTGGTAGATGAGGGTGAGTTGAAAGATCTGGCACAGTATTATAAAGAAGAATCCATAAAAGAAGAAAAGCACCCTATAACAGATATAACACAAGTGGAGTACTATATCAATGACCAAGAAGAAGGCTTTCAAATATGTGCATCAAGTGAGATATCTTCCATAGAACATGTGGTATGGAATAAAAAACTCATTGTAGATATTCATAATTCTAATTGGAAAATTGACAAATATGAAAAGGCTTATGATGATAATCCATTAGTATACGGTGTTCGTTCTAGTCAGTTTTCTGAAAATCCAAAAATCACACGTGTTGTATTTGACTTAAAGGATGAAGGATTTAAGTACAGTTTTTATTTAAGCGATGATCGAACAAAGCTTAATGTGAAGGCGATTAGTAATACTATATTTGAGATCAATCTGTCACAGGATGAACTAGGGGATTATATTAAGCTGCATGGCTTTAAATCGCCCGATGTAAATGTATTCCGATTAAGCCACCCCCATAGAATTGTGTTTGATTTACCTAATACAAGGACTATGTTCAAATACGAAAGTGCAGATGCTCAGGGACAGTATGTTAAGTCAATTAGAACGGCACAGTTTAACGAAACAACAACAAGAATCGTTGTCGAGACGGATGGACAAGCAGATTATCATATTACTAAGGCTAGTGATACATCCACTCTAATTAGAATTATTGAACCCTCTTACAACAATTTTCAATATCATAATATGGATCGATTAGCTATTAAGCTGAAAAAAGTAGAGGGTATAGCTTTAGACCTTAGCAAAATAAAACATGAAGATAATTATTTGGAAAATGAGTATATCATAACATTACCTGGTGACTATACAAGCGTATATGGTTCCGGTGAAGTTAAAATCAATGATGGAAACATACATTCTGTTCTTATTGATAATGATGAGCAAGGCATAACACGATTAACGATTAAGCAGAATAATCTATACTCGTATAAGGTAACAGAGGATGATGACTATCTATATATGATGGCTTATCAACCAAAGGAATTATATTCAACCATTATTGTAGTTGATGCAGGGCATGGAGGCAAAGATTGCGGAGCAAATAAAAATGGACTATACGAGAAAAAACTAAACCTTGAGATGGTGCATTATTTAAAGGCATATTTGGATCAAAATCCTAATATAAAGACCTACTATACACGATTAGATGATACCTATCCTACATTACCTGAAAGGGCTGATTTAGCAAATGCTGTGGGAGCAGATCTCTTCCTAAGTGTTCATAATAACTCCTTTGGAACAAAAGCCAAAGGAACAGAAACACTTTACTATCCCAGTTGTCCAGCCCATCCATCAGGATTAACAGCAAAAAAAGCGGCTTCAATATTCCAAGAGTATTTACTTGCAAGTCTTGGAACCTATGACCGAGGGCTTAAACAAAGGGACGATCTCTATGTACTAAAGAATACAAAGATGCCATCTGTTTTACTTGAAATAGCCTTTTTAAGCAATGCTCAGGATGCAGCTAAACTGAAGGATGCAAACTTTAATAAAAAAGCATCCAAGGCTATGTATGATGCACTCATAGATTTATTTAATCAATACCCTACAGGAAGATAGGGGGGTGTCCATCTATAGTTCATTTACAAAATAATATAATTGTATCTATCATTAATCTATAAAAAAGGGTGAATAGTATGGAACAACATACTATTCACCCTTGATTATTTAGTACATAGCAATTAGATAGAATGAATATAACAAGTGTTAGCATTAATTATGAAACAAGATGTGGATATTAATCCTATTGGAGATACCATATCTTGTAGACAATTATTTTTGTTTGCTTTTTATGGTTTGAACATAATTAAAAGGGTTGTCAATTGAAAAGATTAAAGGTAAAATATAATTACCATAAATTTACAAATAAGGGAGATTATAACATGGGCTTAAAAATGATTTCGTTGTTTTTTATGATATCCATTGTAGCAGCTCAGCCTTTAGAGACAACTGTGAGTTCACTCTATTACTATGAATTAGATAATAGTGGTTTTGAGGAATTAAAAGACGAAAAAATCATCATACGTTCTAGCTCAACAGAAGATAGGATCTACAGAACCATGACTCATTTGCTGGAAAACGATAATAATAAAATAACCTGTATTCCTAAGAATGTAAAGGTGTCTTTTATTCTTATGATGCATGGTTATTTAGAGTTAGAGTTTTCAGAAGAAATATTAAATTATGGTGGAACCATGTGTGAAGCAGGAATGTTAAATCAAATCTTAGCAACGCTCTTTAGTATTGAGGAGGTAGAGAAAATAACCCTATATATTCAAGGTCATGATAATATTTTTGTTGAAGGAGCTGTTGTAAACGAGTATACTAGGGATGAGTGGCAGGAAAGGAAGTGTACAATATGGCAAGAATAGACGGAAGACAAAAAGATGAACTACGACCAATTAAGATAACTAAAGACTTTATACAATATCCAGAAGGCTCTGTCTTAATTGAAATGGGGAATACAAAAGTAATATGTAATGCTAGTGTAGAGGAGAGAGTACCTTTATTTAAAAAGGATTCAGGAGAAGGGTGGGTAACTGCGGAATATGCAATGCTACCTAGGGCTACTTTAACAAGAAGCAATAGAGACATAAATAAGCTCAAGAAAAATAATCGTTCAGTTGAAATACAAAGACTGATTGGTAGGGCACTTCGTTCTGTAGTAGATTTTAAGGTTCTTGGTGAAAGAAGCATTACATTGGATTGTGATGTCATTCAAGCGGATGGAGGAACACGAACGGCTGCTATTACTGGGGCGTATGTTTCTTTATCTTTAGCATGCCAAAGTCTATTAAAAAATGGAGTCATTAAAAAATTTCCACTTAATGGCTATGTAGCTGCAGTTAGCGTAGGTATTGTTAATAAAGTACCTTTATTAGACCTTTGCTATGAAGAAGACAGTCATGCAGCAGTAGATATGAACATAGTAATGACTGATAAAGGTGAGTTTATTGAAGTACAGGGAACAGGAGAAGAAGCACCTTTTACAAAAAAACAGTTAGAGCAGCTTTTAGAGCTTGGAGAAATAGGAACGAAAGCATTATTTCAAGTACAGAAAAACATCCTAGGAGATTAAGACATGGACACAATGATATTAGCAACAAAAAATAAAGGTAAGATAAAAGAAATCAATAGAATGCTAGACCATTTGGAATATAAATTTATTTCTATGGAGGAAGCAGGTATTGATCTGAATGTGGTTGAAGATGGTGTTACCTTTGAGGAAAATGCTATAAAAAAAGCAAAAGAAGTCATGCGTGTTTCTGGAAAGGTTGCTTTATCTGATGATTCGGGATTAGAAGTTGATTATTTAGATAAAGCGCCCGGAGTTTATTCTGCAAGATTTTTAGGGGAAGAAACGTCCTATAAAGTAAAAAATCAACATATACTAGAAAAACTAAAGGGAGTGCCAGAAAAAAAACGCACAGCACGTTTTGTATGTGTTGTTGCAGTTGCATTCCCTAATGGAGATATCCTAACCTCTAGAGGTGTCATTGAAGGCATCATAGGACATGCTCAACAGGGCTCAAATGGTTTTGGTTATGATCCTATTTTCTATGTGCCTAAGTATCGCTGTACCACTGCAGATATGCCTTTTGAATTAAAAGATAGCATCAGTCATAGAGGACAAGCTCTTAAAGCCATGAAACAACAAATTAAGGGCTATATGAAGAAATAATAATGATATTCTATTAGGAGGATATATGAAAATACTTGTTATTAGTGATACACATAGAGAACTATCAAATGTATATGCCCTTATAAAGCAAATCAATGATATACATAGAATTATTCATTTAGGCGATCATGATTCAGATGCAGAAGAATTGGGTAATACTATACCTATACCCATCGATTATGTGGCAGGAAATTGTGATTATTTTACTCAGACTCCTAAAGATAAATTAATAACCATTCATGGGTGTAAACTTTGGTTAACCCATGGACATATGTATCGTGTTAAATCAGAGTTTGATACTATTGCGGAGGCTGGCAAAAAAAAGAAAGCGGATATTGTACTTTTTGGACATACACATAGACAGGTAGTCAAACACTATCCATCTTTAACCCTGTTAAACCCAGGAAGTATATCATTACCAAGAGATGGGAAAGCCCCTGGCTATGCGGTTTTAGAAATAGATGAAAATGGAAAACCTCATGTTACATTGAAAAAAATAAAAAAAATGTAGATTTATCATTGACAAAACTTCATTATCTATGTATAATATTTCTTGCGTCTAAAAAACAACAAAGAAACAATCGGGGTGTGGCTCAGCTTGGCTAGAGCGCTTGATTTGGGTTCAAGAAGTCGCAGGTTCGAATCCTGTCACCCCGACTTGCGGGTGTAGTTCAATGGTAGAACACCAGCCTTCCAAGCTGGATACGTGGGTTCGATTCCCATCACCCGCTTTGTATGTGCCTGTAGCTCAGCAGGATAGAGCAGTGGCCTTCTAAGCCACGTGTCCGGGGTTCGAGTCCCTGTAGGCACGCTTTGATTTAATTTTACTTATTTTACTATTGACAATATGTGTTAATGTATGTATAATTTATACTCGCGGCGCTTAATACTAATAGTAATTATGGTGGGTATAGCTCAGTTGGTTAGAGTGCAAGATTGTGGCTCTTGAGGCCGTGGGTTCGAATCCCACTATCCACCCTTAATGGGTAGTCGCCAAGCGGTAAGGCACAGGACTTTGACTCCTGCATGCGTAGGTTCGAATCCTACCTACCCAGTTACATGGGCCACTAGCTCAGTCGGCTAGAGCACTGGACTTTTAATCCAGGTGTCCCGGGTTCGAGTCCCGGGTGGCTCATAAGCTTCATAAGAAGCTGATAATTGACTATGAATCTAATTATACATTATAATGAAGAAACAAGGTCAATGACTTACTAATTGAATAAGCGGGTGTGGCGGAATTGGCAGACGCACTAGACTTAGGATCTAGCGCCTTTGGCGTGGGGGTTCGACTCCCTTCACCCGCACTTCAAAAAACAGTATTTTTTATAAAATACTGTTTTTTAATTCCTCAATTTTCTTGTCAGTTATAATTCTCCATTACTTAATCAAATATATTTCACTATTCTTATTGACTAATACTACTATATCAGGTACCAGTTTCTTTATACTTGTATCCTTTTTATACTAGTTATACTAGATATATTTTTAACTATATCTGTTAACTTTTGGAACGAAAAATTTTAGCAACATGAGATGTGCGAACAGAAAGGGTGAATAGTATTAGCACCACAGCGAAACAGGAGTGAAGCGTGACCCCTACTAAACATGGACGTTTAGGGGGTTATGGAGCTAATACTATTCACCCTTGACCGTTACCGATAGCTAAAATTTTGACTGTCCTTCGTAAAACCAAAAAGGAAACTCAATGACTACTTACCCTAACTAAACCCTATAACTCATTATGACTGCTAATCCCTATTATATTTAGTTGTAACTATACATCTAATGAATCATAAGCTATAGTAGACATAATAGCAGCCTACTAGTTAATTCATTTCACTCTTCATCCGATAGTTGATTGATAGAAGTCAATGTACATAGATAGCTGTTTTGATATCGGCTGTCAAACGTAACCTCACTCCCAAACCAATGAGGTGGTATGAAAGCATTTGCTGCCTTTTCATTTTTGAACTCTACTTCAACAAGTATTAAGCCTTTCAAGTGATATTTAAAAATATCTACCTCAGCAGTATAAGAATGAATAGGAACCTTATAACGGGTTTTGTATATCAGATGATCATCAATTTTCTGTTTAAGATGCTGAAACTGTTCCCTTGTAATTTTTTCCTCAAACTCTTCTCTTACCATTAGCCCAGATGATTTATAAGTTATCAAGTAATCATCATTACTTTTTCTAATACGTATCACAGGAGATCTACTAATATAACCTTGCTGAATAGTCAAAGATGGATTGTGATAGATATCATTTGGTAATCGTGAAACTAAATATTTTCTCTCTATTTCCATAGAAATACCTGCTTTCAAATGTAATGGTTAGATTTACTAAAGTATTTATATTTTAGCTTCATTGCTATCGAGTAAATAATACCATAGAAAACAACCTGTATAAACCTAGTTTTATCTGGCATATTTTTTTTTAACATAACTTCTGCTATGATAGAATAGATGAAACAAGTTTAGAATATATTTAACCAATGAAAGGATGATACTATGGCAAAAATATGTGTTTTTTTAGCAGAAGGCTTTGAAGAAATTGAAGCGATATCTATTTTAGATATACTTAGAAGAGGTGGACTTAAAGCAGAGAGTGTATCAATCACTCAACAAACAACAGTAGAAGGGGCACATGGTATCAAGATTACAACAGATACCTGTTTTAATAATGTAGATTATTCTGAAGTGGATGGTCTTATTTTACCTGGCGGTATGCCTGGCACCCAGAATTTAGGCAATCATGAGAGATTGGGTAATTTGCTGAAGTCTTTTAATAACAAGAGCAAGCTGATAGGTGCTATTTGTGCAGCTCCCAGTGTATTAGGTGAGTTAGGTATTCTTAAAGGAAAAAGAGCAGTATGTTATCCAGGATTTGAGGAAAAAATGAAAGGTGCAATAATAGAAGTTTCAAATGTTGTTCAGGATGGTCATGTTGTCACTGGTATGGGACCAGGAGTTTCAATAAAATTTGGGTTACAAATCTTAAAAATGTATAAAGATGAAACCTACGTTAAAGAACTTGCGGATAATCTTATACTGAACTAAATAGTTATTCATAATGTAATATGTTTCTGTATATTTATATGAAATAAACTTATTTATTATGAATGTGAAAAAAATAGAAATTGCAAAATACAAAAGAAAATGATATAATGATAGCTGTCTAAATATATATAAAGAAAAGTAAGGGAGGATTATTAGTAATGAAGAAAATTTTAGCTTTATGCATGGTAGCGATGCTATCAGTTGGTTTATTTGCTGGATGTGGCTCTAGCAATGATGATAAACCAGCATCAACAGATGAAAATCAACAACAAGGAACGACAGATAATACAGATGATGATACAGATGCGGATGATTCACAAGATACAACAGATGATTCAGAGTCTAATGGACAAAAGGTGTTGAAATTAGTAGAAAAGTCTGATATTCCATCACTTAATTCTAGTATTGCAACTGATCAAGTATCTTTCTTAGTACTAGGTAATATTGTGGAAGGCTTATATACAACAGATGAAAATCACGTACCAGTACCTGGCGTTGCTACGGATTACCAGTTAAGTGAAGATGGAAAAACTTATACATTTAATCTAAGGCAAGATTCTGTCTGGACTAATGGTGACCCAGTTACAGCTCATGATTTTGTATATGCTATAAGAAGATTAGGTGACCCAAATACTAAGTCACAATACCAAGCAATGGTCAAGTTTGCTGGATTGAAGAACTATGCAGGTGTTATGGATGGAAGTCTATCACCAGAAGAGTTAGGTGTAAAAGCTGAAGATGATTACACTTTGGTCTTTGAATTAGAATTCCCTGTACCTTATTTTATATCTTTAATGTGTTTTCAAAGTTTTTGCCCTTTAAACCAGACATATGTTGAGGCTCAAGGGGAAGCTTTCGGAACTACACATGATACGACATTGTATAATGGACCATATGTATTAGAGGACTGGGAAAAGGAATATGGTTGGAAATTTGTTAAAAATGATACTTATTGGGATAAAGATAATGTAGACATTGATATCGTAGAGTATAGAGTTGTTAAAGAGTACAATACAAGATTAAATATGTATTTAAACAATGAGATTGATCGCGTTGCATTAAGAGGTGAAGATGTAACAACTTATAAAGATGATCCTAATGTTTCAAGAAACTTAGAGGCAAGTATGTTCTATTTGGAGTTAAATCAAGCAGCTAATATAATCTTAACAAATCAAAAAGCTAGAAAAGCTATGGCTTTAGTAATTGATAAAAGCTATATTGAAAATACAGTATTAAATGATGGTTCAGTAGCGGCAGATTATTTAGTACCCAAGGGATTAGCTACGAGTCCAATAGATGGTTCTGATTTTCGTGAAGATGCATTTGATTATAATGAACTTGACGTAGAAACAGGTAAGCAACTATGGGCTGAAGCTAAAGAAGAATTAGGATTAGATTCTTATGAAATGGAAATCCTAACAACTGATACTGATACAGCTAAGAAATTAACTGAGTATGTAACCAGTCAGTTGGAAGATAATTTAGAAGGCTTAGATATAATTATTAATCAACAACCTTGGAAAAACAAATTAGATCTTGTGGATAATAAAGATTTTGAAGTTGCATTTTCTGGTTGGGGTCCAGATTATCTTGATCCAACTACTTTCCTTGAATTGTTTTACTCAGAATCTGGACATAATAGGAGTTCCTATAAAAGTTCAGACTATGATAAAATCATAGAAGATTCAATGATTGGTGAGTTGACTAATAAGGTAGATGAGAGATGGGAAGCATTACTTGAAGGCGAAAGAATATTATTAGAAGAAGATGCGGCTCTTATACCAATTTATCAAAGGGGTAGAACAAGATTAACACAACCATATGTTAAGAATATGAACTTTCACCTAATAGGCTGTGACTATACCTTCAAGTTTGTCACCTATGAGAAATAATATCTTTTAATTAATAGCATAACAGTCTAAAAAGCATTTTGCCTTAAGGCAAAATGCTTTTAATTGGTTATAAGTAACTTTGACAATTTAATTAATGAAAGAATTAAAGGGTGTTGCAGCTTCTTACCACTTAACTTCCGCGTGAAGTGGAAGTCTAGTGGTAAGAAGCTTGTAAATGATAAAAAATTATTGGAGGTGTCATCTTGATTAAGTATATACTTGAGCGTATAATGATCGGTATTGTTACGATGATCTTAATTATTACTATTAATTTCTTTTTACTTCAACTATTACCAGGCTCTCCCTTTAATAGCGAAAAACTAACAACTGAACAAATTGAAATGCTAAACGAAGCTTATGGATTTAACGATCCTCTTCCAGTGCAATATGTTCGCTATTTAAGTAAAATTGTACAGGGTGACTTTGGCATATCCATTATTAATACAAATATTCCAGTTGCAGACTTAATTTATGGAAAATTACCACATACAATAAAAGTCGGAGGCTTAGCATTACTTATTGGAGCTGTTATTGGTCTTTTTTTAGGCTCTGTTGCGGCTTTAAATAGAAATTCTTTCTGGGATTATTTTACAATTACAGTTGCTATTTTAGGAGTATCCATTCCAGGTTTTGTATTTGGAGCAGTGTTACAGTTGTTTTTCGGATTAAAACTAGATTTGGTTCCGATTATCTATAAAATAGGTGATCCAAGGTCATTTATTCTTCCTGCCGTTGCACTAGCTTATCCAATTATTGCTTCTACTGCTCGATATATGCGTACTGAGCTTGTTGAAATTTTTAACAGTGACTATATTCTGTTGGCTAGGGCGAAAGGATTAACACGAAGGGCAGTTGTCTATAAGCATGCAATAAGGAATGCGTTAATACCAGTTATAACAGTCCTTGGTCCTGCTACTATTGTTCTCATTGGGGGGTCGACCGTTATTGAACGTATTTTTGGGATACCAGGTATAGGTAATTTAATGGTAGATGGTATCAATACGCGAGATCACTTTGTTATATTAGGTTGTGCTATTTTTTATAGTTTGCTATTTATAGTGATTTTACTTATTATAGATGTTATTTATGGTGTAATAGATCCTAGAATACGCGTTTCAGGAGGGATGAAAAATTGACTTTTAATAAAAAAAAGCTGACAAAAGAACTATTTGAGTTTGCTCCTGTTGACGCTACTTTAAAGGAAAAAATAAACAAACCAAGTCTTAGTTTTTGGAAGGATGCTTGGCTTAGATTAAAAGAGAATAAAGCTGCTGTTTTATCTATTTGGATAATTATTCTATTAACAATTATTGCTATTATCGGTCCTATAATATCACCCTATACATACAAAGAAACCATCTATATTGATAAGCAATTTACTTTAGAAGAAAAACAAGATTTAGCAAAAGAGTATATTATGGTTCAGATCATTGATGAAATCACTGATGAAGAAAAAGAAACCATATTTAAAAAGTATTGGGAAGATAAGGGGAGAGATCCAGAAACTAAAAGAAAGCAGTTTGATAGAACTGTTGAGAAAGCAATTAAAGAAAATGCACATGATAAGGTAATATCAGCTGACGAAAATGAGTTGGATCAGATGTTAGTTGAGTATTTCAAATATACAGGTAAAGAATGGCCTAGATCTCCTGGCAACACGATTCCGCCTAGAGTTCCTGGACTAGAAAAGCTAGGTCTTTTTGATGGAGTTAGAGATGGCATTAATGTGTATCAGGATTTAGGTATTGAAGATAAATATTTTTGGTTTGGTACAGATGAATTAGGAAGAGATTTATTTACACGTGTTTGGTATGGAACGAGAATATCAATCTTCATTGGATTACTAGCAGCAGTCATTGACTTGCTGGTTGGAGTAACCTATGGATCATGTGCGGGTTATTTTGGTGGCAAAGTAGATATTGTACTTATGAGAATTATAGAAGTCATATGGAGTATCCCTGTTTTAGTAATTGTTACTATTTTGATCCTAATTCTTGAACCTGGGCTTATGTCTATTGCTTTAGCAATAGGTTTAACAGGCTGGATGAGTATGGCGCGTATAGTTCGTGCACAAATCCTTAAGTTGAAGAATCAAGAATTTGTTTTGGCGGCTAGAACATTAGGAACAAGTTCATCTAGGCTTATTATGAAACACTTGATTCCTAATGTTATGGGACAGATTATTATTGTAACCACTTTTTCAGTTCCTAATGCTATTTTTTATGAAGCATTTTTAGCTTTCATAGGTTTAGGACTTCCAGCACCTCAAGCATCCTTAGGTGTTCTTATAAATGAAGGATATCAATTACTCAGGGCTGGTTATCCATACTTAATGATTATACCATCAACCGTTATATGTCTATTAATGTTAGCTTTAAACTTATTTGCTAATGGATTAAGAGATGCACTAGATCCTAAGTTGCGTAATAAATAGAAAGGAGAATTGTTCATGGCAAAGAAAATATTACAGGTTAAAAATCTACAAGTCTCCTTTGAAACGCATGGAGGAGAAGTGCAGGCAGTTAGAGGGATTACTTTTGACTTGCATGAAGGTGAGACTTTAGCTATTGTTGGAGAATCAGGTTCTGGTAAATCAGTAGCAACAAAAGCCTTAATGGGTATTATTGCTTCTAATGGTCAAATAAAAAAAGATTCATCAATCTTATTTGAAGAGAAAGAGATAACACAATTAAATGAAGATGAGCTTCAAAAAGTGCGTGGAAAAGATATCGCTATGATTTTTCAAGATCCTATGACGTCACTTAACCCTGTTATGACTATAGGCAAGCAAATTATGGAAGGTATCATTAAGCATCAGGGATTAAATAGAAGTGAAGCTCGACAGAAAGCAATAGAGCTTATTGAATTGGTTGGTATTGACCAGCCAGACAAGAGATTTAAGCAATATCCACACCAATTTTCAGGTGGTATGAGACAGAGGATTGTTATTGCTATAGCTTTGTCTTGTAACCCGAAAATACTTATTGCAGATGAACCTACCACTGCTTTAGATGTTACCATTCAAGCTCAAATACTTGAGTTAATTAAAGATTTACAGGCAAAGACGGGTGTAGCAGTTATATTTATTACACATGATTTAGGTGTTGTTGCTAATGTTGCAGACCGAGTTGCTGTTATGTATGCAGGTAAGATTGTTGAAATCGGTACATCCGATGAAGTCTTTTACCAGCCGCAGCATCCTTATACATGGGGACTATTAGCATCTATGCCTAGTTTAGATACAGATGATGAAGCGTTGTATTCTATTCCAGGTTCACCACCAGACTTACTAAACCCTCCTGTCGGAGATGCGTTTGCACTTAGAAGTCAATATGCATTGAAGATTGATCATGAGCAAGAGCCGCCGTTCTTTAAAATAACAGACACACATTATGCGGCGACGTGGTTATTACATGAAAATGCGCCCAAAGTAACACCGCCATCTGTTATTCAGAAGCTATGGGCAGAAGGAGGGAAATAATGAGCGTAGAAGAAAGAGAAGTTATACTAGAGGTTAAGCATTTAAAACAATACTTTAGATTAGATAAGCGTTCTGTCGTAAAAGCTGTAGATGATATATCCTTCGAAATATATAAAGGGGAAACTTTCGGATTAGTAGGGGAATCTGGTTCTGGTAAATCTACTACAGGTAGAGCGATTATAAAGCTGTATCAGCCGACAAGTGGTGAGGTTTGGTTTGAGGGTCAGAGAGTAGACACGAAATTGTCACATTCTAAAAAGAAAGCTTTTAATAAAAAAATGCAAATGATATTTCAAGATCCTCAAGCGTCCTTAAACGGAAGAATGAAAGTTGAAGATATTATAGCAGAGGGTATAGATGTTCATAATTTAGCAACTTCAAAAAAGGATAGACTTAATAAAGTTTTTGAACTGCTTGAAACGGTAGGGCTAAACAGAGAGCATGCTAATAGATATCCTCATGAATTCTCAGGTGGTCAGAGACAGAGAATTGGTATTGCAAGAGCACTGGCCATTGAACCAAGCTTTATTATAGCTGATGAGCCAATATCAGCCCTTGACGTATCTATACAAGCGCAGGTTGTTAATCTAATGAATCAACTAAAAAAAGAAAGAGGATTGACCTATTTATTTATTGCTCATGACTTATCTATGGTCAAATATATCAGTGACCGTGTTGCGGTTATGAACAAGGGTAAGATTGTAGAGATTGCACCGAGTGATGAGCTTTATCATGCACCTCTACATCCGTATACTAAATCTTTACTTTCCGCTATTCCTCTTCCAGATCCAAGAACGGAAAGAAGACGTAAGCGTATAGGATATGATCCATCGATTCATAATTATAGCCAAGAAAAGCCTAAGTGGTTAGAAATACGAAAAGGACATTGGATATACGGTTCAGATAGTGAGTTAAATGATTATGAAGTAGAATTACAAGGAAAATAGTCTGTAAACACCTCCTGTTATTAGGAGGTGTTATTTTCTATCCACTCATACTTATAGTAAAATCTTATTAAATAATAGTAGATTACGTGTGAATCATTTAATGAAGGCATTCTATCAAAGGGATTATAATACTTGAATATCCTGGTGTTAAACTGGAATAATTTCACATAATTAATTTCATAAATTTGTCAAAAAACATGAGTCTATAGAGAATTAGCATAAAAAATGTCAAAAAATAATTGACAAGTAAAAACTGTAGTTGTATAATATCAATAAAGAAACCGTTTTCCTAAGGAGATTAATTATGACGTCTATCAATGATGTGGCTAAGAAAGCTGGTGTAGCAAAATCAACAGTATCAAAAGTATTGAATCATTATCAGCTGGTTAGTGAAGAAACACGATTAAAGGTAGAAAAAGCTGTAAAAGAACTCAATTATGTTCCAAACTCCGTTGCTGTTTCACTTTCAAAAAAGGAGTTTAATAGAGTTGGACTTATTATGGATATACGTCATAACAGTCAATTTCTTGATGAAATTGATATGCATTACTTTATTGGGGCATTTGAAAAAGCAAAAGACTATCGTATCGACGTTATTACCTTTTTTAGTTCACAATTTGATGATATGACATCTAAACAAGTTAGTGCTACTTTAAAGTCTCATAGTATTAATTGCTTAATCATCTATAATTTGTCTACGGAAAATAAAAATATTATAGACATCATTGAAAAACAAGATTTCAATTGTGTCTTAGTAGACTCCAACTATGTAAATCCTAAGACTTCTTCAGTATCTATTAATCACTATATGGCTCAATATGAGGTTGCTAAGAAGACTATAGAACAAACCCACAAGGCTGATAAGGTATTATATATAGCAGGAGGTCAGGGTGGGTATATTACCACTCAGAGATTAAATGCTATAAAGAGGCTTAAGCAGGAGCTTGAATTTGAACTTACTATTAGATATGGAGATTTTAATGAAAGCAAAGCGAGAGCAATTACCCTAGAGTATATAAATGATGTGGATATAATTATATGTGCATCTGATTTGATGGCTATAGGAGCACAATTTGTATTAATTGAAAATGGTATAACCAAACCAGTATGCGGTTTTGATGGAATAACATTAGTCGGGTATGTAAGTAGTACAATGAATACAGTCAAGCAAAATTTTAAAAAGAAATCTATGATAGCTTTTGATGAATTAAAAAGGCTTTTGGATGGAGATAAAGGGCGGTATGTTGAGATACCCTATGATGTGTGTACAATCAATTATTTTGATATTATTAACAGATAAATGTGAAAAGTATTTTTGAACAGTTAGTAAGATGTGGATACACATTTTATAATAAAATAATAAGGTTACATAGAAAAGGAGAAAGAATAAATGAAAAAGAAATTGTTATCATTACTTATGGTTGCTACATTAATGTTCTCAATTATTGGATGTGGAAACTCTGACAACACACAAAACACCAGTGGAGGAGAAAATACAGTTGATAATAATTCAGAGACTGACAATAATCAACCAGAAGCAGTTACACTAAAAATCTGGGCACCAGAGCGTGCTATACAAACAGGTTCAATAGATTCTATGATTCAATCTTTCCAAGCATTACATCCTGAATGGGATATAGACTTTACTGTGGAAGCACAAGGTGAAGATAAAGCAAAGGATGAAATTCTTAAGGATATTACAGCGGCAGGAGATGTTTTTTTCTTTGCTAATGACCAATTATCAGAGCTTGTTAAAGCTGGATCTATTGCTAAATTAGGTGGCTCAACAGCTGAAATGGTTAAAACTACTATGGCAGATGCGGTAGTTAAAACAGTAACGGTTGATGATGCAATTTATGCTATACCATTTACTCATAATACATTCTTTATGTACTATGATAAGACGCTTTTAACAGAAGATGATGTTAAATCTATAGAGAGTATCATGGCAAAAGAAACAGCGGATAATGTCTACAATTACTGTTTTGATTCAGCTGGTGGATGGATGCTAGGTTCTTGGTATTATGGTGCAGGGTTAACGATTTATGGAGAAAGTCAAACAGATTTTGCGGCTGGCTGCAATTGGAATAGTGAAAAAGGGATAGCTGTAACTAATTATCTAATCGATTTAATTAATAATCCTAAATGTGCTTACAAAGACGATGTATCTATATCTGAATTAGCTGGTGAACATAGGATTGGTGCTTGGTTTGATGGTTCTTGGAATTACGAACTATATAAGAAAGAATTAGGGGACAACTTAGGGATGGCTATAATTCCTACTTTTAACCCTGACGGAAATGATTATCAGCTAAAAGGGTTCTATGGCTCTAAAGCTATCGGGGTTAACTCACAGGCTACTTATCCTGCTGTAGCAGTTGCTTTTGCAGCTTATATTGGTGGAGAAGAAATGCAGCGTCAGCGTTTCATAGATACAGCACAAGTTCCTACTAATAAAAAAGCAGGAGAATCAGAAGTTGTTCAGAGTAATGCATTAGCTTCTGTTATAGTAGAAGAAGCTAATACAGCTTCAGTCATGCAGCCTACATCTGTAGAGTTTAATTCAAGATATTGGGCTAATGTCGCTGGTGTTGCAACTGAGATAAGAACTGGAGATTTAACTAAAGATAATGTCCAAGAAAAGATGGATACATTTGTTGCAACATTAAAAGTTGAAGAGTAAGATTATAAAACAAAACTATAATTACAGAATGTCCTAAATTAGGACATTCTGTTTCTGATATCAATTAAAGAAGGAGTGGAAATATGGCAGGCAAAAAGCGGAAAGTAACCAAGAGCTCCGTTTCTATTAAAGATGGATTTGGAACTGCCTTTAGATTAGGAAATACAACCACCAAATTATCTGGGATAATTTTTGGTTTAGGTAATCTAGTACATAAGCAGATGGTTGTAGGACTAATATTTTTATCAGTGGAAATAGCATACATCTATTATATGATAACTTTTGGAATACAATCCATAATAGACTTTACGACTCTAGGAACCAGAGTTCAAGAGGAAGTCTTTAATGAAGCAAAGCAGATATATGAATATATCCCGGGAGATAATTCCATGCTTTGTTTGCTTTATGGCGTGATTACGCTTTTTATAACATTTGGTTTTATACTATTTCTAGTAACATCTGTAAAAAGTGCCTACAATACACAAAGAAGAAAAGAACTTGGCAAACCTATTCTAAAATTTATTGATTACTTACGCTCTTTGAAACATGATAATCTTCACAAATCCTTATTGTTTTTACCTATAATGGGTGTTTTATGTTTTACAGTTATTCCACTGGTTTTTATGATTCTAATTGCCTTTACCAGCTTTGATAAAGATCATCAGCCTCCTGGAAATTTATTTGAGTGGGTAGGGGTGGATAACTTTGTTAACATGTTTTCAAGAGGGAGTGCCTTAGCCAATACTTTTTGGCCCATACTTAGATGGACGCTTTTATGGGCGGTTGTAGCAACAATTACCTGCTATATTCTAGGTATGCTTCTAGCGATTCTTATCAATCGTAAAGGAACACGATTTAAAGGCTTTTGGAGATTCTTATTTGTATTATCTATTGCAATGCCTCAATTTGTATCTCTGCTTACAATGAGAGCTATCTTTAATACCAATGGTCCTGTTAACGCTTTGTTAAGAACAATAGGCTTAATTGGTATAACGGAATCCATTCCATTTTTGACTGATGCTACATTTGCGAAGATAACCATTATTTTCATCAATCTATGGATCGGCGTGCCTTTTACAATGCTTACAACGACAGGGATACTTCAGAATATTCCTAAAGAGTTGTATGAAGCTGCTAAGGTAGATGGAGCAAATGCTTTTGTTACATTTTTTAAAATCACTTTACCCTATATGTTATTTGTAACAACACCAACACTTATCACAACGTTTGTTGGTAACATTAATAATTTCAATGTGATTTTCTTGTTAACAGCAGGAGGACCTGAGGCTATAGATTACTATTATGCAGGTAAGACCGATTTGTTAGTAACCTGGCTCTATAAGCTGACGATTACCAACAAAGATTATAATAGTGGTGCGGTTATAGGAATTATTGTATTCATCATTCTTGCTACTTTATCTTTATTAACCTATCGCCATACAGGATCTTATAAAGACGAGGAGGCATTGCAGTAAAAATGAAGAAGAAAACAGCTAAAGTTTTTAAGACAAGACAATTTATTACAAATTCTCTATCCCATATATCTTTATCTATTCTTGGATTTATATGGATTTTACCAATTTTCTTTGTTTTATTGACTTCTTTTCGTGAAGAAGGTGGTACCTATAAAAGCTATATCTTTCCAAAAGGGTATACACTAAATAATTATAAAGAATTATTTTCGCAAACAGGTAGTTTGATTTTTACAAAATGGTTTCAAAATACATTAGCAGTAGCTATTTGCACTTGCTTATTATCAGCATTTTTTGTATTATGTGTTGCCTATGTTATGTCTAGACTTAGGTTTAAGATGCGTAAAAAGCTTTTGAATATCGCAATGATACTAGGAATGTTTCCTGGATTCATGGCAATGATTGCTGTTTATTATATATTAAAGGGTTTTGGATTATTAGAAGTGGGAACACTGAAATTGGTAGCCCTGGTGATGGTTTATTCGGCGGGATCAGCACTGCTATTTTATATTGCAAAAGGCTTCTTTGATACTATACCAAAGTCGGTTGATGAAGCTGCTTATATTGATGGAGCAACCAAATGGGATGTTTTCACCAAAATTAGTATTCCTTTATCTAAGCCTATTATTGTTCTAACCCTTTTAACATCATTTATGGGACCTTGGGTTGATTATATTTTTGCAAAAGTTATTTTAGGGCAAGATAGGGCGTACTATACCGTTGCTATAGGGTTGTGGAGTATGTTAGAACCAGAATTTATTGAATATCATTATACTCAGTTTTATGCGGGATGTGTGATTATTTCCATTCCTATTGCTATTGTATTTTTATTTACACAGAGATATTATGTAGAAGGTGTATCAGGAGCGGTTAAAGGCTAATATCACAAGATAGAATGGATATATTAAGAAGTACAGTTGAATTGCATGACTGTACTTCTTTTATGTGCGCCCAGCATGGGCGTAATCTATAGGGTGAAAGTCCCGAACACCGAAGGTGATATAGGTGTTAGCCAAGAGCAAGGGTGTCCATCGTGAGGTGGAATCTGAAGGAAGCTGGAGGCAAAATTCCGGTCTGAGGAACACGAATCACATATAAGGCTGTAATAGTTGGATGAGTTTGCATAACAAAACAAAGTCCGTATCACCCGAAAGTTATTGCAGTAAATGTGGCAGATATATGGGATGAAAGATTACGTTCTTACCTGGGGAGGTCTGATGGATAAGTTGTGGAAATGAAATTTGAAATAACAACCTATGCAGTGATGTATAGCTGAACCATCAGAAGTCAGCAGAGGTCATAGTACCACGTAAAACGCGTTAGCGTGGGAAGGACTGAACAATAGGAGGTTTTGTTAAATTGAAGGACACAAAGAGATATGTAGAAAGCAGACAACTTCATAAAGAAGGCTATTCTCAGGAAAATAGGGTGGAACCCAAAGGCAATGAGAAAGTGCAGAGTATTTCATTGACGTCAGACAGGAAACAAAACGACGAAAAGGCATATGACAGTAGGCTGCTTG
>JANQFZ010000070.1 GCA_028277605.1 Vallitaleaceae bacterium | reverse complement strand
ATAGCATATGACTTAGAATCTTAAAACTGTGTAGAAATGATATTATATCTAGTCAAAAGCACTAACTTTAAGAAAGCATCTTACTATGTTGACCTACATAAGATGCTTTTTAAATTATTAGTAGAATTATGGCTAGCATCCTAATTCTGAGGGCTATACTTTTTCAGCCACCAAATATAAATATATTGGAGTTTATTCCTGCGTCTGCGTCGATCATTCCTATTAAAATGAAGGGAAATAATGTATTCAGTAGAATAATATAAAAAAGGCCTTTGGAGGATGGGATGAATATAAAAAAAGCGATATTGATTATGGTTGTAATTGCTGTATGTGTGATACTTTATATTAATCAAATTCCTGTTGAATTAAGAAGTACAATTAGTGAAGACTATTTAAGCGATAGCTATAGTTTAGAAGCGACAATTAAGAGATGGAATAAAGATGATTTAAGTTCAGAGGATTTAGAACCAATAAATAACCAAGAGGTAATAGGAAATATATTGGAATTTATTCTTAAGCATGAAGGAACGGCAACCATAAAAAAGACCTTTAATGTTGACCCTGGAAGACAAGTATATTTGTCTTTTCGTGATAATAAGTCTAAGAAATATATGGATATATATATTATTGGTGAAAATTATGTACTTATAACAACATATGATGGAAATATAAATGAGAATAAGTATGTAATTAGAAAGAAAATAAATATAGATTATTTAATAGAATTGCTAAGTTCTGGAGTAAAGAAAGTGGCAGGCTAAACACGTAAAATTACTTGTTCTGGCCTGACACTTTTTGTTTTTAAAAATTAACTATTTAATAGCTGTTACACCTGTTTTAAAGGTTTGCCGGAAAAATGTTTTTTCTTGTGTGGGAATTGCTTTTCGAAAATATTCAATTCGTCCTTATCTACTTCAAAAACAGGGTCTGCGTAAAACTTGCCAGAAATTTCTTCAAGGGAACCTTCATATAATTCCAAAGCCATGAAAGCGTCAAAATTATCTCCCTGTGATGTTTGAATATTGTACTTTTCAGCATTCTCAAAACCAAAGCGATGATAGTAGTTTGGATCACCAAAAATTACGATTGCATTATAACCTAATGTTCTGGCAGCTGAGATAGAATGCTTCATAAGAATACTTCCGACTCCTTTACCTTGATAAGAAGGTAATACACCAAGGGGTCCCATGCAAAGTACGTCAAATTCATCATTATCTTCATTAATTACCTTTGCCTTTGAATAAATTATATTACCAACAACTTTATCTTCATCACATGCGACAAAATCTAACTCTTTGATGAATGCATTTGTCTTTCTAATTTTATGAACTACTAGATGCTCGTCGCAACCAGGCTTATATAAATCCCAAAATACTTCTCTTGTCATGTTTTCTACATATCTAAAATCATTTTCAGTTTCTAATCTAATTGATATATTCATTTTTAATACACTCCTTTGGTATGTTATTTTTTTATTCAGCCAGATTTATGGTGATAAAAGAATAACACGCAAAGCGATAATACATTTTCAAATAGTATCTAAGGCGTGCTATTCAAATATCACCCTTGATACAATGCTCTTTTTATTCATAAAAAAAACTTCCTTTCCTTATACAGTATTGTCATTATAGCATAGATTACACAATGATACAATTTAGTGGCAATCCGTTAAAGCTGTATTTAAGTATAATAATCCAAATATATTATAAAACTTCAAGATTAAGGATTGCAAAAAAATAGTAATTTTGAGATAATCTAACTAGATGTATAGATGATAAATTTCTAAAGCTATATAATTAGAAAGTAGACTCTATGGGGGTGAATTTATGAAGGATAGTGGTAGAAAAGAATTATTGGAAATGAGTATGGGCAAGATTTTCATGAAATTAGCTGTTCCTGCCATGCTAGGCATGCTAGCGGTGGGTTTATATAATATGGTGGATGCTATATTTGTCGGACAGCTTGTGTCGGCGGAAGGCGTAGGGGCTATAGTTGTTGCGTATAATATCGTACTCTTAAATATAGCAATTTCAATGTTATTTGCATCGGGATCGATGTCCGTTTTATCAAGGGCTATAGGTGAAAAAGATCAAAAAACTATAAATAAGTTATTTGGAAATGTATTAATAAGTGTGTCTATATTGTCATTCCTATTGACCATGATAGTTTACAATTTTGCAGGTCAGATGCTTGAGTTTATTGGTGCAGAGGGGGAAATACTGGAGCTAGGTATAAAATATTTAAAAGTAATATCCTTAGGCTTTATTTTTTCAAGCTTAGGTCCTGCATTAAATTTTCTGATTCGTGGCGAAGGTCAAATGAAGTCAGCTATGAAGATTATTATTTCTGGTATGCTTCTCAATATTATTTTAGATCCGATTCTTATAAAGGTATTTAAGATGGGAATAGAAGGAGCTGCTCTAGCTACAGTAGTTTCACAAATTTTTGTTGTAATAGGAAATATTGTCTTTTTTCAATCGGGGAAAAGCATCATTAAAATATCAAAAAGCAGCTTTAAAGTGGCGTTTGATATTATGCCTAAGATATTAAATGTTGGATTTTCAGGAATGGTAATGCAGATAATGCCTGCCATACAAATGGCTCTAATGTTTAAGGTGTTGTCCTCCTACGGTGGAAGAGATAGTGTTATTGTTATGGGAGCTTCCTATAGAGTGATGACATGTTCATTTATAGCTTTGTGGGGAATAGCCCAAGGAGTACAACCAGTTATTGGTGCAAGCTATGGAGCTAATCAATATGAACGTGTAAAGAAAACCTACTTATCATTTATCAAAATAGCCACAGGTATTGCTGGAGTATTATGGCTTTGTTTCATGCTATTTCCTAAATTTATATTGGGCTGGTTTATAACAGAACAAGCCTTAGTTCAATCAGGTACAGGTCAATTCAGGATCTTTCTTGGAGTATTTATACTATCCAGCTTTATGTCAATGACTATTGTATTTTTCCAAGCTATAGGTAAAGGTAGTAGAGCTGCTCTGTTGGTTACGGCAAGACAAATATTATTTTTTATTCCGATTGTACTATTTTTACCAAGGATTATGGGAGAGACGGGAGCCTGGCTTGCTATGCCCCTAGGAGATTTACTTACTGTCCTGCTAAGCATCTTTCTTATTATAAAAGAATTTATGGATTTAAATAATAGAACAAAGGATTATAGTAGTGATAAGCTGATAAAAGAAGGATATTAATAAGGGATTAGGATTTAAAGGACAATATCTTTGAAGATAATGAATATAGTTAAATCTTACCCATTACATAAAAACAGGGAGTAGACCATAGGTTGTACTCTCTGTTTTTATGGAAGAATTCTCTCTTTAAATGGGCATATATTTATTAGGTACGTCAATTTCTAGAGGTTTCATCTTAAAATCATTCATTTTTCCACCTTGCTGTAAAGCATTATAGATAGCTTTGTAGCTAGAACTACATAATAGAATATGTTTAATCTGCTGATTATCCAGTTTAGAAGTATTAATCATTTCATAAACACATTTAAATATTGTATTATATGATGTAATTTGTTCTTTGTACATAGTAATCTGGCTATCATTCTTAAATATAATTACGCTATCAACAAAGGTAGCATCATTGCATATAAATTCACATACTATTTCTGGTATAAAAAGATATAGCTCACATGCTAGACTTAAATCCTTGGTTGATTCATATAATTCTTGATTGTAAGCTTTATGTTTCTCATATGTATCACATTTCCCATATTCAATTATAGCTTTTTCAGTTATTATTTTAAGCTCTTCATTTGAATATTTGTAGGGTTTATATGTAGCATTGTCGTGAATTAAAACAAAGCACTGCTTTTCAGAATACAGTATATCATTTATATTCCACTTATCTGCATTAGCATTTAATAGTGAGGTAATTTCTTTATTAACAAATCCATTTATTCGACACTCGCAATTAATAGAAGATTGGCTTTTAGAAGTGTATACTTTTATATAATACATTTTTTCGTTACCTATTCGCTTGGATATTTCTGAACCTATCATATCCCAATAATCTTTAACCTCATATCCTTGTTGATCACCCTGGGTAGATAAGCAGCTTTGGAATAGCTTGAATTTGTTAGTTCTATCGTAGTATGTTATATCGAGCATTTTACCTTCTTCATCTCTTAATGCCTTTGTTATTACGCATAAAGATGAAAAAGAAAAGTTAGATACAAGCTGCTTTATTTTATCTTCTTTAGATTGACCGATACCTGTAGCATATTCAAAGATATCTTCTTCCAAGGTATTATGATGTATAATTATCCGTGCCTGTACAAAGGGACCCTTATCAACTACATTGTCTACACTTACCCACAGGTCTATATCCTTTATTATAAGTTTTCCATCTACAACCTCTCCATTAGAAACAACATTTGAAAGAGCCTCGATTATCATATAAGCATCATTTTTATCATGCGTTTTTTTTCTTTTGAATGGCCACATATAACTACCTCCATATTTTATATTGCGAGATTGAATAATATGAAAATTATACCATTATTGTATTAGCGTAAGCAATGGTATCTTGTTATATAAATAATTAAGAATAATCTCATAGATAATCATTTGAGCTTTGTATATGAAGATATATGTTAAAATAAGATAAATGAAGAAAAAACATAGGATTGACTAAATAAATTAAAATTTCTATATATGGCATATTATCTTTTAAAGATAGTTTATTTATAGAATTACAAAATATTGATAACTGAGGTGCAGGTAAGATGATTAAAGATATTAAAAAGGAAATATCAGATATCATTGATTGTCAGTCTAAAAGCAATATTTCACTCATTGAGCAGATATTAAATAAGACAGATGAAAGTAAATATAATGGGTATTGGTACTGTCAAGTTGTAAATAAAGTAATACATAAGGTAGATTGCTATGAAGTAATGTCTGCTGGTTATAAAGTATTAAAAAAGGAAGCACTGTTTATAAGAGTTGAACTAGATGAATGGGAACATATCTGTGAATCTTGTATTAATAATCCTGACAATAACTAATATATTAAGTAAAGCAAAACAAAAGGAGATAAGATAATGAAAGACATGCATAACATAAGCAATCCAATGCCACCACTATGGCTTATGTATCCACATATAAGTAGATACAGCATAGGCTGGCGTATGGGAGATGGAGAAGATTTTTCTTATAGCTTTAGTCAGTGGTATACAAGCTTAAGTGATGATGAACAAAATAAGTATGAAGATATGTACCCAGAACCAAAGGGATGGCTTGGTTGGTACAATGATATAAATGAAGATGTTTATGATAATAACATACTCCTATGGAATAAGGACTATAAACTAAAATATAATCTTGAACAAACACAGAAGGATTTCAGAAAAGGTAAAAAGCTCAAATACATCTTTTTCTGGGGACATCAGCCTTCTACTGACGGAAGAATTATGAAGAGCTGCATGAGTCAGTGGTGGAAATCTTCATTTAGTATAGATACAGATACATATTGTTGTATTGAGCAATATATGATGGCTGAGAAGGCTAGATTATTTAATGACCATGAAACACTGGAAAAAATACTAAATAATAAGAGTCCTAAACAGATTAAAGAGCTTGGAAGACAAGTAAGAGGCTTTGATGATAGTAAATGGAAAAAATACAGTCCAAGTATTATATTAAATGGTAACCT
Source organism: Vallitaleaceae bacterium (assembly GCA_028277605.1). GTDB lineage: Bacteria > Bacillota > Clostridia > Lachnospirales > Vallitaleaceae > JANQFZ01. Next base: position 1,334 of record JANQFZ010000070.1, on the reverse strand, counting down.
TGCAAAGTTTCTACAAGATAAAAATTTAAAACAATTCTTGATGGAAACAAAGGATAAGATTCTTGTAGAAGCAAGTCCATATGATAAGATATGGGGAATAGGTTTATCTGCCGATCATGACAATGTAAAAAATCCGCTCTTGTGGAAAGGACAGAATTTTTTAGGTTTTGCTTTAATGGAAGTAAGGGATGAACTTATGAAGATATGTGAGAATGAAAATAGACTAGATTATAAAAAACTACATAAGAAACATGACTAATAAAAAAGGGGGAAGAGGATTATGAGAGAGACCATACTACAGAAGTTAAAAGAAATAGAGAAAGAACATAAAGTAAAAATACTATACGCTGTTGAATCAGGAAGCAGGGGATGGGGTTTTGAGTCAAAAGATAGTGACTATGATGTGAGATTTATATACATCCATCAACCTGAGTGGTATTTATCTATTAAGGAAAAAAGAGACGTCATTGAATTACCAATCAATAATTTGCTTGATATTAACGGATGGGATTTAAGAAAAACATTAGTACTATTCAGAAAATCGAATCCCACATTACTTGAATGGCTAAACTCACCCATTATTTATGGGAAGAGTACAAACCTTGTAAGTGAACTAAAGAATTTACTTATAGATTATTTCTCTTCAAAATCATGTATCTACCACTATCTACATATGGCGGAAGGAAACTATAGGGAATATATCAAGAGTGAAGAAGTAAGAATTAAAAAATACTTCTATGTGCTTAGACCTATTATGGCATGCATGTGGACAGAAAAATATGGAACTCAACCGCCGATGCTCTTTGAAGAGCTTATGAATAATCTGGACTTAGATGAAAAACTAGTCAATGTAATAGAAAGACTACTGGTGATAAAACGTAGTGGTAAGGAAATGGATAGGCAAAAGAGAGTAAATGTTATTAATCATTTTTTAGAAGAAAAAATAGATTACTATAATCAATATGTTAAGGCGTTGAATGTGCAAGGAAACGATGACATTGATACATTAGATCATCTCTTTAGAAGGACATTATCACAGGCTTGGGATTCTAAAGAATAGATTAGAATGTGGAATAGGGACGTTTCGTTTGACTTAAAATATGATTAATATTGAGGAGACAGGGGACGGAGTTAATGACACTTAAATTCAGATAGTTTTGTGCTATCTATTTGTACTTCGATAAAACTGTATTTAAATGTAGAACAAAGAATTGTTCTTGAAAAAGAGTATTTTTTAAAATTTGATAGAATCATTCTAAAGGGGCTTTACAAAATGTGCGCAATTAATTTACTAATGTAAAAAGCTATGGATAGATAATAAGATGACAGTAAAA
>JANQFZ010000057.1 GCA_028277605.1 Vallitaleaceae bacterium | reverse complement strand
CTCAGAATACAAAAGCTGCAAACTAAGTTCCAGAAAGGAGGAAAAAATATGGTAGAAAGAAATTTAAGAAAAACCCGTACTGGAAGAGTTGTTAGCGATAAGATGGATAAGACGATTGTTGTAGCAGTTGAAAATAATGTTAAACATCCATTGTATGGTAAAGTTATGAAAAGAACATATAAATTAAAAGCCCATGATGAAAATAATACCTGTGGTATTGGAGATAGAGTTAAAGTGATGGAAACAAGACCTTTATCAAAGCAAAAAAGATGGAGACTCGTTGAAGTCATTGAGAAAGCTAAGTAATTTCTGGAAGGAGGTACTTTTATGATTCAACAAGAATCAAGATTAAGAGTGGCAGACAATACAGGTGCTAAAGAATTGCTTTGCATAAGAGTACTAGGCGGTTCTATGAGAAGATATGCCAATATTGGCGATGTCATCGTAGCTACTGTTAAAAGTGCAACACCAGGCGGCGTTGTAAAAAAAGGTGAAGTAGTTAGAGCTGTTGTTGTAAGGACTAAAAAAGGTGCTCGTCGTAAAGACGGTTCATATATTAAATTTGATGAAAATGCAGCTGTTATTATAAAAGAAGATAAAACACCTAGAGGGACACGTATTTTTGGTCCTGTTGCTAGGGAACTACGAGAAAAGAAATATATGAAAATATTATCTTTAGCTCCAGAAGTACTATAAGGAGGTGTGATAGATGTCAAAGTTGAGATTAAAAACAGGTGATAAAGTTAAGGTTATCGCTGGTAAAGATAAAGGCAAAGAAGGTAAAATTATTTCTGTTGACAGAAAGAACGACCGTGTGCTTATTGAAGGTGTCAATATGATAACTAAGCATGCTAAGCCAAGTGCTAGTAATCAGCAAGGTGGAATTGTGCATCAAGAGGCGCCTATACATGCCTCAAATGTTATGTATATCCATAAAGGGCAACCAACTCGATTAGGCATGAAGGTTGAAGAAGAAGAAAAAGATGGACGTACCAAAAAAGTACGTTACCGTGTTGCTAAATCGACTGGAGAAGTTATTGATTAATCTTAGGAAGGAGGTCCATGTGTGAGTAGACTGATAGAAACATATAACAGCGAAATTGTAGATGCAATGACAAAAAAATTCAACTATAAAAATAAACTAGCAGTGCCCAAGTTTGAAAAGATAATTATCAATATGGGTGTTGGAGAAGCAAAGGATAACCCTAAGGTTTTAGATGCTGCTGTAAAGGATTTAACCATTATATCCGGTCAAAAACCAGTGGTTATTAAAGCGAAAAAATCAGTAGCGGCATTTAAGGTTAGAGAAGGCATGCCTATTGGATGTAAAGTAACCTTAAGAGGTCGAAGAATGTACGATTTTATCGATCGTTTGATTAACTTAGCATTACCACGAGTTAGAGACTTTAGAGGTGTTAATCCAGATGCTTTCGATGGAAGAGGAAATTATGCATTAGGTATCAAAGAGCAATTAATATTTCCTGAAATAGAATACGATAAAATTGATAAAGTAAGAGGTATGGATGTAATTATGGTTACAACCGCCCAAACAGATGAAGAAGCACGTGAACTATTAAAATTATTTGGGATGCCTTTCAAAAAACAATAAGGAGGGATTAACTGAATGGCAAAACAATCAATGAAGGTAAAGCAGCAACGTGCACCAAAGTATTCAACAAGAGCTTATAATCGTTGTAGAATTTGTGGAAGACCACACGGTTACTTGAGAAAATTCGGAATTTGTAGAATCTGTTTCCGTGAATTAGCATATAAAGGTCAAATACCTGGCGTCAAAAAAGCAAGTTGGTAATAGGTAAATTAGGAAGGAGGCTATATTATGACAATGAGTGATCCAATTGCAGATATGCTGACAAGAATTAGAAATGCAAATACTGCAAAACATGATTTTGTAGATGTTCCAGCTTCTAAAATGAAAGTAGCTATCACTGATATATTAGTTAAAGAAGGCTATATCAAAGGGTACAAAGTCATTGAAGATGGAATAATGAAAAATATTCGTTTAGAAATGAAATATGGTAGAGATAAAAATGAGAAAGTCATCACAGGCATTAAAAAGATTTCTAAACCAGGACTAAGAGTTTACGCTGGTAAAGACGAGCTACCAAAGGTACTAGGTGGACTTGGTACAGCCATTATTTCAACTAGTAAAGGCGTTATCACAGATAAAGAAGCAAGAAAAAATAGTGTTGGTGGCGAGGTTATTGCTTTTATCTGGTAAGAAATCTGAACAGAACAAGGAGGTGCAAGCATGTCAAGAATTGGTAAATTGCCTGTAGCAATACCAACAGGTGTTGAAATAAAGCTATTAAATGATAATGAGTTAACTGTAAAAGGACCAAAAGGAACTTTAGCACGTACGTTACCTAAAGAAATGGATGTTAAAGTTGAAGATAATCAAGTGGTTGTTAGTAGACCAAGTGATTTAAAGAAAATGAAATCTTTACATGGTTTAACAAGAACACTTATTTTTAATATGGTTGAAGGCGTTACTAAAGGCTACGAAAAGAAGCTGCAAATTAATGGCGTAGGATATAGAGCGCAAAAGAAAGGCAAAACGTTAGTTTTATCTCTTGGATACTCACATCCAGTTGAAATGCAGGATCCTGAAGGTATAGAAACTGTTGTAGAAGGAACTAATGTGATTATCGTTAAAGGAATCAACAAAGAAAAAGTTGGTCAGTTTGCAGCAGAAATAAGATTTAAGAGACCCCCTGAGCCATATAAAGGTAAAGGAATTAAATACGAAGATGAGTTCATTAGACGTAAAGAAGGAAAGACAGGTAAATAATACATTGATATTAATTTATGTTCAATTATTGCACAAGATATGTAAACTTTAAATTTGGGATTTACAACTTGTCTGTAAACAATTAAAATGAATATAAGTATTGCTTAACCTTTTTTTATGTCTTCTTAGTATTAATATGAGAATTGATGTGGGATTTTTATAGTAAGCAAAAGAGAGGTGAAATCTATATGATTACCAAAAAATCAAGACTAAAGGTGCGAACAAAAAAGCACAAAAGAATGCGAAATAAATTTAGTGGTACTTCTGAAAGACCACGTTTGGCTGTATTCAGAAGTAACAATCATATATATGCTCAAATCATAGATGATCTCAAAGGTCATACACTCGCTTCAGCGTCAACAGTAGACAAAGCGATTAAGGAAGAGACAGAAAAAACGAATACAGTAGATGCTGCAGTATTAGTTGGAACATCTATAGGTAAAAAAGCTGTTGAAAAAGGAATTCAAACCGTTGTATTTGATAGAGGTGGATTTATCTACCATGGAAAAATTAAAGCGCTAGCTGATGCTGCAAGAGAAGCGGGCTTAAAATTTTAAGTAAGGAGGTTAAAAAATGAAACGTGATTTAATAGATGCCAGTGTCCTGGATATGAAAGAAAAAGTTGTATCTATCAGACGTGTAACCAAAGTTGTAAAAGGTGGGCGTAATTTTCGCTTTGCTGCTTTAGTTGTTGTTGGTGATGAAAATGGACACGTTGGAGCGGGACTTGGAAAAGCAACTGAAATACCAGAAGCAATTCGTAAAGGTATTCAGGATGCAAAAAAACGATTAATTAAAGTACCAATAGATGATAATGGCAGTATTCCTCATGATTATATTGGCAAGTTTGGTAGTGCTAAGATTTTATTAAAAAGAGCACCAGAAGGTACTGGAGTTATCGCGGGTGGACCTGCACGTGCCGTTCTTGAGCTTGCAGGAATTAAAAACATAAGAACAAAATCATTAGGGTCTAATAACAAAAACAACTTGGTAACTGCGACTGTACAAGGTCTTAAAGAACTAAAAACTCCAGAAGACGTAGCTAAGCTTAGAGGCATATCTGTTGAAGAGCTGCTAGGATAAGGAGGGGAAGACGATGGCGGATAAAATAAAAATTACATTAGTTAAGTCAACCATAGGTGCTAAGCCAAAGCATAGAAAAACGGTTGCGGCACTAGGGCTAACTAAATTGAATAAAACCGTAGAACAGTTGAATAATCCTGCAATTAGAGGCATGGTTAATCAAGTGAGTCACTTAGTAAAAGTTGAAGAAGTTTAATTGTGATAGACTTTGAAGGAGGTGGAATCATGAATTTAACAGATCTAAGACCAGCAGAGGGTTCAAAGCATAATAAGTTTAGAAAAGGTAGAGGCAATGGTTCTGGTAATGGTAAAACAGCCGGAAGAGGTCAAGATGGACAGAAATCCCGTTCAGGTGGTGGCGTAAGAGTTGGCTTTGAAGGCGGACAAATGCCATTATACAGAAGAATTCCTAAAAGAGGCTTTACAAATAGAAACTCCAAGGAAATTATTGGCATAAACATCGATAAATTAGAAAAATTCGATGCAGGTTCTACAATAACAGTAGAAACTTTAATTGAGGCGGGTATTGTAAAAAATCCTAAGGATGGGGTTAAAATTTTGGGGCATGGGACAATCACTAAAAATCTAACAGTAAAGGTAAATGCTTTCAGTAAATCCGCCGTAGAAAAGATAGAAGCTGCAGGCGGGAAAGCAGAGGTGATTTAAGTGTTTAGAACACTTCGCAATGCATTTAAAGTACCAGACTTAAGAAAAAAATTAGTATATACCATCTTAATGCTATTGGTTATAAGGATTGGCGCACACATTACTGTACCAGGTGTTAATCCAGATATTATTAGAGATTTTATAGAACAAAGTGATAGTGGTCTTATCAGTTTATTTGACGCTTTCTCAGGAGGCGCATTTAAGAACATGACCCTGTTTGCATTAGGTATTAGTCCTTACATTACGTCATCCATTATCATGAATCTTCTTACGATTGCTATTCCCAAGCTTGAGGAAATGCAAAAAGAAGGTCAAGAGGGACGTAAGAAAATTGCAAAAATCACACGTTATGGAACGGTTGTATTTGCATTACTTCAGTCATTAGCTTTCTCCTTATCATTAGGACGAAGCGGTCTATTCTATGACTATAATACAATTTCTGTTATTATAGCAGTTATTGCCATGACAGCAGGTACAGCATTTCTTATGTGGATTGGAGAACAAATCACAGAAAATGGTATTGGTAATGGTATTTCATTAATTATTTTTGTTAATATCATATCAAGATTACCTAGTGGTATAGAATCCATCATTACGATGATGCAGAATAGACAAGTATTACAGGCGATAGCGTTAATCGTTGTTTTCTTCCTTATGGTCTTGTTTGTTGTACTGATACAGCTTGGTGAAAGAAGAATACCAGTGCAATATGCAAAGAAAGTTCAAGGAAGAAAGGTGTATGGCGGACAATCTACGCATATACCACTTAAAGTTAATACTGCTGGTGTTATTCCAGTTATTTTTGCATCTTCCTTACTACAGTTTCCTGAAGTCATCACAGGATTCTTTACAACCGATCCTACTGGCTGGTGGGGAAGTTTTGTAAATATTATTAGAATCAATAGCTATGGTTCCATTCTTTACTTTGCTTTGATTATATTCTTTGCCTACTTCTATACAGCAATAACGTTTAATCCGATGGAAGTTGCCAATAATATGAAAAAGAATGGTGGTTTTATTCCAGGGATACGACCTGGACGACCAACTGTAGACTATTTAAGTCAAGTATTGAATAAAATAATTTTAATTGGAGCTTTAGCATTAGCTCTTATTGCCTTGCTTCCAATTATATTATCATGGTCTTTTGCAATGCAGATAACGTTTGGTGGAACATCCTTAATTATCGTTGTAGGGGTTGCATTAGAAACTGTTAAGCAAATAGAGTCTCAACTTGTTATGAGACATTATAAGGGCTTTTTAAACTCATAATGGTGACTTATAAAACGCTATATCTATTGGACTTATTTAATGAGTTCAATGGATATATCTTGATGAATAGGTTGAAGGCTGCAAATAATTGCAGGCTCTATAGCAATTATTTAATTCAGCCTATATAAGTATGAACTTCTCTCGGCGTTAATTAAACTAGGAATTGGTTGGAGGTTAAATATGAGATTAATTATGTTAGGCGCTCCAGGGGCTGGTAAAGGAACACAGGCTAAGAGAATAGCAGATAAATACACTATTCCACATATTTCAACCGGTGATATTTTTAGAGCTAATATTAAAAATGAAACAGAGCTTGGAATGAAAGCTAAGACCTATATGGACAAAGGGCTACTTGTACCAGATGATTTAGTTGTAGATATTGTAGCGGATAGATTAAATCAAAGGGATTGTGACAAAGGCTTTATTTTAGATGGATTTCCTAGAACAATTCCTCAAGCTAAGGCTTTGGACGAAGCGCTACAGGTAATGGATATAACCTTGGATTATGTTATTAATGTAGATGTGCCTGATGAAGCTATAGTGAAGAGAATGGCAGGTAGAAGAGCTTGTTCAGTATGCGGAGCAACTTATCATTTGAAGCATAACCCACCAAAAAAGGAAGACCAATGTGATGTTTGTCATGGTACACTCATACAAAGAGATGATGATAAGGAAGAAACCGTTTTAAAGAGACTAACGGTTTATCATGAGCAAACAAAACCTCTTATTGACTATTATACAAAAAAAGATGAATTGGTTACGGTTGATGGCACAAGAGATATTGACCTAGTGACCGAAGAGATTATTAGATTGTTAGGTGATTAAATGGCAATAAAAATAAAGACCGAGGAAGAAATTCAACGTTTGAGAAGAGCTGGTCATGTTCTAGCATTAACGCATCAAATGATAGAGAAAGCCATCAAGCCTGGTATATCTACTTATGAATTGGATCAACTAGCCTATGACTTTATTAAGAGTCATAAGGTAGAACCTGGTTTTTTAGGATATAATGGTTTCCCTGGGACTATTTGTGCATCTATTAATGATGAAGTTGTTCATGGTATTCCAAGTAAAAAGCGGATATTAAAAGAAGGCGATATTGTAAGTGTTGATATAGGTACCATCTATGAAGGCTATTACAGTGACGCTGCAAGGACTCATCCTGTAGGTCTGGTAGCTGAAGAGGCTAAAAGACTTATTGAGGTTACCAAGCAAAGCTTTTATGAGGGTATCAAACAAGTGAAAGCAGGTAATCATTTACATCAGATATCAGCAGCTATTCAGAAATACGTAGAAGATCACGGCTATTCTATAGTTAGAGATTTGGTTGGACACGGAGTTGGAAAAGAGCTGCATGAGGAACCCCAAATACCTAATTTTAAGACGGTAGGAAGGGGACCAAAGCTAGCAGCTGGAATGGTTGTTGCTATTGAACCTATGGTTAATATCGGAAAATATGATGTACGCTGGTTAGATGACAATTGGACGGTAGTTACCTTGGATGGTTCCATGTCATCCCATCATGAGAATACACTGCTTATCACTGAAGAAGGCTGTGAGCTTCTCAGTGAACTGTAGAGGTGAAACCATGAGAGAACTGGTATGCGGGCAGGTTGTTAAGTCAAAAGCTGGCAGAGATAAAGGTAAACTTTTTGTAATCGTAGAAAAAGCCGATGCGTACGTTTATTTAGCAGATGGACAGTCTAGGAGAATAGAGAATCCTAAGAAGAAAAAATCCAAACATATTCAACCAACCAATACAGTGATTGATACTTTAAAATCTAAACTAGATTATAGTGATAAGGTATCCAATACTGAGATTAGAAAAAAATTAGCAGTTGTTCAAGAAGAAAATAACCCTAGTTAGATGATGGAGGAGGTTAGTAGATGTCAAAAAAAGACGTTATAGAGGTAGAAGGTAAGGTAATAGAGAAATTGCCAAATGCTATGTTTCAAGTAGAACTAGAAAATGGACATAAAATAATAGCCCATATTAGTGGTAAGCTTCGAATGAACTATATTCGTATATTACCTGGTGACAAAGTAACAATAGAACTTTCTCCATATGATTTAACAAAAGGGAGGATCATCTGGAGAGATAAATAGCACTGTTCAACACTAATGTTGAATAAATAATGAAGATATCAGAAATTTGCCATTGAGTATTTTTAAATGGACATGTAAAAAGTTAATTTCCCAAAAGGAAAGGGGCGATATTATGAAGGTGAGATCATCTGTAAAACCTATGTGCGAAAAGTGCAAGGTTATTAAGAGAAAAGGCAAAGTAAGAGTTATCTGCGAAAATCCAAAGCATAAGCAAACACAAGGCTAAATCCAATTAAACTTGTCTTAATTGGCAATGATGTATTAAGTATAGGTATAATGGCAAAAATCTAAAAAAGTATTGCATGTAAAATAGATATAGTATATAATAACTTATTGTGATGTTGCAAGCGGCTGTAGTAATGAACCACTAGGATAAGTTGTCATTCAAGTGGTATCATGACTAATAGAATATATAAATGTAAATAAAAGATACAAATGAACAATGTGGTAAGTTATGATAGGTCATACTTATGAGATTTTCACCGCTTTTCATAGGTTGTAGTTATTGTAAATGGCACGTTGGGCATTTAATAACGGAGGTGCAAAGAGTACATGGCTCGTATCGCTGGTGTTGACCTACCAAGAGAAAAACGTGTTGAGATTGGACTCACATACATTTATGGTGTTGGTAGATCAAGTTCTAACCGTATTTTGAATGAAGCAAATATTAATCCTGATACAAGAGTTAGAGATTTAACGGATGACGAAGTATCAAAAATTCGTGAAATTATTGATAGATCTCAAGTAGTTGAAGGAGATTTAAGAAGAGAAATCGCATTAAATATTAAGCGTTTAAAAGAAATAGGCTGTTATCGGGGAATACGTCATAGAAGAGGTCTTCCAGTAAGAGGACAAAAAACTAAGACAAATGCTAGAACAAGAAAAGGTCCACGTAGAACAGTAGCGAATAAGAAAAAATAACCCATAAAAAGGGAGGTTTGGTGAATGGCAAAAAAAGTGGCTAGAAGAGGAGCCAAAAGACGTGTAAAGAAACACATAGAGCGGGGGCAGGCGCATATCCGATCCACGTTTAATAATACAATAGTAACCTTAACAGACACACAAGGCAATGCAATATCTTGGGCAAGTGCTGGTGGTTTAGGTTTCAGAGGGTCTAGAAAATCAACACCTTACGCAGCACAGATTGCTGCCGACACAGCTGCAAAAGCAGCTATGGTACATGGTTTGAAGATTGTTGAAGTTATGGTAAAAGGTCCAGGCGCAGGAAGAGAAGCTGCTATTCGAGCACTTCAAGCTGCTGGTTTAGAAGTCACAAGTATTAAGGATGTGACACCAGTACCTCATAATGGATGTCGCCCACCAAAACGCAGAAGAGTATAGTGCTTAACATAGACTTATTAAATCTACCCTCAGAATAAGTTAATCTATCCGCTGAACATAGGAAGTTCCTATGTTTCAATAAATATTTAAAGGAGGGTCTTTGAAGGTGTTCGATTTTGAAAAACCTAAAATTGATATCGTTGAAATAACTGAGGACAATAGATACGGCCGTTTTGTTATTGAACCTCTTGAAAGAGGTTATGGAACAACTTTAGGGAATTCCCTAAGAAGAATTATGCTTTCATCATTACCAGGTGCTGCTGTAAGCAGTGTTAAAATTGATGGTGTACTTCATGAATTCAGTACTATTTCTGGTGTTAAAGAGGATGTTACTGAGATAGTCATGAATCTTAAGAATTTAGCCATAAGAAATAATAGTGACAGCCCTGAGCCTAAGATAGCTTATATTGAGTATGAAGGTGAAGGTGTGGTTACTGGTGCAGATATTCAAGCTGATCCAGATATAGAAGTTGTCAATGCTGATCTACCTATTGCAACACTAAGTGGAGGATCAGATAGTAAACTGTTCATGGAAATTACCATAACCAAAGGCAGAGGTTATGTGAGTGCAGATAAAAACAAATCTGATGATCAACCTATTGGTGTTATTTCTGTTGATTCTATATTTACTCCCGTTGAAAGAGTCAATTTAATTGTAGAAAACACACGTGTCGGTCAAATCACCGATTATGATAAATTGACTTTAGAAGTTTGGACGAATGGAACGCTTTCTCCTGATGTTGCGGTGAGTCTTGCTGCTAAGGTTTTAAGTGAGCATCTTAATCTATTCATAGATTTATCAGAGAATGCTAAAAACGCTGAAGTAATGGTTGAGAAAGAGGATACAGAAAAGGAAAAAGTCTTAGAAATGAGTATAGACGAATTAGAATTATCTGTACGATCTTACAATTGCTTGAAACGTGCTGGTATCAACACAGTTGAAGAATTGATCAATAGAACACCTGAAGATATGATGAAAGTAAGAAATCTTGGTCGTAAATCCCTTGAAGAAGTATTAGGCAAATTAAAAGACTTAGGTTTAGCACTCAAGCCTAGCGATGAATAAATATAGACGTATCATACAGGAAAAGGAGGTTTTGGAGCAATGGCAGGATACAGAAAGCTTGGAAGGACTTCTTCTCAGAGAAAAGCTTTATTAAGAAATCAAGTGACTCATTTAATCTATCATGGAAAAATAAAAACAACCGTTTCAAAAGCAAAAGAAGTTCGTAAGTTAACAGAAAAGTTAATTGCTCTTGCCGTAAAGGAAAGAGATAATTATACAGAGCTAACAGTAAGCCAAAAAGTACCAAAGAAAACAGCGGATGGGAAAAGGGTTAAAGAAGTTGTTAATGGTAAAAAAGAAACAACTTATGAAACAATAGAAAAGAAAATCAAGAAAGACAGCCCTACTCGATTACATGCTAGAAGACAGATGTTAAGAGTTTTATATCCAATAAAAGAAGTTCCAGCCAACAATGCAGGGAAAAAAGCAAATACCAAGAAAGTAGATTTAGTAGATAAATTATTTACGGAAATCGGTCCTAAGTATGCAGATAGAAATGGCGGATACACAAGGATAATTAAAATTGGTCCTCGTAAGGGAGACGCTGCTGAAGAAGTTATAATAGAACTTGTGTAATAAGAAGGGATTAAGTTAAAAACTTAATCCCTTTAGTGCAATTATCATATGAGTGTTTGGGGTACGTTTTATTCCTGTTTTGCTGTGGTGCTAATACTATTCACTCTTTCTGTAGAAAGGTTGAAGGTGCTAAGATTTTTCTGTATGAGTGTGTGGAAGACGGTCAAAATTCTAGCACTGCATAATTCGTCAAGAGTGAATAGTATTAGTTCCATAACCCCCTAAACGTCCTTGTTTAGCAGGGGTTACGCTTCACTCCTGTTTCGCTGTGGTGCTAATACTATTCACTCTTTCTGTAGAAAAACTTGATGGTGCTAAAATTTTTCTGTTGGAAAATGAAACTGATATGAGTTTATTTATTGAGTGTTAAATAGAGAATTATTAGTGAAAATATGGGAGACTATAATTAGTAAGATATTATGTAAGCAATGTGAGAGCGTTATTAGCAATTGTAGCAGTTTGTAATTTTAATATACAACAGGTTATAAGGTAAAGGAGTGATGACAGTGGCGGAGATTGTACATGCTAGAGGGTTAACGTATAAGTATGAGATGCTGAATGAAGTGGGGGATGTTGAGCGTAGTCATATAGCGATAAATGCGGTTGATTTGGAAGTGAATGAAGGGGAATTTGTAGCTATACTTGGTCATAATGGTTCTGGTAAATCAACTATGGCTAAGCATATCAATGCGTTATTAAAACCAACAGAAGGAACTTTGTATATTAAAGGGATGGATACTAAGAATGAGGAAAACGTCTGGGATGTTAGGCAGACGGCTGGGATGGTTTTTCAAAATCCAGATAATCAAATCATAGCCACTATAGTAGAGGAAGATGTTGCTTTTGGACCTGAGAACTTGGGTATAGAGCCTAAGATAATTAGAAACAGAGTAAAAGAAGCCTTAAATGTAGTAGAAATGGAAGGGTATAGAAAACATTCTCCTAACAAATTATCTGGAGGTCAGAAACAGAGAATAGCTATAGCAGGTGTTATAGCCATGAAGCCGCAGTGTATTGTATTAGATGAACCTACTGCAATGTTAGACCCCTCTGGAAGAAAAGAAGTCATTGATACCATAACTCAGCTTAATAAAAAAGAAGGTATTACCATAATATTAATTACTCATTATATGGAAGAAGCAATTAAGGCAGATAGAGTTATTGTTATGGATGAAGGTAAAATTGCATTAAAAGGAACACCAAAACAAGTGTTTTCTAAGGTTAAGCTTATGAAAGAGCTTGGTTTAGACGTGCCGCAAGTCACAGAATTAGCTTATATGCTAAAGGAAGGCGGATTAGACATATCACAAGAAATTCTAACGATAAAGGAAATGGTAGATGCATTATGTCCATTGAATTAAAAAATATTAACTACAGCTATAGTATAGGAACGCCATTTGAGAAAAAGGCATTAAATAATATTAATCTTAAGATACATACAGGGGAGTTTGTAGGTCTGATTGGACATACGGGATCTGGTAAATCAACGCTTATTCAACATTTTAATGGTTTAATAAAACCATCTAGTGGACAAGTATTTCTCAATAAAAAAGATATATATCTAGATAAAAAGAAACTAAAAGAAGTCAGACAAAAAGTAGGCTTAGTTTTTCAATATCCAGAGCATCAATTATTTGAAATGAGTGTATACAAAGACATTGCCTTTGGTCCACATAACCTAGGATTAGCAGAAGATGAAATTAAGCAAAGAGTAAAAGAAGCTCTAGATATCGTGGGACTTGACCAAGCATTAACGGAACAATCTCCATTTGAATTATCAGGTGGTCAAAAACGAAGAGTAGCCATAGCAGGTGTCTTAGCTATGCAACCAGAAATACTTATATTAGATGAACCAACCGCAGGTTTAGATCCGAGAGGAAGAGATGAAATACTCACTAGAATTGCACATTTGCATAAGCAGCTTGGAATAACAGTTATTTTGGTTTCACATAGCATGGAGGATATTGCTAAGTATGTCCATCGACTTCTAGTTATGGACAAAGGAGAAATAAAGCTAGATGGTACGCCAAAAGAAGTCTTTAGTAAGGTGGAAGAATTAGAAGCAATGGGGTTGGCTGTACCACAAATTACGTACTTAATGAAAGCTTTAAAAGAAGTGGGACTAGATATAGATGAGAATATCATAGATTTAAAGCAAGCTTATCATGAAATATCAAAAGTTCTAAGTGAATGAGGGTAATCTACATTTGACTCAATAATTGCATATGCTATTAACATTTCATGCACTTACTGATATGCTCTAAGACTATGTATGACTTATAGAGGGTGGTTTATAATGATGAAGAAAATAATATTGGGATTACTGTTAGCTGTATGTTTTTTACTACAGCCTATTTGTAGTTTAGCTAATGAACAAGAACAGCAGGAAGTGGTTGAAGCAAAAGTTATAGCCATTATAAAGGATGAAATAGAAACATATGAAACCTCTGGTAGTGGATATAGTCAGAGAGTACAGATATTTAAGGTAAAGCTTACAAAAGGAAAAGATAAAGGTAAACTTATAGAGGTTACCAATGCACTTGATGAAATGATGGCATACAGCTTTAATATTAGAGTAGGAGATAGTATATACTGCTTAATAGAAAGAGATGAGCAAGGCGAATTACACCAGGGGTATTTATACGAAGTGAAGAGAGATACTTATTTAGTTTATCTTGTTGTTCTCTTTGCACTCTTAATGTTACTTATCGGCAAAGGAAAAGGGTTAAAAACTCTTATTACATTAAGCATAACCATTCTTGGCGTTTATTATATGCTTACTGGTATCTTAAATGGTGGAAATCCCATCCTTTTATCAATAATTGTATCTATTGGGGTAACCATACTCACAATGCTTATCATTAGTGGATTTAACCGTAAAACCTTAGCTGCTATTATTGGAACCATGGCTGGTGTGCTACTAGCAGGTCTTATTTATCTATTTATCAGCTACAAAGCCAATTTTTCGGGAATTGCCTCAAGTGAGGCACAGACTCTCTTATACTCTCAAACAGAATACTTTTTTGATTTTAAGGGGATTTTGTTTGGTAGTATTATATTAGGTACGCTAGGTGCAGTTATGGACGTAAGTATGTCTATTGCTTCAGCTATACAGGAAGTCAAAGAAGCAAACCCAATGTTAACTAAGAAAGAGCTGTTTTTCTCAGGTATGAACATTGGTAAAGACATTATGGGTACGATGTCCAATACGTTAATCTTAGCCTATACGGGAACCTCTATCTGCTTGCTGTTAATATTCATGGTAAACAAAACGCCCATGAGAGATATTGTTAATTTAGAGATTGTTGCAACAGAAATTGTTAGAGCGATGGCTGGTACAATAGGTCTCATTATATCAATACCGATATCGTCTATTACTGCTGCTTTTCTAAACAAACCAAGTCATCACTTAACGGATAAAGAAAAAGATTCTGAGGCAGGTGTACACTATGATTCGTGATATAACTATAGGGCAATATTATCCTACAAACTCAATGATACATAGACTTGATCCAAGATTTAAGATTATAGGGACTTTCATCTATATACTATCCCTTTTTCTTGTAAAGCATTTTTACGGCTACCTTATTGCGTTGCTATTTATTGGGGTAGTGATTGGCATATCTAAAGTACCGTTAAAGTTTATTCTAAGAGGATTAAGAGCTATTTTTATTATTATCATTCTTACGGTTACATTGAATATATTCTTTACATCAGGAGATACACCGCTTATAACAATTGGTCGTGTTGTGATAACGCAAGAGGGATTATATACGGCTGCTTTTATGGCGGCTAGGCTCATCATGTTAATCATAGGCTCTTCCCTACTAACCTTAACCACATCACCTATACAGCTTACGGATGGTATTGAAAAACTATTAAAACCTCTATCAAGGATCAAAGTACCAGCACATGAAATAGCCATGATGATGACCATTGCACTTAGATTTATTCCAATTCTACTAGAAGAAACAGATAAAATAATGAAGGCACAGATGGCAAGAGGTGCAGACTTTGATACAGGTGGTTTAATAAAAAAAGCCAAAAATATGGTTCCTCTTCTAGTCCCTTTATTTATATCTGCTTTTAGACGAGCCGATGACTTAGCGTTAGCCATGGAAGCTAGATGCTATAGAGGAGGAGAAGGTCGGACTAGGATGAAAGAGTTAAGGTATAAAAGAAGAGATACGGTTGCATTTGGAGTAACAGTAGTATATGTGGCTATATTAGTTTTAGTATAGAAAAAAACAAAATTTCTACAAATATAGGAATATATCTGGTGGCATATAAAGAGTATGATTAAGCAAAAGGAGTTCTAAAAAAATGCGTCTCAAACTAACTATATCCTACGACGGTACCCATTACGCAGGGTGGCAGATACAAAAGAATGCTGTTACAATACAACAGATAATTGAAGAAGCATGTCAAAAACTGTTTTCCCAGGAAATAAAAGTAACAGGAGCAAGTAGAACAGATGCAGGTGTACATGCATTAGGTCAAATAGCAACAATTGATGTTGATACAAGTATAAAAGCTGAACAACTACCTTATGCTCTAAATGCCCACTTACCGAATGATATAGTTATCAGGAGTACACGAGT
Organism: Vallitaleaceae bacterium; assembly: GCA_028277605.1. Classification (GTDB taxonomy): domain Bacteria; phylum Bacillota; class Clostridia; order Lachnospirales; family Vallitaleaceae; genus JANQFZ01. Next base: position 16,732 of record JANQFZ010000057.1, on the reverse strand, counting down.
TATGCCTGCAAACTTTCACCCTAGATATCAAGCAGTGAGTAAAACGTATAACTATAGAATATTTAATGATTGTTTTCCAGATCCATTAACAAAGCATTTTATGTATTTTTACCACAAAAAGCTGGATGTAGAAGCGATGAAAAAGGCTGCCAGCTGTTTTGTTGGAGAATATGATTTTAAAGCATTCTGCTCTACTGGCAGTAGTGTTAATTCTACTGTGCGAGAAGTGTATCACTGCCAAGTAGATCAGGATAATAAAACAATTACATTAAGGATTAATGGTAATGGATTCTTATACAATATGGTTCGAATTATTGCTGGAACTTTAATAGACGTAGGATTAGGAAAAATTAACCCCAATAGCATCGCTTCCATTATACGATCTAAGGATAGGAATCAAGCAGGTCCAACAGCTCCTGCTTTAGGTTTGTGTCTGGAGGCTATTCAGTATAGTAAAAGTTAAAGCAATAAAATAAGGTCTTGACACGCTTGGCTCATTGTACTATAATACAATGGCGTGAATTTAGTTATTAAAATCCATAGCCCCGGATTTTAAGATAAATTTGGAAGCGATTCATAGGTAGTTAGGAGGGAATACGATGAGTACATTTATGGCAAAGTCAGAAACAATTGAAAGAAAGTGGTATGTGGTAGACGCTGAGGGTCATACATTAGGTCGATTGGCTTCAGAAGTTGCAAAGATTCTTAGAGGAAAACATAAACCAATTTATACACCACATGTGGATACGGGTGATCATGTTATTATTATTAATGCGGACAAAGTGCAATTAACTGGTAGAAAACTCGAACAAAAATACTATAGATATCATACCGGTTATCCAGGTGGATTAAAAGAGATTAAGTATAAGACAATGATGAAAGATAAGCCAGAAGAAGTTATGATGCATGCAGTCAAAGGTATGCTACCTAAAAATTCATTAGGAAGAAAAATGCTTAAAAAGTTACGCGTATATAGAGGAACAGAACACGGTCATCAAGCACAAAAACCAGAAGTATTAGAAATTAAATACTAATCTGGTACTGAGAGGAGGATAAGAAGTGGCGCAAGTTAAATATTATGGAACAGGTCGAAGAAAAAAATGTGTAGCAAGAGTATACTTAGTACCTGGTTCTGGAAAAGTTGTTGTAAATAAAAGAAGTATAGATGAATATTTTGGTTTAGAAACCTTAAAAGTAACGGTACGCCAACCCTTAGAACTAACAAAAACATCAGATAAGTTTGATGTATTAGTCAATGTTCATGGTGGCGGATTTACTGGTCAAGCAGGAGCCATTCGTCATGGTATATCAAGGGCTCTACTACAAGCAGACCCTGAATTACGTCCAGCATTAAAAAAAGCTGGTTTCTTAACAAGAGATCCAAGAATGAAAGAAAGAAAAAAATATGGACTCAAAGCAGCGAGAAGAGCTCCACAGTTTTCAAAAAGATAGAGATTTTCAAACTTTACGCCCTCAGACCAATGTTCTGGGGGATTTTTAATAATTTTTTTTAATTAGATGGTGAGAGACTGTATTTGTCTATAAAGCACAACAAAAGTTTTTTGCAATAGATAATAGTACCAAATCTATATGATGAAACTATACAAAAACAAAATATAATTAAGTAAATGTTTGAAGGTATGTTGAAACTTTGGTAAAATATAGGTAAAGATACTATAAAATTAAAGAAAAGTGAGGGATTACCTAGTATAAATACTTATTACAGGGCTAGGAGGTGTCTAAGGCAAATGCTAAGAAAAAACAAAAGATTAAAAATGGCTGTCAAAGACAATAAAAGAAAATTGAAAAGAAAAAGAGATGAAGGACTAGAAAAAATAAAAAAATATCGTTTTTCAATTCGATTAAAGCTTATCTTCACGACTGTTTGTATCAGTGTTATACCTATAATTATTTTAATACTTAGTATGTATAATTTTTCTAAAGATACATTAAAAAAGCAAGTCACGGAAGATATGCTTTTGTCTGTCAAACAGTTTTCTTCTTTGCTAAATTTTAAACTAGAAAAAATTAAAGAGGAATCAATGATGATTATTGCTGATACTGCATTAATGGATGCGGTTAGTAAGAGCAGTGAAGACTTTGAAAATCAATTTTTAATGATAAAAGACAGAGATGAAAAGATATTTAGGAAATTCAATGCCATGCGTTATTCTAATACTGCTCTTAATAGTATTTTTGTTGTTAAGCCGGATGAAACAGTTTCTGCAGAGAGCGTAAATAAATATGGCTATAATTTTCATGAATCATTTTTTGATAGTGACCTATACAAAATCGTAAAAGAACATGATGGCAGAGGGGTATGGTTTCACAATATTTACGATGACCCTGACAGCATTGTTCTAATGAGGCTAATCAAGAACTTTAGATTTTCAAATTCTGAGATTGGTGTTTTATTCTTTGATATAAGCTTAAAATATATAAGAGATATATTTGAAAATAATGACATACAAAACGGACTTGTTTTTAAATTAGTCGATGAAAATGGTAATATTGTCTTTGATAAAAATAGTGAGTTACTAGGAACACCTTTACCATGTTTTGATAATATTAAAGGATATATTAATGAACATGACGAAGAATTTGGTTATTTAGCAGGAGAGGGTACGTTAATATCTTATGCGAATTGTATTAATGGATGGACAGTTGTAGCAGAGATACCTAATGAAGTTTTGTTATCAGGAGTAGATAGAATTAAAGGTTTTGGTATATTTGTGGGCTTAGTTATTATGACCATAGCGGCACTCTTAGGTATAGTTATTTCACTGAATGTCGTTAATCCTATTAAATACATACGTAATAAAATGAAGGCGGTTGAAGAAGGGGATTTAACCATTAAATCCAATATCGTCGGTAAAAATGAGATGGGTCAGCTTTCCCATAGCTTTAACTATATGGTTCAGCATATGAACTCAATCATTCATGACACCTCTAATTTAACAGAATCAGTATCTAGTAATGCAGCTGGTGTAAAAACAGTTGCAGAAAGCTCAGCCAATACATTTACTAAAATATCTGATGCTATAGAAATAGTTTCTGTTGGAGCATCTGAACAGGCAACCGATGCAGAAAAATCTTCCGAAGTTGTTCGGACCCTAATAGAAAAAGTGACTAGGGCAGAAGAACATTTTTTTAAGGTTGTAGAAGCTACAGATAAGACAAAAGAAGCAAGTACAGATGCTGTTACAATTATGGAAGATTTGAAAAATACAACAGACCAGACGGTAACTGCTTCGGATAAAATTAAAGAAGATATAAGTCAACTAGCAGCACAGTTTAAAGATATTCTAGCTATCATTGATATTATAGATGCTATCAGCGAACAGACCAACCTTCTATCACTTAATGCAGCTATAGAAGCCGCGAGAGCTGGAGACGCTGGGAAAGGTTTTGCTGTTGTTGCTGACGAGATTAGGAAGTTGGCTGTTAAATCAAAAGAGGCTGCTAAAGACATAACGGCTATTATTAATTCCATTAATCAAGCTACAGATAAAACGACCAATATAGTTCAAAACAATATGAAAATATATGAGAAGCAGGCAACAGCAGTTAGTAAAACAGAGAACATCTTTAATAGTATAGTGAATAATATGGAGTATATAGACCAATCAGTGAATAGCGTCAATCATAATCTTAATGGATTATCCAGTATTCAAGACCAAGCACTGGATGCCATTACAAGCATAGCGGCTATAGCACAACAATCAGCAGCATCCATTGAACAAATTTCAGAAACAGCTTCTAACCAAACAGAGTTTATAGATCAACTGGTATCAATGTCTCAAAGCTTATCTCATCAAATCGAATCTATGAATGATTCTTTAGCAAAATTTAAAACAAAATAAAACAATCCTAAAAGCTGGCTTCTTAGCCAGCTTTTTTTACTATTACTAGACTTGTTTCAACCTATAACACTATGTTAAACTATAAAATAATAATATATGTCTTAAGTAACTTTGACATCATCATACCATTCAAAAATTTCATTCTATACTATATAGAAAAGGTGATGATATGACAAAATACAATCATCCATCTTCAAAATTTACACATTTACATGTCCATACAGAATACAGTTTATTAGATGGTTCTAGTAAAATAAAAGAGTTGGTGACAAGAACAAAGGAATTGGGTATGGATAGTATTGCTATCACAGATCATGGGGTCATGTATGGGGTGATAGATTTCTATAAAGAAGCTATAGCACAAGATATTAAGCCTATTATTGGTTCTGAGGTTTATGTAGCCCCAAGAAGCCGATTGAATAAGGAAGCGCGAATCGATCATGCCAATTATCATTTGGTTTTGTTAGCTAAGAACCAGACAGGATATAAGAATTTAATGAAATTAGTGTCTAAGGGGTTTACAGAGGGGTTTTATTATAAACCTAGAATTGATATAGAACTGTTAAAACAATACCATGAAGGTCTTATTTGTCTAAGTGCCTGTCTAGCAGGGGAGGTACCACAAAGTATTCTTAATATCTCTTATGAAAAGGGTAAAGAGATAGCACTTATGTACGATGAAATATTTGGAAGAGGTAGCTATTATTTAGAGCTTCAAGACCATGGCTATAGTGAACAGAAAAAAGTCAATCAATCTTTAATAAGAATGAGTAAAGAAACAGGGATACCCTTGGTAGCTACTAACGATAGTCACTATACTTTCAAAGAAGATGCAAAAGCTCATGATATATTACTATGTATTCAAACCAATAAAAAAATAAATGATCAGAATAGACTTAAGTATACAGGAGGGCAATTCTATTTAAAATCTCCTGATGAGATGTCGAAACTGTTTCCTTATATACAAGAAGCATTGGAAAATACCAATATTATAGCCGAACAATGTCAAGTTGATTTTGAATTTGGCAAAGTCATTCTTCCAAAATTTGATGTACCTAAAGCAAGTACACCAAAATCTTATTTAACAAAGCTATGTCAAATCGGCTTAAAGGAAAGATATATTAATCCATCAGAGCAAGTACTAGAAAGACTCAATTATGAATTATCTGTTATAGATGAAATGGGGTATATTGATTATTTTCTAATTGTCTGGGATTTTATTAAATATGCAAGAGATCATGAAATAATGGTGGGACCAGGCAGGGGTTCTGCGGCAGGCAGTATTGTGGCTTACTGTTTAAGTATTACAGATATTGATCCTATTAAATATAACCTACTATTTGAAAGGTTCTTAAATCCTGAAAGAATTAGTATGCCAGACATAGATATTGACTTTTGTTATGAGAGAAGACAAGAAGTCATTGATTATGTCATTAGTAAATATGGAGAAGATAGAGTTGCACAGATTATTACATTTGGAACAATGGCTGCTAGAGCAGTTATAAGAGATGTAGGCAGAGCATTGGATATGCCTTATTCTTCTGTTGATAGTGTTGCTAAAATGATCCCATCCACAATAGGCATAACCATAACCAAGGCATTAGAGTATAATCCAGAATTAAAGCAGCTTTATGATAAGGATGTGGAAGTGAAATATCTTATAGATATGTCCCTTAGGTTAGAGGGATTGCCAAGGCACTCTTCAACGCATGCTGCTGGTGTAGTGATTTCACGAGAGCCAGTAATGGAATATGTTCCACTAAATTCTAATGATGGTGCTGTTACAACCCAATTTCCAATGACAACCTTGGAGGAACTAGGGCTGTTAAAAATGGATTTTTTAGGACTGAGAACACTAACAGTTATAAGAGATGCTATTCAATTAGTCTATTATAATAGGAACCTTAAAGTTAAATTGGAACATTTAGACTATCATGATAGCAAAGTATTTGAGCTCATTGGTTCTGGAAAAACAGACGGTGTTTTCCAACTAGAAAGCTCTGGAATGAAGAGTTTTATGAAAGAGCTTCAGCCTAGAAGTTTAGAAGATATTATTGCTGGTATATCGCTGTATAGACCAGGACCCATGGATTTTATTCCAAGATATATAAAAGGTAAAAACAATAAGAATAAAATTAACTATGTGTGTGAAGAGCTTATTCCCATTTTAGAACCTACCTATGGCTGTATTGTTTATCAAGAACAAGTCATGCAGATTGTTAGAGAATTAGCAGGTTATACCCTTGGCAGAAGCGATCTTGTTAGACGTGCTATGTCTAAAAAGAAGGGTAAAGTTATGGCAAAAGAACGACAGAATTTCATTTATGGCAATCCAGAAGAAAAAGTACTAGGATGTATTCATAATGGGATTCCAGAGCAGACAGCTAAAAAAATATTTGATGAAATGACAGACTTTGCAAAATATGCATTTAATAAATCTCATGCTGCAGCCTATGCTGTCCTAGCTTATCAGACAGCTTGGTTAAAAGCTTATTATCCAGTTGAATTTATGGCTGCTTTACTTACTTCTATTATGGAAAACTCCACAAAAGTAGCAGAATATATTGGTACTTGCCGATTAATGGGTATTGATATTTTACCACCTGACGTCAATGAAGGCTATGCGAAATTTTCTGTTACAGGTGACAAAATCAGGTATGGATTAGCAGCCATTAAAAATGTAGGTAGACAGGCGGTTAAGTGGATAGTTATAGAGAGAGAAGCTCGTGGGAAATTTCATAACTTAACTCATTTTTTTGAGCGCTTAAATCAAAAAGAACTTAACAAGAGAATGATTGAAAGTCTCATAAAAGCAGGTGCTTTTGATTCAATGGGTGGTAATAGAAAGCAATATATGCAAGGCTATAAAATAATACTAGATAGCGTTGTGCATTCAAAAAAGCGTAGCTTAGAAGGTCAGTTAAACTTATTTGATTTCGCTAAGGAAACAACCAATACTTATAAACAAAAACTACCAGAGGTTCAAGAATTTTCCAATGATGATATACTGGCTTTAGAAAAAGAAGTACTAGGCATTTACTTAAGTGGGCATCCACTAGCAGATGTTGAATCAGAGTGGAGGATCAATACAACGGCTACCAGCCTTGATTTTGTTTATCATGATGATAAAGACGATGTAACTCTCTGTGATGGGGAAGAAGCTATAATAGGTGGATTGGTAGTGGGTAAAACGGTTAAAACAACAAGAAATAATAAATTAATGGCGTTTGTTACTCTTGAAGATTTATATGGAACGGTAGAAGTCATTATTTTTCCTAATGATTTTAACCAATACAAAGAATTGTTAATTGAAGATACTAAGCTGTATATTAAAGGGAGAGTAAATATGCAGGAAGATAGAGATGCTAAACTTATTGGTCAAACTGTATTACCCTTTTATGCAGTTAAAAATGAGCTTAGACTTACATTTGTTGATTATAAACAGTATACTAAGGTGTATAAGAGCATTACAAAAATCTTAAAAGATAACCCTGGGAAACATCGAGTGATTGCAATTTTAAAAAACGAAAAGACCATGAAAGCATTAGAAGCAACAAAAGTTCAAATTAACACTGACTTACTCAATAAACTAGCAAAGATTATTGGAAATCATTCCATAAAGGTAAAAAATCTATATTGAAAATACCATGAAAATAACATAAAATAGAATAGAGAATAAAACAGTAAGGAATTGTTAAGTGATAATGAAGCTCAACCTTGAAGAATTAAGGTTTGACAATTAGTCAAAAGACAAAATATAAGTATGGAGGCTGCATAATGAATAAGACTGTAAATACAATTGGCGTGTTAACAAGTGGCGGTGATGCCCCAGGAATGAATGCTGCAATTAGAGGGGTAGTAAGAACTGCTATAGCCAAAGGCAAAAAAGTAATGGGGATAAAAAAGGGCTATAATGGTTTAATTCATGGAGATATATTTGAAATGCAATCAAGAAATGTTTCGGACATTATTCAAAGAGGAGGTACAATGCTATATACAGCTCGATGCGAAGAATTCTTAAAGCCTGAAGGACAAAAAAGAGGCGCTGATATGTGTGGTGTATATGGTATAGATGGTTTGGTAATCATAGGAGGAGACGGTTCATTTCAAGGAGCTGAGAAACTCTCTAACTTAGGAATCAATACCATTGGGATTCCTGGAACCATTGACTTAGACATAGCTTGTACGGATTATACCATTGGATTTGATACAGCTGTCAATACTGCTATGGAAGCAATAGATAAAATCAAGGATACTTCTACCTCTCATGAAAGATGTTCAGTTGTTGAAGTGATGGGTAGAAATGCAGGTTTTATAGCTTTATGGTGTGGTATTGTCAATGGAGCTGAAGTTATCTTATTGCCAGAAGAAGAGAATCCAACGGAGGATGAAATTATCCGTGATATATTAGAAAATAGAAAAAAAGGTAAACGACATAATCTAATTGTGGTTGCAGAAGGTATTGGAGGAAGTCAAGAGTTAGCAAAGCGAATAGAAACCGTTACTGGGATACAAGCAAGAGCAACTGTACTAGGACACCTGCAGAGAGGTGGTAGTCCTACAGCTATTGATAGAATGCATGGTTCTATGATGGGAGCCTATGCAGTGGATCTTCTATGCAATGGTAAAAGTAATCGTGTTGTTGCTTACAAAGATGGTAAATATGTGGATTATGGCATTGATGAAGCATTAAAAATGCAAAAGAGGGTTAATCCTTCAAGAATTGAAGTCAGTCGTTTACTTGCAAAATAAAGTTAAAGTTAAGATTTAACTTATAGTTTAATCCATCAGGAGAGGAAGTGAATCATTATGAAAAAATGGGTTTGTACACTATGTGGTTACATCTATGACCCAGAAATAGGTGATCCAGAAAATGGTGTGGAGCCAGGTACAACATTTGAAGATATCCCAGATGATTGGCTTTGCCCCATATGTCAAGTTGATAAGTCATATTTTGAAGAAGAAGAGTGAATCAATAAGAAAGTTTTCAGCAGGGTAATATACCTGCTTTTTTTTATATATTTTTAATAAATTTTTAGTTTTATTTTATATAATTTTGAGATTGACAGTTGTATATAAAAGTAATAAAATGATGGTGAAATGTAATCCATTACATATAATATATTGATGAGCATAATATTAGAATAAGGTATAATAACAAGTAATTACCAGTATCTAATTTCTGTATATATGTAATCCATTACATCATGCTCTAGGAGGGGCGATATGGTAACGATACAGGATGTAGCTAAAGAAGCAGGTGTGTCAGCGGCGACAGTTTCTAGAGTTCTTAATAATAACCATAGTGTATCCATTAAAACAAGAGAGAAAGTTAAAAAAGTGATTAAAGATTTGAATTATCAACCCAATTTATTGGGAAGAAATCTAAGAAGAATGGAAACTCGTATGGTTTTAGTGTTTCTATATAATATATCTAATCCTTTCTATTCAAAAATCGTAGAAGGAATGGAAACAATTGCACACAAGAACGGCTATAACGTCCTTATGTGTAATACCAATGCTAAAATAGAAACAGAGCAGATATATCTAAATTTTATTAAGAATAAGCTGGTGGACGGTATTATATTTACTTCCCCTGCTATGAGGCATAAGGCTTTATCTGAATTAGCGAAGGATTATCCAATTGTTTTGTGTAATGAGTACGAAAGGAATACACAGGCACCTGTGGTGACAATTGATAATGAAGAAGCAGGTTACGATGCAGTTAATCATCTAATACGGTTGGGTCATAAGAAAATTGCTTTAATTGGTTCATGTCAAGTTCGTTCAGGTTATGAAAGAGAACTTGGGTATCGTAAAGCGTTAAAAGAAGTTGGTATAGAAATCAATGAATCATATATTATAAGAGACGTAGGTTCTTATAAAGGGGGTATCATAGGCGTCAAAAAACTGCTAGCCTTAAAAGAAAAACCAACAGCACTATTCTGTATCTCCGACTTAATAGCTATAGGTGCCATTAAGCAGCTTAAAAAGAATAAGTTAAGAGTGCCAGAGGACATAGCAGTTATTGGATTTGATAATAATCGAATTGCTAATATGTATGATCCATCTTTAACAACTATAGCACAGCCTAGATATGATATTGGAAAAAAAGCGATGGAGCTTATGATCAAAAGAATAAAAGGAAATTTAACCTCTAACCCGATCATTAAATTACAGCATGAGTTAATTATAAGAGATTCAACTCTACCCATCATGCAGTAAAAAATGTCTATATAATAAGAAGTTTAATTAGGAAGGGAGAATTAATTATGTACTTAGCAAATGAAAAACGCTATGAGACGATGCAGTATCGACATTGTGGAAAAAGTGGTTTAAAATTACCTGTTTTATCACTAGGATTATGGCATAATTTTGGGCATGTGACCCTATATGATAATGCAAGAGAAATGATAAGAAAAGCTTTTGATTTAGGAATTACACACTTTGATTTAGCCAATAATTATGGGCCACCAGCAGGCTCTGCAGAAGAAAATCTCGGTAAAATACTCAAAAATGATTTTTCATCATATAGAGATGAACTTATCATTTCTTCAAAAGCAGGATTTGATATGTGGGAGGGACCTTATGGAAGAGGCGGCTCAAGAAAATATCTTATATCCAGCCTTGACCAAAGTCTTAAAAGGCTTGGACTAGATTATGTAGATATTTTTTATCATCATGTTCCTGATGAAGATACGCCTGTGGAAGAATCCATGCTGGCATTAGATGCTATAGTACGTCAAGGTAAAGCGTTATATGTTGGTATTTCCAATTATAATGCTGTACAAGCAAAAGAGGCGATAGGCATTCTAAATGAACTAAAAACACCATGTATTATTCATCAGCCATCCTACTCCATGTTTAACCGATGGATTGAAGATGGACTACTTAAAGTGCTCGAAGAAGAAGGCAAAGGCTGTATTGTCTATAGTCCTTTATCTCAGGGATTACTGACTAATCGATATCTAAATGGTATACCCAAGGATTCTAGAGCAGGTGGTCAAAGTGTCTTCTTAAATCAAGAACAGATTAATGAAGAAGTAGTTAGTAAAATTAGACAGCTAAACCAAATTGCAGTAGATAGAGGACAAAGTCTTGCGCAGATGGCGCTCTCATGGGTTTTAAGACATTCACAAGTTACATCAGCCATTGTGGGTGCAAGCAGAGTAAGCCAAATAGAAGACAGTGTGAAAGCAGTTCATCACCTTAATTTTTCAGAAGATGAACTCATAAGAATAGAAGAAATACTAAAATAAAAGAACAAATTAGGAGGTCAATGATGGAAAAGCTAAGAGTAGGAATCATAGGATGTGGTGGTATAGCTAATAATAAGCATATGCCAAGTTTAGCAAAGATTGAAGAATTAGAAATGGTAGCCTTCTGTGATATTATTGAGGAAAAGGCTGAAAAAGCTGCTAAGAAATTTGGTGTGGAAAATGCCAAAGTCTATCAGTCATATCAGCAGTTGTTAGAGGAAAATGACTTAGATATAATTCATGTGTGTACACCTAATCAATCACATAGTCCTATAACGGTAGCAGCCTTAGAAGCAGGGTGTCATGTCATGTGCGAAAAGCCCATGGCGAAAACTACTGAGGGTGCAAGAAAAATGATTGAAGCAGCTAAAAGGACAGGAAAAAAATTAACGATAGGGTATCAAAATCGTTTTAGAGCCGATTCAATTTATCTTAAGAGAACTTGTGAAAGAGGCGATCTTGGAGAGATATATTTTGCAAAAGCCCATGCAGTAAGAAGAAGGGCGGTACCAACTTGGGGTGTATTTCTAAATGAAGAGGAGCAGGGAGGAGGTCCTCTTATTGATATTGGAACACATGCACTTGATTTAACTCTTTGGTTTATGAATAATTATAAACCAGTCAGTGCATTTGGATCGGCTTATAAGAAATTAGGAGATCAAACAGAAACAGGAAATGCATTTGGTGACTGGAACAAAGAAGAATTTACAGTTGAAGATTCAGCTTTTGGATTTATTAAAATGGAAGATGGTGCAACCATATTTTTAGAATCCAGTTGGGCATTGAATACACTAGATACAGGTGAAGCTATGACAACATTGTGTGGCACGAAAGCGGGTGCTGACATGAAAGACAGCTTAAGAATCAATGGCGCAGAATTTAATAAATTGTATATTAAGAAACCAGCACTGGGTGCAGATGGTGTAGATTTCTTTGAAGGGGATAAAGAAGATCCAGCCGAATTAGAAGCTAGAAGCTGGATTAACTGTATTCTTAATGATGAAGAACCTGTCGTAAAACCAGAAGAAGCCATAAAAGTAACAGAAATACTTGAGGCTATTTATGAATCATCAAGAACAGGTAAACCTGTGTATTTCAACGACTAGAAAGATATGAATCATCTGGATGTGTAACTATCATTCGTATAATAAAGATAAGGAGATGGCAATATGAAATTAGGTGTATTTACAGTTTTACTAGGTAATAAGCCTTTGAACGAAGCACTAGATTATTTTAGCAAGTTAGGTATACAAATGGTTGAAATAGGAGCTGGTGGTTATCCTGGAACATCACATGCAAATCCTGATGTTTTACTTAACGATGACCAAGCATTTGAAGAATTTAAATCAACGATTGATAAGTACAATATGACAATCAGTGCCTTAAGCTGTCATGGTAATCCAGTTCATCCTGATAAAGAACGAGCAGCTCAATTTCATAAGGATTATGAGAAAACTATACTTTTAGCAGAAAAACTAGGTATTGACCAAATTAATACCTTTTCTGGATGCCCAGGTGGCAGCCCAGATGCGAAAATGCCTAACTGGGTGACTTGTTCATGGCCGGAAGAGTATACACAGATCTTAGACTATCAATGGAATGATGTTCTCATTCCTTATTGGAAAGAAGCTGTAAAATTCGCTAGAGCACATGGCGTGAAAAAGATAGGTTTGGAAATGCATCCTGGATTTTGTGTTTATAATCCTTATACCCTATTAAAACTAAGAGAGGCAGTTGGAGAAGAAATTGGTGCTAATTTTGACCCAAGTCATCTGTTCTGGCAGGGTATTGATCCAGTTGCTGCAATCAGAGATCTTAAAGGAGCAATTTATCATTTCCATGCTAAGGATACCAAAATAGATACATATAATTGTGCTGTTAACGGTGTATTAGATACAAGACATTATGGTAGTGAATCAAAGCGTTCATGGATATTTAGATCGGTTGGGTACGGACATGATTATCAAACATGGAAGGACATGATGAGTGAATTAAGAACGATTGGATATGATTATGCTATCAGTATAGAGCATGAAGATAGCCTCATGTCAATGAATGAAGGCTTAACAAAAGCGGTTGAATTTTTAAAGCAAGTGATTACATTTGAAGACAAAGGTGAGATGTGGTGGGCATAAACTAATAGTCTATCTTTAGAAGCCTTAAATATGTAGATGTACTATCAATAGAAGGGACTTGTAGTAATGAAGACATTTAAAGTAGGTATAGTTGGTTGTGGTAATATATTTCCAATGCATGCTTACCCAGTTAATGCATTAGATAATACTGTTATTAAAGCGGTATGTGATATTAAAGAAGATAGGGCAATGGAAAAAGCAAAAGTTTTTAATTGTCATTCCTATGTGGATTATAAAGAAATGATAGAAAAAGAAGACCTTGATGTGATTCATATTTGTACGCCCCATTATCTCCATCCGCCAATAATGCTATATGCTGCTAAAGCTGGTCTACACGTTATGACTGAAAAACCAATGTCTATTGATTTCAAGGATGCTAAAGCAATGGTAGAAGCAGCCAAGGAAAATAATGTGACATTGGGAGTTATTTTTCAAAATAGATACAATCCTGGATCAGTCTTAATTAAGCAAACACTAGCCTCTGGAGAACTAGGAAATATTATTTCTGGTAAATGTTCTGTTACATGGGATCGTTCAGATAGCTATTATACCAATAGTGACTGGAAAGGAACATGGGATAAAGAAGGCGGCGGTGTTATTATAGATCAGGCTATTCATACATTAGATCTCATGCGGTGGTTTGTGGATAGTGACTTAGACTATGTAGATGCTAATATAAGTAATAGAGCCCATGAAATCATTGAGGTTGAAGATTCAGCAGAAGGTGTCATTAAATTTAAAAATGGTGTTATTACAAGTTTTCATGCCATTAATTATTATGGTTATGACGCTCCTGTTGAAATTGAGCTTTACTGCGAAAAAGGTATTGTTAAACTACAAGCAGATACTAGTATAATTCGATTTAATAACGGTAAAGAGATTAAAACAAAAAATAATCCAAATGAAATATTCAGCTATGGAGATGTTAAGACCTATTGGGGTGTCAGTCATGTTAAGCAGATAAACAATTATTATCAAAGCTTAACAGATAATAAAAACCCAGCTATAACTGGCGAAGAAGCAATGAAAACCCAAAAAATGGTTTGTGCTATCTATGATAGTGGTAAGCAGGGAAAAAGAATACAATTTAATTAAATATTAGTAGAAAGGGCTGTCCTTAAAAGACAGCCCTTAAGTTTTTGATACATTTTGTCTAGAGGTCTACTCTTTTATTCAATAAATAACCAGATGTAAAGAACATAATGAGAATAAAAATTGAGTCAATGATATAGGAAGCAGTAAGCTGACCTTTAATGAGTTTATCATAATTAAAATCAATACCGAAAGCTGGAAAACCAAATAGTTCATATATTTTAGTCTTAATGAAGCTGATAAGAATAACTAAGACAATAAAGAAAACAAAGCTGATTATACCACTAAATTTCACATTGGATAAAACAGTTTTTCTAAGTGTAATGGCTAGATACATAGTTAATATATACGAAAACCAAATCAATATTAGGGCTAATAGTATCATGAACGCTTCATAAGAGTTAGGCAGAATGTCACCAAAGTTTTCAAGGAAAAGAGAGAGCAGACCAGTTTTTTCTTCAACATGTAGGTGATAAAATAGTGAAGAATTTAAAAACATTAAAATAAAATATAGTAAAAAGCCTGCAATTAATTCAATAAATCCAATGACAACTTTTGCACCAAGTATTTGATAGCCGTTTCTTGGTGCTAGGAAAATCATATAGCCTTGCTTTTTAGTTAGATCAGAAGAATACATAATTATATTATCAATTAAAATAAAAACTAATCCACCAAATCCTAATAAAAAAACTAAAATAGAAAATATAGCTAGGCTGTTTCCACCTCTATATAATGTATATACAATGCCAGCTTCAATAACAGCTACTATAACCAGTGAAATGTATAATAGGCGCTGCTTTCTTAAGATCTCATATTTCATTAATTTTAACACGATGTATATACCTCCTTATACAAGTCTACTATGGATTTACCCCTCTGTTCTCTTACAACCTCAGCACTGCCCTTTAGAACGACTTCTCCATCTTTAATAAAAATGACATCATCTAGAATTTTTTCCATTTGATCCACAAGATGACTTGAAATAATAATGGTATTATCCCAATTTGCTTTTTCAACAATTGCATTTAGTATTTTTTCTCGAGCAACTAAATCAATACCATTAAGGGGTTCATCCAGCATAAACAGCTTAGAATTTCTTGATAGAGTGGCAGCAATTTTAAGTTTTGAGGCCATACCAGTAGAAAGAGAAGCTACCTTCATATTCATTTCTAACTCCATGTAATCAATGAGCTTTTCAAATTCTTGGGGTCTAAAATCCTCATAAAAATCCTTGAAAAACTTTCCAACAGTTTTAATAGACATATAACCATATATGAAATTTTCGGTAGACATATAGGCTGTAATTTTCTTGGTTTCTGCTCCAATAGGTTTTCCATCTATTTGAATATCACCAGATGAAGGGTGTAGTAAACCAGCAACCATTTTCATTAGAGTTGTTTTACCGCTACCATTTGGACCTAATAAACCATAAACTTTTCCCTTTTCAATCTGTAAGGTTATACCATTAACTGCTTTTTTTGAGAGAAAGCCTTTGGTTAAATGATTAGTTTCTAACAATTGCATTATAATTCCTCGCTTTCTTTTATTATAGTTATCATGTCACTTTTAGAGTAGCCTAATTCATTCATACCCAAAGTAAAGTTATGAATGAGTTCAGCTGCAATTTCCTGCTTAATAGCTTCTATTTTATCTTTAGAATCAGTTGCAAAAGTTCCTAATCCTCTTTTAGTGAAACATAACCCTTCTCTTTCCATTTCTTTATAGATTCTACCAGCAGTATTGGGATTAATTGTATAATGATGTGCTAAATTTCTGGTAGAAGGCATTTTGCTGCCGGGTTCAATTTCACCTTTGATGAGTTTCTTCTTTAATAAATGGATAATTTGTAAATAAATGGGCATACTGGTATCAAAATTCATGTATCAACCTCCTGGTTTAAATCAACACCTTAGTGAACTATATATATAGTACGCTAAGTTTATAATATTGTCAAGTGCTTTTTTAAAAAATTAAAGCTTCAATAGAAGCTTATTAAAATAGACTACTTGACTTTTCTTTTTAACACAATATACTGCCAAATGCATTCAACAAATTCTTCGTGCCTTACATCTTTAAGAAAAATTAGGTTATTAGCAAACAAATGTATCATAGTTTGCTCTATGGCTTCATCTAGTTCACAATCCGAAAAAGTAAAAGAAGGATCATACTTTTCTTGAATTAGTTTCGTTATGGTTGATTTAAATTCTTTCATCATATTCTCTCACCTCATTGATATATATATATTAGTGCTTAACTTTCACTAAAAGTTTAACATATTATACTCCTTAATTTAATAGGGATGACTGTAATTACTGTTTCTAAATCATAACTCAATTAATCCATATAGTACTATTATATGACACATATGGTAGCGATATCAAGC
>JANQFZ010000053.1 GCA_028277605.1 Vallitaleaceae bacterium | reverse complement strand
AGGAATATCTAAAAATAATAAAACACTAATCGGAGGGGTTGCCACTTTGATACTTTCGTCGACTACAATTAAGTTGTTCATCTGAGCTACTTGGTTAACAGAAGCTAATTGATTAAAATAACTGAAGTAAACGCAATCAGCAAACATAACGAAAGTTAAAATACTATAAACTAAAATGAACCACTTGCTATTATTCTTATTTCTGCTAAACAAAAATAAAGCAAAAATAATACCAAAGTAAACAAAAGTAATACAACCAAGCCCTAAACTAAATTCCGTAATTTTAATCAAGTAATAGAAAAAAATAAATTTTGTAATCACCAACAGTAATACTAAAATATCTTTAATACCAATTTTAATTCCTAATTTTTTCATAATAATCCCTTCATAACTATTCTTAAACAAGTCACATATTAGGCTTTATAACCCTCACTATATACAAGGTGAGAGGTCAGGTTGCCCTGACCCACTTATTATTATTCCTTAGCAACTTCAAGGATGGATTTCGTCAATCCTGCTAAGGACTGTATTTCAGATGGAATAATAATCTTCGTTGCCTTGCCGTCAGCAGCCTTTGCAAAAGCTTCCAAGCTTTTTATGGATATGACTGGATTGCTAGGTGCTGATTCATTAAGTTTCATAATACCTTCGGCTGTAGCAGTCTGAACCTTCAATATAGCTTCAGCTTCTCCTTCTGCCTCTCTGATAGCTGCTTCCTTCTTAGCCTCTGCTCTCAGTATGGCTGCTTGTTTCTCAGCTTCAGCTTCTAATATAGCGGATTGTTTGCTTCCTTCTGCCACAAGGATTGCTGATTTCTTCTCTCCTTCAGCCCTTAATATGGCTTCTCTTCTTTCTCTCTCCGCTTTCATTTGTCTTTCCATAGCATCTTGAATTTCAGCGGGTGGTATAATATTTTTTAATTCAACACGATTGACTTTTATTCCCCATGGGTCTGTGGCTTCATCTAAAATACTTCTCATTTTGGTGTTAATCAGTTCCCTTGATGTTAAGGTTTCATCTAACTCTAGGTCACCAATAATATTTCTTAACGTTGTAGCGGTTAAGTTTTCTATAGCCGTTAGTGGATTATCCACGCCGTAGGTAAAAGCTTTAGGGTCTGTAATTTGATAATAAACAACTGTGTCTATTCTCATTGTGACATTATCTTTTGTAATAACGGGCTGAGGCGGAAAATCTACAACTTGTTCTTTGAGCAATACCCGTCTTGCTACCTTATCAATCAACGGAATTTTTACATGTAATCCAACACTCCATGTGCTTTGATAGGCTCCTAATCTTTCAATAACATATGCATAAGCTTGAGGTACGACCTTAATATTACTTACAATAATAATAATCAATATAACTGCAATAACTAAAATAACAAAAGCTTGTGTATTATTCATTTGCATTCTCCTTTATCGTTTCTACAATTAATTTAACCCCTTTTACATCCATAACCTTTACTTTTGTATTTAATTCAATAGTCTTATTGTCACTACTTCTAGCACTCCATATAAGTCCATCTACCTTTACCTGCCCTTTTCCTCGTATGGTATCAATTGCTTCAACAACGTATCCTTGCTTCCCAATATACGTTTCATAATTGGTCTTAGCATGCCCAATTTTTAAATATTTTAAGGCAATGGGTCGTGTAAAATAAAGTAAAACCAATGATATAATAAGAAATAGCAGGATTTGTACAGCTAAATTAGCCGTTATTAACGCGGCAATCAACGCAGCTAAAGCACCAATAGCAAACCAAATGGTCGTTAATCCTAGAGTTGCCGCTTCTAGTATGACACATATAATAAGTAACGCTAGCCATATTAAGATATCTACTGGCATAGTTCGCCTCCTTTTTAAATTAATGCTTTAACAATCAAACACCCTATAATATAAACATAAATCCCTTTATAAATAGTAAAACTGGTTGGATAATAGTTTGCTAAGGAAATATGTTTACTATAGCTACTTTGAATACAAACTATAATTAAGTGTATTCATGTATCACTCCTATTTTACAAAAAATAAGAACGTAATGCAACTTTTCTCTATGAATATAAAAATATTTAATTTTTATTTAATATAATTGATAAACTTTTATAACCGATTTTTCATTTAGTGACTAACTAAAACAAAAAGACAGCTTGTTCTAAGAAAACAAGTAGCTTAATTGAGCTAATCATGATACACTATTTGAGAGGTGGTTGTACATGATTCTACTGAATAAACACTGGAAAAAAATAACTTTGTTTTACGGTGTTATTGTATTTTTGATTTTGGTTGTTTATAAAGGTCAGCCAATAGCTTCTATTGTTAAGCCATATTTAGCTTTTTTCGTGCTAAGCCTAATAATTTTTCTAGGTAATACCATTGGTACTCTTGGTCTTTTAATTCAACAGATTTTTAAAAATGAAGATTTGGCATTAGGCTTTTATAAAGTAGCTTATTTGTTCAAGCCAACCAATCCTGCAATATTTGGATCTTATGGTTTAATACTCCTTCGGAACTATGATTACACAAAAGCTAAAGAAATATTTCAAAAGGGTCTAACCTTTTCCACCTATTTTATGACAGAGAAAATGTTAAGGGTCAATATCACTTTGTGTGATTGGAAATTAGGTAACATTCAAAAGTCCTTAAAAGAATATGAAACAATCATGAAAGATTTCAATAGTTCATTTATTAACGAGGGAGATTATACAACTATTGGGTATTTATATATGCTTTCTAGACAGTATGAAGATAGTGAATCTTATACCAATCAAGCAATAGAGAAAAACCCTGAGTACGCCTCTGCTTACGATAATTTGGGGCAGATCTATTTAAATCAAGGTCAGCTTGAGAAAGCAAAGCAATTCTTTAAAAAAGCTTTAGAGGTAAACCCACATTTGGCTGACAGCCATTATTTTCTAGGTGTTGTCTATGAACAACTAGGAGATTTGGCTAAAGCAAGAGCTTCATGGCTGGAAACCTTGAACTGTCCAATTAATGGCTTGTGTACAGTTTCAAAAGAGGAGATTAACCAAGCAATAGACGGTTTGTCATAACGATACAGTCTATTGCTGTAGTCTTTGTCTTATAGCTTCATACATACAGATACTTGCAGCAACTCCCGCATTTAAAGATTCAGCTCGCCCAAGCATTGGTATCTTAATCCACTGATCGGCACTATCTGCAATTTTTTTTGATATCCCTCTGCTTTCGTTTCCAAAAAGCAGTCCCAATGGCTGTTTCATATCTAGATCATATAGGTAGTGTTTCCCTCTAAGATGAGTGGCTACAATATGAATATTATTTTCTTTTAATTCTAGTATATCCTTTTCGATTGCTCGGTTGTCCATAATAGGAATATGACAGATAGATCCCATGGTTGAACGAACTGTTTTAGGGTTATAAACATCCACACAGTCCTTAGATATCAAAATACCATCCGCTTGAACAGCATCTGCTGTTCTGATAATGGTTCCCATGTTACCGGGATCTCTGACAGCCTCAAGTATTAAAATCAATGGATTCTTTCTAGATAATATATCTGACCAGCAATATTTATGGATGGTTACCAAGGCTAGTATACCTTGAGGTGTAACCTCATCAGAAAGATGCTTAAATACTGCATCACTGACAACTCGTGTCTTCCTAGGATCCATCGACTGCATATAAGATGCATACGCTTCTGCAAATGCTTGAGATACAACTCTAAGCTTTATACAATCTTCATCCACTTGTTCAATGCTTTTTATCCCTTCCATTATAAATAAACTTTCCTTCTTACGTACCTTAGGTTTATCTTTAATATGGAATATGTGCTTAATGGTTGCATTTTGTAAACTGGTTATCATAGATTTTACTCCCTTTGCCCCCCAGTATTATTTTTGTATATTAATACGCTTAAGATCATCATTACCACCAATAACAACCAGTATGTCGCCTTCTTCGATCATCTCATCTGCACCAGGGGTAATAGAAATAGCTTCACCTTTTCTTATAGCCATAACGTTGATGCCGTATTTCGCCCTCATATTCAGCTCTTTTAGGGTTTTCCCTATCCATTCATCCCATATGGTAATCTCTACAATACTATAGTCTTGAGACAGCTCAATATAATCCATAAAATTATCCGATATTAAATTGTTGGCAATTCTAACCCCGTATTCTTTTTCTGGAAAAATAACTTTATCAGCCCCAACTTTTTCAAGCACTTTTTTATGTATCTCATTTTGTGCTTTTGCCAATATGAATGGAACACCCATTTCTTTTACTAAAATGGTTGCCATAATGCTGGATTGCATATTATTAGAAATCGCAATAATAGCAGCATCGAAATTCCTGACCCCTAACGCATTTAAGGCATCTACATCCGTTACATCCGCTTGAACAGCATGCGTAACCGTATCTGACATCTCTTGAATAACATCCAAATTCTTATCTATAGCTAATACATCACAATCATTCTCCGATAGAGTCTGCGCCACACTTCGACCAAACTTACCCAATCCAAAAACCACAAAATCCTTACTCATTAAAAAACCTCCTTAACATGATTTAACCTACCATAACTTTTTCTTCTGCATTCTTCACAGATGTTTTTTTCATATTACTTCTTCTTGTCATAGCCGCTACCATTGTTACCGGTCCTAACCGACCAATAAACATAGTGAGACAAATAATTAATTTACCAAAGGTAGTTAAACTGCTCGTTAGACCTAATGATAAACCTACAGTTGCAAAAGCTGAAACCGACTCAAAAAAGATATCCATAAATGAACCCGTCTCTGTCAAAGAGAGCAACATGGTTACACTTATAATAACACTGATACTTATAATAATAACAGCGAGTGCCTTTTTTACAACACTGTTTGGTATAGTTCTATTAAATGCTTCGGTTTCATCTTTCCCTTTCATAACGGATCGAACCGCAAGGATTAGAACACCTATGGTAACCGTCTTGATACCACCGGCTGTGCCTGCTGGTGAACCCCCTATAACCATTAAAATAATGGTTAAGAACTTAGAAGCATGAGACATCTGTGCCAAGGGCATTGTATTAAATCCAGCAGTTCTTGTTGTAACCGATTGAAACAAGGAGCCTAGAAGCTTACGTCCCAATGACAACTGCCCTAAAGTATCAGTATTAATTGATTCTACAATGAAAAACACAATGAATGGAATGATAATAAATAGCATAGTTAAAATCAAGACCAGCTTTGTATGCAGTGTTAATTTCTTAATGGTTCTAACTAAGCCATATTTCTTCTTAGCTTTGTTTTTAGCAGCTCTTATGACATCCAGCCAAACCGTAAAACCTATCCCCCCTAATATAATCAACATCATAATGGTGAAATTAACCAAGACATCTCCAATATAAGGGGATAGACTGCTGGTACCAATGATATCGAACCCTGCATTGCAAAAAGCTGATATTGAGTGAAAGATAGCCTTGAATATACCTTCCACCCCATATTTTGGTATAAAACGTATGGATAAAAATAATGCGCCGATTCCTTCTATAAGTAATGTGCCTAAAAACACATTTTTAGTCAGTCTGACCAGACCAGATAAGGTATACTGATTAAGAGCTTCTTGTATAATCAAGCGTTCTTTTAAACGTATTTTTCTTCCCATAAGTATAAATAAAGAAGTCGCCAAGGTCATAAAGCCCAAGCCGCCAACCTGTATTAATAGTAATATGATAATTTTCCCAAACATACTCCACTGCTCTAATGTATTAACAACCACCAGTCCCGTAACACATACCGCAGATGTTGAGGTAAACAAGGCATTAATATAGCTGATACTTTGACCATCTGCACTTGCTATTGGTAGAGTGAGCAAAAGTGATCCTATAATAATCAAAGCAAAAAAACCTAATACAAGGGTCTGGGTAGGTGATAGTCTTATCTCAAACTTAATGGTATTCCATGGCTTTCCCATATTCTACGCCTCCTACAATGCACCTATAAAAATTGAAGTAACTATTCAGCTAATAAACTAACAAAACTATATTAAGCTTTTGAAATAACACATCTATCAAGTGTTAAGTTTAATACATAGCATGATTCATCTATTATACCATAACATGTCAATTTATCGAAAGTCTAGCTTTCTAATAATAGCAAATTTTATAAAGGGCAAAAAAATAGGGCGGTTTAACACCACCCTTGACTTTATATGTTATTTGTATTCTCTTACATCAAAGCCCTGCAATTCAAGCTGTTCAATAATCTTCTTAATATCAGGAGATTGAATTCTTAGAGATATTTCTTGTAAACCCATAACCTCTGTATCAAGCTGTACTATATTTTTTATATTGCCACCTGCTTTTGCAATGATATCAAGAATCCTAGCAAGCTTTCCTTTAAAGTCATATGTATAGATAACCAGTCTTGGTTCATTAATACCAAAAATTGACTTAATCTTTTTAAACATTGATTTAGTCGTTATGATACCTATAAACTGTTCTTTATCATTTACGACAGGTATAAATCTTAGTTTTTTATCCAGAAATAAACCAGCTGCTTCCTCAATAAGAATATTTTCATGAATGGTTGGTATTTTGGTTTTCATAAAGTCTTTAACTTTTCTGTTTAGAAAAGCTTCTTTATCCCCACCATGTTCTTTAAAATAGGTTTCATAAATATAACGCCTAGATAATATACCAATAAACTTATCTCCTTCTACAACAGGAAGCGATAAAAATCCTTCTTTTTCAATGATGTTTAACGCTTTACCTACTGTATCATCCACATAAATAACATGTAAGTCCTCTACAGGTTGTAATAAAGTTTTAATATGCATTATGGCACCCCTTTCAACATACATGAATTTTCATTTTAGAATATTAAAGACTCTTATGGCTTATACTATAGGTATCATAAGAGAGGTGTAACCTTTGATAATTGCTTTAATACCGTATATTACCGTTTCTAGTATTCATTTATGGTCTATCCTTTATAAAAAGTATACCATAAAATCGTTATTTAAGCCATTTTTAATGCCTACTCTGTTAATATTTTATTGTACTTATTCAGAGACGCTTCAAGTATTTCTAATTATTGCTCTTATCCTAGGATTTATTGGTGATACAGCTTTAAATTCTAGAAAAAATGTTTTGTTTTATTTAGGCGGTCTAGCTTTTTTGCTTGAACATCTATGCTTAGTTCAGCTCTTCTTATCTACTAGCCATTTTCAGCTTTCAATTAAGTCTGCTCATTGGTTATATTATTCTATCTATATTGTCTACATTTTGTTGCTTATCAAATGGATACACAAGAACACGATAACTCCTATGCATCTTATTTACTACTTGATTGGATTTATTTATATGAGTATTTTATGTAGTGCAAGTTTTTTTGCTCTTGTTCGTTATAATCATGTAGACTGGCTGACCTATATAACTGGATTGATAGGAACTCTATTATTTGTACTATCTGATAGTCTGCTTTTCATAAAAATCACTGGTCATCATGCTCCAATAATTGATTTTCTTCTTATGGTAAGTTATCTTTTTGCACAGTTGCTAATTGTTGTTTCTTTTATGTAAATTCTAATCTCACCCATTAAGGAATTACCTATTAAATGCCTCTCTTAGTTCTATAATTACCTCACTAATCTTAACAATCGCTTCTTCGGGTAAGTCTTTCACAGATTCTAGAATTTTATTAAATGCTATGACTCTTTCTGTCTGATATGTTTTCTCTTTTTTATCCTCATAATGAAAAACTACTGTATCTGTTAGTTTATCTGATTTCGTATTTTTATCCACTCTTCCTAAAAGATAATCTAACGAAACATCAAATATATCTGCAATACTCTTTAACAGGTTCTCATCCTTTGGAAATCGATTGCCTTGTTCATAATTTCCAACGGCTTGGCGAGTGACTTTAAGTAACGATGCCAATTCTTCTTGTGTCATGCTTCTGCCTTCTCTAAGCTGTTTAAGTCTTGACTTAAAT
>JANQFZ010000018.1 GCA_028277605.1 Vallitaleaceae bacterium | reverse complement strand
AGATTATATATAGTTAGATTTAGTGCTATATTGAAGTACATTTAATAGATTGGAGATTAAATATGTCGCTAAAATACGCTTTACTTGGGTTTTTGAACTATGAAAGTATGAGTGGATATCAACTAAAGAAACACTTTGATTACTCAGTAAGTCAGTTTTGGAATGCAAGCCTAAGTCAAATTTATCCTACATTAGTTAAGTTAAATGAACTAGAGCTTGTAGAAGTTGAAATCATACATCAAGATACAGCGCCTAATACGAAAATATATCATATTACAGAACAAGGAAAAGAAGCATTGAATCATTGGCTATCTCAATCCTATGATTTACCATATACACGAAGTTCTTTACTAGTAAAGATATTCTTTAGTTCTAATATTGACCCTAAGAATGTGATTGATCACTTGGAACAATTAGTGATTTTGTCAAAGCAAAAATTAGAGGGATTAGAAGATAAGAAAAAACACATTGTGGATGAACACTTGACTCAATCCTATATGAAGGAAGAATCCTTATATTGGAGTTTAACGGCTGATTATGGTATCAAGCAAGAACTTTTTTTCATTAAATGGTGTGAACATTGTATTCATAAGCTAAAGAAATCAATAGAAAACAGGAAAAAGAATAACGATAGTAATATGGAAAAGAGGTGATGAAAATAAAATACACAATTCTTAATGGTTGTTATGATGATAATTCATTTCAAGTAAATATAGTTCAACGGATTCAAAAGCATATTAGCGAAAAACTATTGGAAGATTCATATGATTGGATTGATTTAATAGATGGTGAAATTAACCCATGTAGAGGTTGTGATTATTGTCAGATCAAGAATCCTGGTATTTGTGCGATTAAAGATAGTGTTGATTTAATTCTAAAAAAATATATGAGTTGCAAAGTAGCAATTATTATAACACCTATTCAATTTGGTTGCTGTAATGCTCTCACAAAACATTTTATAGACAGAACAGAGCCATTATTTTTGCCTTTCCAAGTGACAAAAAATGGCACTAGTATAATGAAAGGGCGTTATAGTAAGTATCCTAAATTGTATGTTATAGGCATCGAACCTGAAAGAAGTATAGAAAATAGGCAGGTGTTTAAAGATTTTATTAGAAATTGTAATGTGTCAGCAGTAAGTGAAGAATTTAAAGTAACTATCATATCCGAAGAGTCAGATTTTAATGAGTTAGAAAAACTAATAATATAGGATTGAACAAAGAGAAATGCATAATTTAGAAACAACATCCATAACAAACTATGTAAGAGAAAAGTTATATTTACTCTTATAATAAAGAAAGAGCTATATTAATAAGTTGTTATTCGTTTGAAGACAAGTAAACATTAGGATAAATTTGATGATTATGTTTCATTAGTAAATGTGTAAGGAGGGTTAATATGCGTAATATTTTAGTGCTTACAGGTAGCCCAAAAGTGAAAAAAGGCAATTCAGACTCTATTGCAAACTTTATGCTTGAGTCATTCAAGCGAAAAGGGCAGATATGCAAAAAAGGTTATATTAAAGATATCATTCAGCAGCCAGAAGAGATGATAAAAATAATTAAGAGTGCTGATATAGTGATCATATCTTTTCCTGTTTATCAAAACTCAGTTCCTAGTATTGTTTTATCGTTTTTTGAGTTTATGATTCGATATAAAAGCCATTTCTCACAAAAACATAGAAGTCTATTCGTTTTAAGTAATAGTGGTTTAGCTGAGCCAAAGGCCAACGTAAGTAGTGTTTTTCAATGTCAACTCTTTGCTAAGTCTATAGGTTTTTATTGGTTAGGAGGCATTGGTATAGCACCAGGTACACTTATTGATGGTAAAAAATTAGAAGATACAGGAAAAACTTATAAAAAGGTGATAAAAGCATTAAACCTTATATCTGACTCAATAAGCAAAGGTGAAAAAGTTCCTGATCATGCTTATGCTTATACTTCTAAACCGTTAATTTGGCCTAAAATGTATAGATTTTTTGGGAAGTTAATCCAAAACAAAGTGGTTAAGAAAATTGGTAAAGTTAATTATTATGCAAGACCTTATAGTTTTAAAGTAGTATCCTAATATAGTAGAATGGACACTGTCAAAACTTCAGGACATTGAATGGTTCTAGAATAATGTTAAACTCCAGTCATTAATATTGGCTGGAGTTTTTAGATACAGAGGGAGAAAATACAATTTTTATGCTGATAGTGTAGATTTTTTACAAGTATTATTATATACCATGTGATAGAATAAGTTATTAAATTTTGGAGGTGTAAAATCTTTAAGAAAGAGGAAGTATAGAGATAATAGCATTTAATATTGCTGATAAAGAAAAGCAACAATAAAAATATAATCACTTAAACTTAAAAAGGAGATTACTATTATGAAAAGAAGAATTATCAATCCATGGACATGGCAAGATAGGTTTGAATTTGTTCAAGCAAATGAAGTTACTGACGGAAAACGCATGTTATTTTTTGCAGGACAGATATCTGTAGATGATAATGGTGATTTATTACATCCAGGTGATATGGTGAAGCAGATGGAGCAAATTCTAAAAAACCTTAAAACTCTATTCCAACAGGCAGATGTTAAGTTTTCTGATATTGTACGAATAACTTATTTTACTACAGATATTCAAGCGTTCTCTGACGCAAATCTTTCATTTCTTTCTAAACAAATGAGAGAACTAAAGTGTAAGCCTGCAACAACTCTAATTGGTGTAGCTGGTTTAGCTCGTCCAGATTGTGTTGTTGAGTTTGAAGTTACAGCAGTAGTTTAATTATAGCAAAACAGTTGATTTTAAATAGCAATTAACGCACTTTTTAAGCAGTGCATAACCACCCATGCACGACAAAGAGTGCGTTAACTGCTTAATTATGAACATTTTTATTAAAGATAACATCATAATATCAAATTATCATTTAGAAAATCACATTTTTAGTTTAGGAGACTAGAATGACTACGAATAAAAGATTGAGTGTAACTATATTATCACTATTTATACTAACAATAATGACAGGAGCTACTGTTATACCTATTTTAGGAAATATTAGAAATACTTTTGATGGAGTTAATAACATATACTACAAATTGATTTTAACTATTACAAGTGTCATGGTAATACCTGCAACATTTATATCAAGTAGACTGACTACTATTTTAAGAAAAAAAAGTGTTCTTATAGTGGGTCTATTATTATACATGATTGGTGGTGTGGGTGGAGGATTCTCATCATCCATTTATGTTTTATTGATTTTTAGATGTGTACTAGGTATGGGACTTGGCTTAATTATACCTATATCTACATCAAGTATCGCTGATTTTTATGAAGGTAATCAAAGGTTAAAGATGATGGGATATTCTTCAGGGGTCAGAAGTCTAGGAGGGATTATTGCACCTTTATTGGCAGGTTTTTTGGCTACTTATAATTGGAGGTATGCATTTGGTATTTATTCAGTCGCGTTTGTACTACTAATTCTGGTTATTTTATTTTTTAAGGAAAAAAAATCACAGGTTGTTTATGAGAAAAAAAATCTTCCAGTTGATGTGTATAAGCTGGCTTTTGGCATGTTTATTATGTATGTCATCTCTTTCGCTTTTACTACTAATTTATCATTATTTTTATTTACATATAATATTGGTGACTCTCAACTATCTAGTATACTAATCTTTCTATTAAATTGTAGTATTTTTTTGTCGGGGCTGACGTTAAGTTTTATTAGTAAGGTTTTAAAAAAATATATAATGGTTGTTGCTTATATACTAATGGGGGTTAGTTTTATAATTTTTTCTTATTCACTCAATACTATATATATGGGGATTGCTACTGTACTTATAGGGTTATCTGTAGGAATATTATCACCTACATACATGGTAAGAACGACAAAGATTGTCTCTGCAAATCAAAGGAGCTTTGCTATAGCAATAGTTAGTAGTTGTATGTTTTTAGGTCAATTCGTATCACCTCTTATAAGCTTATTAATTCAAAGTGTTTTTAATTATGGAGATATTAAGTTGCCATTTTATATATCTATCGTACTTTGCTGTATAATCGTTTTATTTTATCTCAGTTCAATGAGTTTAAAACGTAAGGATGCTAATGTTTTTTAAAATAGCATTTTGTAAAAAAGAGTTGTCTAGTCATTTATAATGATGACAGACAACCCTTGAGACTAAAGTTTCCTAAGTAAACTATAGATTTTTATAGGTAAACCACCAATCTAGATATTCTATTTCGCCTTTCTTAGCTTGAGCTTTACGTTTTTCTGCTAGTTCTTCAGTGGATGCAGGTGGAATAATCACTTTGTCACCTAACCAATCATTATTGGGATAGTTCTCAGGAGCGGCAACTCCATAAGCATCTGATATCTGAAGTGCTTTGACTGATCGAAGAACCTCATCAACACTACGCCCGATTTCTTGAGGGTAGTACATCATTAATCTCAGAATTCCATTGGGATCAACAATAAAAACAGCTCTAACAGTATTGGTTCCTTTATTTTCATGCAGCATACCCAATGTGGTTGCTACTTTACCTAATTCATCAGCAATAACAGGGAATGGAATAGTCGTATCCGTATTTTCATTAATCCATTCTACCCATTTAAGATGTGCATATACTTGGTCAACTGATAAGCCAATAAGCTCGGTATTCATTTCCTTAAATTGGTCAGCTTTCTTAGCAAAGCCAATAAACTCAGTCGTACATACTGGTGTAAAATCTCCTGGATGACTAAATAATACAAACCATTGACCTAAGTAATCATCAGGTAAAACTTTCTTTCCTTGTGTAGTATTAACTGTCATCTTAGGAAATTTATCTCCTAAAAGTGGTAATGAAACATTTGTGTTTTCCATATAATCCGCCTCCTATAACAACTATTAGTGGATAATTAATATCAACTAATAACATTATGACATAACTAATTCTTGAAGTCAAGTAGGTTTTTAAATTTTAATTTTATTAGTGTTTGGATAAATTTATAATATACTGTATAATAATAATTAATAATTTTATGGACGTATAACTAATTATGTTTAATTGGACGGTATGTTTTACCTATAACATGATTTTACTAAATAGATTAGAAAGGGGTTGAAGCGTTGAAAGCACTCAAAAAGATTATTTTGGCTCCACATCCGCCCATACTACTTCATGAGATTGGCAAGGGAGAAGAAAAGGCGGCTTCTAAGACATTAGAAGGTTTATCACAGCTAACACAAGTGGTTCAAATGATAGAACCTCAATTAATTGTAGTTATTACACCACATGGTAATGTGTTTAGTGATGGTATCTGTATACTTAATGAAAAAGAGGTCTATGGAGACTTTAGTATGTTTGGATCTCCTGAAATATCAATGAGTAAAACACTTAATTTAGAGTTTAACCAGTTGCTTGAGAAAAGACTTATAGAAGAACACATAGATTATCTATTACTAGATAACACCTCTGCAAAAGACTATGGAATACAAGTAGAGTTAGATCATGGTACCATGGTGCCTTTGCATTTTATTGACAAAAGCTATACATCTTATCAATTAATTCATATAACAATAGGGTTATTTAGTCTAATGGAGCTGTACACGGTTGGATGTATCATTGGAGATGTAATTGAATCCTACGGACAAGATGCTGTCATTCTGGCTAGTGGAGATTTATCGCATGCTTTAAGTTCAGATGGTCCGTATTGTTTTCATCCAGATGGACCGATATTTGATCAACAGGTTGTTTCGGCTTTAGAAATTAGTGATTATGAAGCTTTATTGACAATGGATGAACAACTGCACGAAAATGCAAAAGCCTGTGGGTTAAGACCGTTTGTTATGGCATTAGGTGCCATTGATAAGGTAGAAAGTGTATCCAAGGTCTTTTCCTATGAAGGACCATTTGGAGTAGGTTATCTTACAGGAATAATCAACATAAATACTAAAACGATAGGTGGTCTTCTAGAGAAATTAAAGATTAAAAAAATCAATCAGAAACAAGAGTGGTTTAATACTGAAGACGATTATATTCGATTGGCTAGAGCATCGATTGACGAATGGGTAGAACATCATAAAAAACTTGATTGGGAAAGCTATAAGAGACATCTAACGCATGAGAGTATACAGAGGTTAGAAAACAATAAAGCTGGGATTTTTGTATCCATTCATAAAGAAAAAGAGTTAAGAGGATGTATAGGAACCCTGCAAGCTACTAAGAAATCAATGGCTGATGAAATCATTAGTAATGCCATTTCGGCGTGTGCATCAGATTTTCGTTTTCCTCCAGTAACTCAAAATGAATGCTTAGATTTAGAGATAAAAGTAGATATACTACATGACCTTGAACCAATAAAATCAAAAGAGGAGTTGGATGTGAAAATATTTGGTATCGTTGTACAGCAAGGGAGTAAGATGGGCCTGCTTTTACCTAATCTAAAAGGAGTGACTACCATTGAACAACAGTTAGCCATTGCTAAACAAAAAGCTGGCATTACTTCAGATGAGGATGTTCTAATCTATCGTTTTGAAGTTGAGAGGCATGAATTGGTTTGAGATAAGTATAGTTCTTTAATAAACGGTCAGTATGAATAGTCCTATGTCGTCTAATCACACTGACCGCAAATAGTTCAGAGAATATTAAGTTTTTAAAATTTAGTAGAATTAATAAGTTCTATGGTAGAATGGAGAATTTTTCTAAATCATGTTCGTGTTGTTTTATAACTGCCTTAACCATAGTTTCAGACGGTCCACCCATGACATTTCTAGTATTGACACAGGTTTCAAGTGAAATAGCGTTATATATATCTTCTTCAAAAATGTTTGATATGGTTTGATATTCTTCAAGTGTTAAGGTTTCAAGTGCTTTTTCATTCTCAATACAATAGAGTACCAATTTTCCTATCACTTCATGAGCATCTCTAAAAGGAAGTCCTTTTTTTACAAGATAATCAGCAGCATCTGTAGCATTTGTAAAGCCTTGAGTTGCACCCTGATACATTTTATCTTTATTAACCTTAATGGTAGATAGCATATCTGTGAAAATAGGCAGGCACATTTTGATGGTATCAATGGCATCAAAAGTAACCTCTTTATCCTCTTGCATATCTTTGTTGTAGGCGAGAGGTAAAGCCTTCATAGTAGTTAATAGACCTATCAATGAGCCATAAACTCGCCCAGTTTTTCCTCGAACCAATTCAGCAATATCTGGATTTTTCTTCTGAGGCATAATACTGCTTCCAGTGCTATAGGCATCATCTAATTCAATAAACTGAAATTCATTGCTGCACCAAAGTATGATTTCTTCACAAAAACGACTAAGATGCATCATGAGCATGGAGATATTACTTAATAACTCAATACAAAAATCTCTATCAGATACAGCGTCTAAGCTATTTAAGCAAATACCATCAAAGCCTAATTGATCCGCTACTTGGTATCGATCCAGAGGATACGTTGTAGTGGCTAAAGCTCCAGCGCCAAGTGGCAGAATATTTGTTCTTTTATAGGTATCTTTTAACCGCTCTCTATCTCTTTTGAGCATTTCTAAATAGGCTAAAACATGATGTGCAAATGTGATGGGCTGAGCTTTTTGTAAATGGGTATACCCAGGCATAATGGTTTTTGTATGCTGTTTTGCTAAGGATAATAGGACTTGAAGGAGCTTTGACAACAGTTCATTGATGCTGAGTATTTCTTTCTTAATATACATACGCATATCTAGTGCTACTTGATCATTACGACTTCTACCCGTATGCAGCTTTTTGCCTGTAGATCCAATCTTATTAATAAGCAGCTTTTCAATATTCATGTGTATATCTTCAGCTTCTATATCAAAGGTTATTTCGCCATCTTCTATGCCCTTATGTATCTCATTTAAAGCGTCTATAATGACTTTAGATTCTTCTGAATTTATAATTTTTTGTTTGGCAAGCATAGTGACATGGGCAATACTCCCTTTAATATCTTCTTGATATAATCGTTGGTCAAAACGAATAGAGGAATTAAAGTCATCTACCATCTGATCGGTGTTTTTATTAAATCGTCCGCTCCATAATTTCATCGTTAGCCCTTCTTTCTTTACTGCTATCTTTATCTCTATTGGTTCATGTTTTCTTTCATCATTGCACGTACTCTTAAAGGTAACCCAAATAGGTTGATAAAACCTTCTGCATCCTTATGATTGTATAAATCGCCTGTTGTAAAGCTGGCAATGTCTTCATTATAAAGGGAATAGGGTGAAGTACTGCCAGCAGACATAATATTTCCCTTGTATAATTTTAACTTAACTTTACCTGTAACCGTCTCTTGAGTTTTTTCAACAAATGCGGATATGGCTTCTCGTAAAGGTGTAAACCATTCTCCACTATAAACAAGCTCTGCAAATTTAATACCTATTTGTTCTTTATAAGCTAATGTTTGCTTATCTAAACAGAGGTATTCCAGTTCACGGTGTGCATAGTATAATAGGGTACCGCCTGGAGTTTCATAAACGCCTCTTGATTTCATACCCACAATACGATTTTCAACAATATCTGCAATACCAATTCCATTTTTGCCACCTATATTATTGAGTTCTATAAGCATATCTTTAGCAGACATAGAGACTCCATTTAAGGTTACTGGTATTCCTTTATCAAACTCTATTTCTATATAGGTGGGTTCATCTGGTGCTTTTTCAGGAGTTACACTCAATTGAAGAAGCTGATCATAATTGGGTTCTGCTTGAGGATCCTCTAAGTCAAGTCCTTCATGACTCATATGCCATAGATTACGATCTCTGCTGTAGCTGTCATCGTCTTTCATAGGGACATCAATATCTCGCTCTTTACAGTAAGCGATTTCATCATCCCTTGAGCGTATATCCCAAAGTCTCCAAGGAGCAATGATTTTAAGATGAGGGGCTAGGGCTTTAATGGTCAGTTCAAAACGAACCTGATCATTACCTTTTCCTGTTGCACCATGACAAATAGCCTCTGCACCTTCCTTTAGGGCGATCTCAACTAGTTTTTTTGTTATGACAGGTCTTGCTATGGAAGTGCCTAATAAATATTTGCCTTCGTATACTGAACCCGATTGAACCATGGGAACTACGTAATCTTCTACAAATTCATCAATCACATTTTCTATATAGAGTTTACTAGCTCCAGAAGAAATAGCACGTTCTTCTAAGCCATCTAATTCTTTTCCTTGACCTACATCTACGCAGACAGCAATGACTTCATAATCATAGTTTTCTTTTAACCAAGGTATGATAACAGTAGTATCCAAACCACCAGAATATGCCAAAATCACTTTTTTACTCATTAATATGACCTCCTATGTTGTTCATTTCATTTTGTTATTAATAATTATACATTAAAAAGAATAAATATGCAACACAAATTTATAATAATCTCATTATTGGCTTTGATAGATAGACTAACTTTAAAAAACTGCTTATGTACCTGAAGTCAAATTGGCAAGAAGAGGGTAAATGTGTTATAGAAGAAACAAAATTGATTTAAAAAGACACACTGTAGTTAAGTCATAGAACTACCAATAGGCTCTAAAGAATAAATCAAACTATTAGGAATTAAAAAGGAATAAAAGCCAACCCCTATCAAAGAGTTGACTAATAGGCAAATCAACTAATATAAATCGTATAGCTATAATATGTGCTGCAATACTACAGTACTTGCTGCCAAAACACTAAGATAAATGTCATCTTAGTGTTTTGGTAGCTATACTTTATCTATAAAATAGGAGAAAATAGTCTTGAAATAGATTCCTTTACTTGAATTATTTTAGAACGCTGCTTATATTTTTCTAGTGTTAACTCGTAACAATCTAATAAATCATCTTTAAAAATAGATTCCAGTCTTTTGGTTGTGCTGGAGTCATAGATAAAAGCATTCACTTCAAAATTTAACTTAAAGCTTCTTATATCAAAATTACAGGTACCAACCGATGCAATTTCTCCATCAATACAAATGGTTTTCGCATGTAAAAATCCTTTATCATAGATATAGATTTTGGCTCCGTACTGTAAGAGTTGACCGACATACGAATAAGTTGCCCAGTAAATGAAGATATGATCTGGTTTGTTGGGTATCATAATTTTTACATCTATACCCGAAACAGCAGCTATTTTCAAGGCTTCCATAATACTTTCATCTGGTATAAAGTAGGGGGTCTGTATGAAGATGCTTTTTTTTGCCATGGATATCATTTTAAGGAAACCTTGTTTGATTTGTTCATTTATAGAATCTGGTCCACTGGATACAATCTGTATGCCTGCATCTCCATATCCATAGTTATCCTTTAAATAGCGTTCATATTGATGGTCAATTTTAACATTTTTCTTAGAAGCATTTCTCCAATCTAATATAAACCTTATCTGCAATCCCACAACAGCGGAACCCTTTATCATAAGATGTGTATCCCGCCAAAAACCAAACCTTTTCTTTAAATTTATATATTCACGACCGACGTTAAATCCACCGACAAAACCTGTGTCACCATCAATAATTACGAGCTTACGATGATTTCTGTAATTGGCTTTTAGATTAATATATCTTAACTTAGATGGGAAAAAGAAAGCGACTTCACCGCCTGCATCAATTAATGGCTTATAGCTTTTTTTGTTTAGAGTTCTTCCACCTAAATGATCAATAAGTAATCGTATTTTAATGCCTTCTTTTGCCTTCTGAGCTAATAGGTGAATGAATTGACTCCCTAATTCATCATTTTTGAAAATGTAGTATTGAACCTGTATATAATTTTTGGCATTTCTTATAGCCTTAAATAAAGCATCAAATTTAGCATTTCCATCGGTATAGATTTCTATAATATTATTTTGTGAATAAAAGGATTCACTTAATTTGTTATGGAAAAGGATCAGGTTATTATATTTTTCCATCAAGGGGTCATTGAAGGTAAAATTTCTTTTTTCAAACAGCTTTTTTTGCATCTGAAGATATCCAATGTAAATTTCTTCTTCCTTTTTTGTATACTTAAAAATTTTTCTTTTAGAGATATTTTGAGCAAGCAATAAGTAAAAGAATATGCCGACACCTGGAAATAAAACTAGAAAGAATAGCCATGCTAAAGCAGCAGTTGGATTTCTTCTTTCAAGTATTATGATTAAGATAGAAAGAACAAGATTGATACTAAAAATTAAACCGTCAATAATGATAATATCTTTTAAATTTACCATAGATATACCTCCAGAATAAAAAGGACATAGTTTTATTTTACATTTTAATGAGGTGTTTTATCAACTATTTTTTTGGTCAATGCATAGAAAGTACTAACCGTATTTCAGTTAATCGAAATAATTTTGAATAAGCTATTGAATTATTATGAATATAAATGTATAATTATAAAAAAGAAGAGGTGATAATATGATACAAGCAGGTATTGTAGGAGCGACTGGATATGTTGGTCAAGAGCTTGTTAGATTGTTAGTTAATCATCCTGAGAGTGAAGTTTCAATCATAACATCTAGGACTTATCAAGGGATGAATTATGATAGAGTCTATGGTAATTATACTAATATTTATACAACAGAATGTATAGAAGAAGATATAAAAAACATGGCTGATAAAGTAGATGTTCTATTTATTGCTTTGCCACATGGACTTGCATCTAAACTGGTTGATAAAGCATTAGCAGATAAGACGGTAATCATTGATTTGGGAGCTGATTTTAGACTTAAGGATAAAAGTGTTTATGAAGCTTGGTATAATACCTCGCATCATCACCCTGAGCTTTTAGATGAAGCCGTGTATGGACTATGTGAATGGAATAGGCAGGCTGTAAAAGAGACAAATCTAATAGCCAATCCAGGATGCTATACAACGTGCAGTTTACTATCATTACTGCCTTTGTTAAAGGAATCGGTTATAGACCCAGAATCTATTATTGTTGATGCTAAATCAGCAGCTTCTGGAGCAGGAAGAGGTCTTAATCTAGCCACACACTTTACAGAGTGTAATGAATCAATAAAGGCATACAAAATAGCCTCTCATCGACATACACCAGAAATAGAGCAAGAACTAAGTCTTAGGGCTTCCAAAGACATAAAAATATTATTTACACCTCATCTCATACCAATGAATAGAGGTATATTAATCACTGCCTATACAAAATTAACTCAATCGTTTGATGATGAGGCGATCAAAAAGATTTATCATCACTATTATCAAAAGGAATATTTTGTTCGTTTGCTAGATGAAGGTATTTACCCAGAAACCAAATGGGTCAAAGGCTCTAACTTTTGTGATATTAATTTTGTTCTTGATAAGAGAACCAACACCCTAATTATAACTGCGGCAATAGATAATCTAATGAAGGGTGCGGCAGGGCAAGCTGTGCAAAATATGAATATAAGATTTGGTTTGGATGAAAAGATGGGATTAAATGATGTTCCTATGTTCCCCTAAACATCTTATTATAATTTAGTCATTATTATTTCATAAATTTAGTATACATCTTTAAATATCTACTGAATAATAATTAGGAAGACTAAAGCAATGGTAGCTGACTGAAAGGAGTAACCCTATTGAAAAAAATAATCGGCGGCATAACAGCACCAAAAGGCTTCTATGCCAATGGAAAGCATATAGGTATAAAAAGAAAAAGAAAAGATTTGGCGGTAGTCTATAGTGATAGTCCATGCCACTGTGCAGGTACTTATACTAAGAACATTGTCAAAGCTGCTCCTGTTTTATGGAACAAAGCTATAACAGACGAACAACAACAAGTTCAGGCAATTGTCATTAACAGTGGGATAGCTAATGCTTATACAGGAAAAGCTGGTGTTTTACACAATGAAGCTATGGCTGAAGCAACAGCTGATCAGCTGAGTATTGATAAAAAAAGTGTTTTAGTCGCATCCACAGGTGTCATTGGTAAAATGCTGCCCATAGAGTGTGTTTGCGAAGGGATAAAAGTTGTATCCCAATCCTTGGAACCCAGTAATGAGGCTGGCAATCAAGCGGCTAAAGCCATTATGACAACTGACACCTATGTAAAAGAAATAGCAGTGACCTTTGAAATAGAAGGTCAGACGGTCACTCTTGGAGGGATGGCTAAGGGTTCAGGTATGATTCACCCCAATATGGCCACCATGCTTTCTTTCCTTACGACGGATATTCATATCAGCAAGGAGCTGTTACAGAAGGCATTGAGTGAATCAGTAGAAAACACCTACAATATGATCTCGGTTGACGGGGATACCAGTACGAACGATATGGTTCTTGTGATTGCCAATGGCAAAAGCAATCATTCTATTATAGAAACAGAGAATGAAGATTATGCTAAATTTAAAGAAGCAATAGATTATGTTAATACTTATCTTTCTAAACAGATTGTTAAGGATGGAGAAGGTGTAACTAAATTTATAGAGGTTCAAGTGATGCAGGCTCAGACAGAACAGGATGCTAAAGCCATAGCAAAATCTGTTATTAATTCTAATCTTGTCAAAACTGCTTTTTTTGGTGAGGATGCGAACTGGGGTAGAATTATATGTGCCATGGGGTATTCTGGTGGAGTCTTTGAACCCTCTAAAGTAACTTTAGATTATAAAAGCGAAGGTGGCAGTATTCGCTTAATTGACTCAGGAGAACCCATACCTTTTGATGAAGAAAAAGCGCTACATATTCTAAAAGAAAAAAATCTGTTAGTGATCATTGATTTACATGATGGTGACAAGCAGGCGGTTGCTTGGGGATGTGATCTAAGTTATGACTACGTTAAGATCAATGGTGAATATAGAACCTAGAATTCTAGATAAACATATTTTATTGGTATTGTAGGCTATATGAAATAGGAAAGGAGCAGCCATGCAGAAATATATAGATAAAGCAAAAGTATTAATTGAAGCACTGCCTTATATCAAGCAGTTCAACGGAAAAATTGTTGTGATTAAATATGGTGGTAGTGCTATGGTGGATGAAGTCATCAAATCTTCTGTTATTCAAGATGTGGTACTGATGAAGCTTGTTGGATTTAAGCCTGTACTTGTTCATGGTGGTGGTAAAGATATCAGCCATATGCTGAATCGATTAGGGAAGGAATCGCAATTTTATAATGGATTAAGAATAACGGATAAAGAAACAGTTGACGTGGTCGAGATGGTACTATCAGGTAAAGTGAATAAGAGTATTGTACAGTACATTCAAGATAATGGTTTAAATGCTGTAGGCATCAGCGGTAAGGATGGCAAAACCATAAAAGTTGAGAAAAAGCTTGTAGAAGGTGTAGACATTGGTTATGTCGGAGAGGTTACTGAGATTTCAACCGTCTTAATCCATGCTTTGCTTGAGAACGATTTTATACCCGTTATTGCTCCTATTGGAACGGACGATATGGGGCAGACCTATAACGTAAATGCGGATTATGCTGCTTCAGCCATAGCAGGAGCTTTAAATGCGGAAAAGCTTATCTTTTTAACCGATGTTGAAGGGGTATTAAGAGATGTGGAAGATGCATCCACAATTTTATCAAAAATCAGACCCAATGAGGTAGAGTCATTAATTAAGGAAAATGTTATATCAGGTGGTATGATACCCAAGGTTCAATGTTGTTTAGAAGGTATAAAAAAAGGTGTAAAAAATGTCCATATTTTAGATGGTAGAGTTGAACACAGCCTGCTTTTGGAGATATTTACTAAAAGTGGTGTAGGGACGATGTTTTTCTAATTTGACTCTAAACACAGAGGTTAAGGATGTAAGTGAAATTGGTTTTGATAGACATAACTAATTAGGAGTGATAGATATGATGGAGACGTTGGTTAGTAAGGGTAAACAGTGTTTTATAAATAATTATGCTCCTTTTCCTATTGTTTTTGATAAGGGAGAAGGCGTTTATCTGAAGGATATAGAAGGCAATCAATATCTTGATTTTGTAGCTGGTATTGCTGTAAATGCCTTAGGCTATGGTAATGATACTTTAGTTCAAAAGTTAAAAGAACAAGTGGATAAGTTCCTGCATTGTTCCAATCTTTATTATAATGAACCCTCAATTCAATTAGCTGAAACATTAGTTGAGCTAAGTGGATTAGATAAGGTCTTTTTTTGTAATAGTGGAGCTGAAGCTAATGAGGCAGCTATTAAACTCACAAGAAAATATGCTAAAGCTTATTATGATAATAATAAATACGAATTAATAACAATGAAAAATTCATTTCACGGTAGAACGTATGGTGCTATTACCTTAACTGGACAAGAGAAATATCATAAAGGGTTAAGTCCTTTGTTACCGGGCGTGAACTATTGTGATTTTAATGATATTAATGCTCTAAAAGAAGCTATCACAGAACAAACGTGCGGCATACTTATTGAACCTATACAAGGAGAAGGCGGTATTCGACCAGCTGATCAAGAGTATTTAAAAGCGGTAAGAAAATTATGTGATGAACACGATATTCTGCTCATATTTGATGAAGTACAGTGTGGTATTGGAAGAACAGGATCTCTCTTTGCGTATCAGTCATATGACGTGTTGCCAGATATTGTGGTTCTTGCTAAAGGCTTAGGAGGCGGTGTTCCGATTGGGGCAGTTATTGCTAACGAAAAAGCAGCTAAAGGCTTTGAACCGGGTGATCATGCAAGTACCTTTGGCGGAAACCCCCTTGTTTGCAGTGGGGCTTTAGCCGTATTAGAAGAGATACAAAACAAAGATTTGTTAGACCATGTGAAGGATAAGAGTACGTATTTAATTACTAAGCTGAATGGCTTAAAGGATAAATACTCCTTTATAAAAGAGATTAGAGGTAAAGGTCTTATGCTTGGCATAGAATTGAACATTGGGGTTCAACCCATTATTACTCAATGCTTGTCAGAAGGCTTACTATTAGTTCCAGCAGGTAAGACCATTATACGATTTGTTCCGCCATTAATCATTGAAAATCATCATATCGATCAAGCAATAGATATCTTAGATAAAGTACTAGAACCATACACCGAGTAAAGGAAAGGGTGAATAGACTATGGAAGCACACATACTTTTAGAAGATGGAACAATCTTAAATGGAAAAGCATTCGGCTCTTGTGAAACAGTCATCGGTGAAATTGTTTTTAATACAGGTATGACAGGCTATGAAGAAGTACTGACAGATCCTTCCTATGGCGGACAGATTGTAACCATGACCTACCCGCTTGTAGGAAATTATGGAATAAATCATGAGGACGTTCAATCCGATCAAATACAAGTGACGGGATTTGTTGTTAAAGAATGGTCAAAATATCCTAATCATTGGCAGTGTCAGCAAACGCTCGATGACTATTTAAAAGAGCATCATATATCAGGTATTTATGGTGTGGATACACGACTTTTAACCAAAAAAATTAGAAATTATGGAACCATGAAATGTATGATTACCACTGAGGTAGTTTCGGATCAACTTTTCGATCAAGTAAAGTCCTATACCTTTCCAAAGGATATTGTATCAAAAGTATCGACCCAGCACATTAAAAAAATAGATAGCAAAGGATTGACCATTGGTATAGTTGATTTAGGGATTAAAAAGGGTATTTTAGATCAATTAAAACGATTATCGTGTTCCTTAGTGGTTTTTCCTTATGATACTACACCCGAAGATATTCTAGCTTATCCATGCGATGCTGTTTTATTTTCTAATGGGCCTGGCGATCCAAAGGATGTAGATTCAGCCATTCATACTGCTAAGACTTTAATGGGTCAGGTACCTTTACGTGGGATATGCCTTGGACATCAGATTTTGGCACTGGCTTTAGGTGCTGACACCTATAAGCTGAAGTTTGGTCATAGAGGCAGTAACCATCCCGTATTAGAATTAGAAACCAATAAGGTGCTCATAACGTCACAAAATCACGGATATGCCGTTCGTGATGATTCATTAACAGATGATATGGAAGCAACTTATACTAATATTAACGACCAGACCAATGAAGGATTTAGATGTGTTAAGTATCAATTAGAAACCGTTCAATTTCATCCTGAAGAAGGTCCCGGACCAGAGGATACCCACTATATCTTTGACAAATGGATAAAGCAGCTTATTACAAATAAAACACATCAGTTGGAGGTGTAAGGATGCCTAAGAATAATTCATTACGTAAAGTATTAGTTATAGGATCAGGACCTATCATCATAGGTCAAGCAGCAGAATTTGATTACGCAGGAACTCAAGCTTGTAAAGCATTAATGGAAGAGGGATTACAGGTAGTTCTCGTTAATAGTAATCCTGCCACAATTATGACAGATGATAATATAGCAGATAAAGTCTATATACAGCCTTTAACACTTGAAGCGCTAAGCTCTATTATTGAAAAAGAAAGACCACAAGGATTATTACCAACCTTAGGCGGTCAGACAGGACTTAATTTAGCCGTTGAGTTAAAAGAGGCTGGTATTTTAGATCAGTTTAATGTGAAGCTATTAGGAACATCGTTGGCATCCATAAAAAAAGCTGAGGATCGAGAAAGCTTCAGGCAGCTGATGCTGGATATTGGAGAACCTATTCCAAACAGTAGAATCGTGGAGAGTTTAGAAGAGGGACTCAGCTTTGCAGGGACTATTGGTTATCCTATTATTATACGACCAGCTTATACACTTGGCGGCACAGGTGGCGGTATAGCCAATGATGAGAAAGAGTTAAGAGAGTATCTGCACACAGGGCTCATGCACAGTCGAATTAATCAAGTCTTATTAGAAAAATCAGTTGCAGGTTGGAAAGAGATAGAATATGAGGTTATGAGAGATAGTAATGATACCTGCATTATCATATGTAATATGGAAAATATGGATCCTGTTGGTATTCATACAGGTGATAGTATTGTTGTTGCGCCTTCTCAGACACTTACCGATCAAGAATATCATATGCTGAGATCTTCAGCACTTAAAATTATCCGTGCTCTTGAAATAGAAGGTGGCTGTAATGTTCAATATGCGCTTAATCCTAAGAGTAAAGAGTATATTGTAATTGAAGTAAATCCAAGAGTGAGTCGTTCTTCAGCACTGGCTTCAAAAGCAGCTGGCTATCCCATTGCCAAAATCGCAGCAAAGATTGCGGTAGGATTACATCTACATGAGATTCCCAATGCTGTTACAAAGAAAACAAAAGCATCCTTTGAACCAACCTTGGATTATGTTGTCACAAAAATCCCTAAGTGGCCTTTTGACAAGTTTGATTATGCCAATCGAACACTAGGAACTCAGATGAAGGCAACAGGAGAGGTTATGGCAATTGATAGAACTTTTGAAAGCTCCCTGCTAAAAGCAGTTATTTCTTTAGAAGGAAAAGAAACAGGACTTAGAAAAAAAGAAATAGAGACCATGACCAAAGAAGAATTAGACTATAAGCTCAGTCATCCAGATGATCAGCGGATATTTGTCATCGCTGAGGCGATGAGAAAGGACTTTAGTGTTTCTGAAATTCAGCATCTCACTCAGATTGATCCTTGGTTTTTACATAAGATTAAGCATATTATTGATGCTGAGAGAAGACTTCAAAAGGAACCCTTAACTAAGGAGCTGTTAGAATTAACTGAAGCTATGGGCTTTACAGACTATGAAATACAAGCTTTATCAGGACAGAGCTATGCCATGGTAGATACCATAAGAAGAGCACATAAGCTGTATCCAGTTTATAAAATGGTAGATACCTGTGCAGCAGAATTTGAGTCCACAACACCGTACTATTATTCTACTTATGAAGAAGAAGATGAAAATATCATTAGCAAGAAGGAAAAAGTGCTTGTTATAGGCTCGGGACCTATTCGTATCGGTCAAGGTATTGAGTTTGATTACTGTTCTGTTCATGCTGTATGGGCTCTTCAGAAATCAGGCTATGAATCGATTATCATTAATAATAATCCAGAAACGGTAAGTACGGATTTTGATACCTCCGATAAGCTGTACTTTGAACCACTTTTTATAGAGGATGTTTTCAATGTCATAAGAAAAGAGATGCCCAAGGGCGTTATTGTCCAATTTGGTGGTCAGACTGCTATCAATCTAGCCCCTAAGCTAGTTCAAAAGGGTGTACAGATATTAGGGACTTCTGTTGATTCGATTGATGTTGCTGAAGATCGTAAAAGATTTGAACGTTTATTAAGAGAATTGAAAATATCTCAACCCAAAGGAACAACGGTTACTTCTTATTTAGAAGCAAAGAAAGCAGCCGATTGGCTGGGTTATCCTGTTCTTGTCCGCCCCTCTTATGTCATAGGAGGAAGAGCCATGATGGTGGTAAGGAATGAAGAAGAATTAGAAGCCTATGTCAAGGAAGCGGTAGCACTCTCATCAGAATACCCGATTCTAATTGATCAGTATATTGAAGGAAAAGAAGTTGAGGTCGATGCCATAGCAGATAGAGAGGATGTTCTAATTCCAGGTATTATGGAGCATATTGAACGTTCGGGTGTTCACTCTGGAGACAGTATCTGTGTCTATCCCCCTCAAACCCTATCGGATCAAGTCATTCAAACCATTTTGGAGGATACTAAAAAACTGGCAAGTGCGCTTCAAGTGACAGGTCTTATGAACATACAGTTTGTAGTAAAAGATGAGAAAGTGTATGTCATAGAAGTCAATCCACGAGCGTCTAGAACTGTACCTATATTAAGTAAGGTTACAAAAGTACCTATGGTTCAAATTGCTATAGATCTAATATTAGGAACCAAACTAA
Organism: Vallitaleaceae bacterium; assembly: GCA_028277605.1. Classification (GTDB taxonomy): domain Bacteria; phylum Bacillota; class Clostridia; order Lachnospirales; family Vallitaleaceae; genus JANQFZ01. The sequence goes on along the minus strand of JANQFZ010000018.1, from coordinate 10,751 downwards.
AAGATTTACCCTATGGAACTGGACTTTATCCATCAACTAATCTTATTGCTGTCAAAGCTCCTGTATTCTCATTTGTTAAACTCAACAATGTGGATTCAGCTCTAACACCTGAAATGAAATCAACAGGTGAGGTTCTAGGTATAGATAATCAGTATGAGCGTGCATTAGTTAAGGCATTTAAGGGGGCGGGCTATCCTTTTTATGATAAGGGAGTCGTACTTGTTTCATTAAATGAGGCTTCTAAAAAAGAAGCTTTGCCAACTATTAAGGCATTAGCTGAAATAGGGTTCAGCCTATTAGCAACCGAAGGCACCAGTGACTATTTTAAACAGCATGCAATAGCACATGAGAGAATCAGTAAAGCTGATTTAACAGCAATAGAGAACAGAATGAAGAATCAAGAAATTGTTATGCTTTATAATACACCGACTAAAGGTAAAGCTACAGATAGAGATGGATTTAAGATTAGAAATAAGGCGGTCGGATTAAATGTTCCCTGTTTTACAAGCACGGATACACTCAATGCATACATTAAAGCTTGTAAAGCTTTGAGGGATTCGGATGAGTTGACGTATGAAACGATTGATTATTATTGCTAAGTTTAATACCTTAACTCATGTTAATAAGATGTAAAAGTAAAAAACACACAAGAAGTTTAATACTTCTTGTGTGTTTTTTATGATTGTATGAAAAAAATCTGTAAAATAGTAAATGTAATTCTAGGTCTTAAACAAAATCAATTTTATTTGGATTAAATTAAATAAGCAAAAAATTATAAAATGCAAAAAGTATCGCTTACACTATAAGCAAATCAACAGCAAGCTATCAAGCACCCATTCAGCCTTAGATTATGATGTCAAAATCAAAAATCATATTAGCAGACATTTTAACGATTTAAAGTATGATTTAGAACAGATAGAAGAACAATGGTTACTTTAATAAAACTAATCAGCAAATAAACTACTTAGGAAAATACGATGCGGACTTAAAATAACTAGTCATATAAAGCCAGAACACTTAAATTGTTAAGAGAACTAAAAGGTAATACTTTAAATGATATCTTAGTTTTCGGGTTAGTCTTAACAATATTGACAAATATGTTATACTTAAAATATAAACCAACGGAATATAATGTCAAATTTACTTTATTTCCTTATGTTATTCATGAATATTTAAAAATTATATAATGGTTAAATAGTTAGAGAATGGAGGTGTTTCATATGGTTAATCATCAAGCGTCAGAACAAATGATAGGCTACTTATATCAGGTTAGATATGCACTAAATCTTCTTTTAAAGAATGATGATGAACAAGCTCAAATTAGTATAGAAAAATTTGATGATGTTGCTTTTAGTGAAGATGATATTCCAAAATTGTTAATTCAATTGAAGCATCATGTAAAACATCAAGGAGATTTAACAAATGCTAGTACAGATATGTGGAGGACTCTTAAAGTCTGGATCGATGCGATGAAAAAATCTCCAAATCTAATTGAGACGACTAATTTTATGATTATAACTACTGCTTTTGCACCAGAAGATACAGCAGCTTATTATTTAAAAGATCATGAAGATAGAAATTCTCAGGAAGCCTATCAACTTCTTAAGAGTGTCTGTGTTTGCAACTAACAAGATAAATGGTTGCCAACCAAATTCATTTACTTTATATCCAATCTAGAATTTATTAGTCAAGAAGTGGGAATTATTTTAAAAAGTAGTTATAAGAATTATTATAAAGATTACTCTAAAATGGAAAAGAGGCGTTATTTTATGAATTATTGCCCATCTTGTAATTCAAAACAAGGTGATTTTTTTCAGTATAGAGACTTTGGTGGAGCTTTTTTTATAACAGAAGAAGAGGATTTAGATAAGATGACAATATATGAAATCGAAACGAATGGTGACATAGTATTTCAAGGGAATTATTGTTGGGACTCTGCATGCGAGGAATTCTGTAGTTATGATAGGTTAAAAGTTCAAAAGTGGCGTGGTGTAAAATAAGCTAATGTTCTTAAACATGCCATATAAGAGCAAGAACCTTATGCTGTCAATAGTTATAAACGGTAACAGAACCAAACAATCCTAGTTTATATCCAAAACTATTTGGAAAGTAAAGGAGTGGGATAAGCTTAAACTTATATACGTATTGTATCAATCATCCATTCTATATTTAAGGGGATATTACCTATGAATTTAACAAAAAAAAGAATGCTCATTATACTACTAAACATAATTTTAGTATTAGTTCTATTTATTTCATTTTATAAATTTCCTAAGACAATTAATCTTAACTACCCAGCTGTAGAATTTCGTACAAATGAGGAAACTATAAGAAACACAACTATACATAACCAAGGTACTTTATATAGACCTTTATTTAGAAACAAAGTGTTTAAAGGACACTTTGTAATTAATTCTTATGATTTTACAAAAAATTATAATTTAATGGATATTGTTTTTTATAAATCTATAAGAAATGGTTGGGGATCTTTAAGTTATGTCTTAACGAAAAATGGGAATTTGGATTTACAAACATTTGGTTCTATTTGGATCAATGATAATTTTGACAAGTTGAAAATTCAAGTCTATGAACCAATATGGAATGAAAGAAAATCATTTAGTAACTTGATTATTTGTGCACCAGCACAAACGCTTAGTGAAGGACTACTAATTAATAATTCTATACAAATAGATTAACTTTATAAATTAAGCTAATTAACACTTATAAGGTACTGGTTAACATATTTTTTTAGAGAGACTATCCTAATCTAAAACTCTTTATATAAGTATTTTATGTCCGAAATAACAGACCATCCGATAGATTGCCAAAATTTTTTTGAGCCAGGATTGTTAACGTTAACAAATAAAAATCCTGTATTGATACCAATTTTTTTTAATTCTTCTAAAGAGCGTTGTTCCATCATTCTTCCAATTCCTTTATTCCTATATTCATTATAAACTGATGTATGATAAATAGAGCCTCTTCTACCATCATGTCCACACATTAAAGCCCCAACTATTTTATCATTCTTTGTACATGCTATAGAACTCAATTCAGGGTTTCTATCTAGATATTTTATTAGAATTTCTTTGGTATCAAATTTTGTTGAAAAACCCACATTAAAAGATATTCTCCACAATTTGAGGGCTTCCTCTAAATCAGACTTTTTCATCCCACGAATTACTATTTTATCATTTATATTAATCACCCCATGTTTCTTTTAAATATAACATAAATTTGTTATTTTTCCAATTAAAAAGGTATTATATGACTAATTAATTGTGCGGAATTATAAAGTTACTAATATTAACACGTTAACACACAAAAATACACCAATTATCTTCACGATAATTGTATTTGTTTGTGTGTTATTTGTTCTATAATCTTGTAAGTATAAAATTCTCATTTGACATAGAGACAATCTAAGTGTTAAAATGAAGTTGTTACTAGAGACAACTCTTAATAACAAAAAAAGTTGTCATTAAGAAAGTCAAGAAAACGGAGGATATAGAAATGAATATAATAAAAAGATTAGTTAGTGTTGCGCTTATTCTATCATTTGTAGTTGCAATAACTGCTTGTGGTGGAGAAGATAAAAGAAAAATTACATTAGGTGAAGGTGACTGGGAGAGTAATAGGTTTCAAGATCAAGTGGTCAAACTTATTCTTGAAAATGGATATGATGTTAGTGTTGATATTGTTAGTGCGGATACTGCTATTATGATTGCAAGCTTGAAAATGGATAAGCTTGATGTTTGCTTAGAACTGTGGTCAGATAATGTTGTTACTTATGAAGATGATATAGCTAATGGTGAGTACATAGAACTTGGGGTAAACTATAATGATAACACGCAAGGATTATATGTACCTAGATACTTGGTTGAAGGTGAAGATGCATTAGCTCCTGATCTTAAGACAGTCAGTGACTTGAAAAATTATGCTGACTTATTTGAAAATCCAGAAAACCCTGATAGTGGTATAATCTTTGGTGGCCCTGAAGGTTGGGGAGCAACAGAACATCTACATAAGAAAATGGAAGCATATGGCCTAGACGAAATGTTCGATTTCAGACCGATCGATTCAGCAGCAACTCTTGCAGCAACACTTTCAGGTGCATACATAAAAGGCGAACCATGGGTAGGATATTACTGGGAACCAACTTGGGTACTTGGTCTCTATGATATGGTGTTGTTAGAAGACAGTGACTATTCTGATGAGGACTTTGCTAATGGTATAGGTTCGTTTAAGACGGTAGATGTAACTATTGCTTCAACTCAATCTTTTGTTGATGAGAATGCGGATTTAGCTGAGTTCTTCAAAAAGTATCATACAAGTTCAGCGATAATTAATGAGGCGCTAGCCTATATGCAAGAAAATAAAGTTGAGGCTGATGAAACAGCAAAATGGTTCTTGCTTGAAAAACAAAATGTATGGACTGAGTGGGTAGATGATGAAATAGCTAAAAAAGTATTAAAAGCTATTCAATAATAATCGTAATTGACAGCATACAATGTGAGATGTAACAGTCAAGTGGAGACACTTGGCTGATTTATGCTAGATAAGTGATTAGATTGGAGTGAAGAAATGATTGATTTTCCTGATTTCTTACGGTTTGAAATAAGTGAGCCTATTGATGCTATTGTTACATGGATGATTAAAAACTGGGATGTTTTTTTTGGAGGTGTTAGTAGTTTTATACTTACGATATTTAATGGTGTTGAATCAGCATTAAATATTATCCCTTGGTGGTTTTATATTATAGGGTTATTTGTGGTAGGCTGGAGATTATATAATGTAAGAACTGGCATAACATTATCCTTGATGTTGACATCCATCGGGCTATTTGGGTTGTGGGACTTGATGATTTATACATTGGTTATCGTCATCATATCTGTTATTGTGTCCATTCTTTTGGGACTACCTGCTGGGATTATCATGGCGAAGTTTAAAACAGCAAAAAAAATAATGATGCCAATATTGGATGCTATGCAGACGATGCCAAGTTTCGTTTATTTGTTACCGGCTGTTATGTTTTTTGGTTTTGGTCGTGTTCCTGCTATTATTGCTACAACGACTTATGCCATCGCACCACTAATTCGTTTAACTTATCTTGGTATTTCTACAGTAAACAAGGAAGTCATCGAGGCAGGTAAATCTTTTGGGTCAACCCCAATGCAAATGTTATTTAAAATTGAGTTTCCACAGTCCTTGTCTTCTATTATGACGGGTGTTAATCAAACGACGATGATGGCAATGGCTATGGTTGTTATTTCATCAATGATTGGTGCAGAAGGTATTGGTGGAGAAGTACTAATTTCTATCAATCGTTTAGAAGTAGGTAGAGGATTTCAAGCAGGACTTGCTATTGTTTTCTTGGCTATTATTCTGGACAGAGTGTTACAGGGTTCAGCAAAAAAACTGAGAGAAAGGACGTAATGAAATGGCAGATAAAAAAATTGAAATCAAAGATCTGACCTTGGTGTTTGGAAAAGACAAGAATACAGCATTAAAGATGTTGGATGAAGGTTTCACAATTCAAGAGATTCGTAAAAAAACAGGTTTGGCAGTAGGCGTTAATAACATTAGCATTGATATTGAAGAAGGTGAAATGTTTGTCATTGTCGGTCTTTCAGGTAGTGGTAAGTCTTCCCTAATTCGCTGTATGAACATGTTAAATGTACCCACTAGAGGAGAACTACTCATTGACGGTGAAAACATTGTGGACTATGGTAAAGATCAACTTAGAGAGCTTAGACGGCATAAAGTCGCTATGGTTTTTCAACACTTTGGTTTATTAAGTCACCGTACAGTCCTTCATAATGTCCAGTTCGGACTTGAAGTCCAGAATATTGATGAGACCCAAAGGAAGAAAAAAGCCCTTGAAGCTATAGAACTGGTTGGATTATCAGGTTGGGAAGACTATTTCCCAAGACAGTTAAGTGGTGGAATGAAACAACGTGTCGGTCTTGCGAGAGCATTAACCAATGAACCTGAAATCCTGTTAATGGATGAGCCTTTTAGTGCATTGGATCCATTGATTCGTCGTGAGATGCAAAAGGAATTGCTTAGTATTGAGGATTACATGGATAAAACCATTGTGTTTATTACTCATGATATGAATGAAGCCTTTCGACTGGGTGATCGAGTGGCATTATTAAAGGACGGGGAACTCATTCAGGTAGGTAAACCCAGAGACTTTTTTGAGAATCCAGCTAACGATTATGTTGAAGCATTTATCGAAGATGTTGATAAATCAAGAATTCTAAGAGTCAAAACTATCATGAATAAACCTGAAATCGTTGCGGTGAAAGGTCAAAATAGAGAAGAAGTGGTTCGTAAGCTTAGTGATGCTGAATTAGAGTACTGTTATGTTACAGATAACAAAGGAAATCTGATTGGGTATGTAGAACTAGAAAAATTGATGAACAACCAGATGGAAACTATTGATAAATTTATTGAAACGAACTACAAAGAAATTAATCGAAATGCGTTTTTATCTGATGTGTGGACTAAATTGTCAGAAAGTGATGTTGAAGTAGCTGTGACAGATAAAAGAAATCGGTTGAGAGGTATTATTAGTCACGAAGATGTTGCTAAAGCGCTTTCATAATAGTACTAGTCAAAACTGAATAAATTTGATATTATAATTAATGGTTATGGACTAAACTACGGTAAACTTTTCGCTCTATAATATTTGGAGGTGGTCTTATGACAAAAAGGAATTCGACACCGGTTTATCTACAAGTTGCGGTAGATGTGGCAAGTAGAATATCAAGGGAAGAATTAGTGGTAGGTAAAAAGTTAAGAGGTAGAACCACACTTGCAAGTGAATATAATGTATCACCGGAGACAATTCGAAAAGCAATGAGGTTACTTTCAGATGTAGATATTGTTGAAGTTAAGCATGGCAATGGCGTTTATGTATCGTCAGTTGAAAGAGCTGAAGAATTTATTGATAGATATAGAATAAAAGCCAGTGTTAATGAGCTGAAAGAAGAGCTCATTGATTTAATGAAACATAGAGATTCCATAGAAGCCAAAATGAATGAAACGATGAATTCTATCATTGATTATACCAGTAGGTTCAAAAATAGTGATCATATTTCAGTGAATGAGTATTACTTGAATTATGAATCACTATCATACGAAAAAACGCTTAAGGATTTGGACTTAAAGTGTAATACAGGAGTAACGCTGGTGGGTATTAAACGAGATGGTGTAACGATGTTATCGCCTGCTGATGATGAAATCCTTATGGCAAAAGATAAGTTGCTCTATGTAGGGATTCCATCTGCGAGTGTACGTCTTGGCGAGTACTTACGCATGGTTTATGAAATTTCAAATAGTTAAAGCATGGTCTATTGTAAAACAGCTACATGAATAAAAGATTTTAAACTAACCAAAAATAAAGATTGGTAGTTGTAAATTAAAGCTTGGAAATATAAGGATTCAGTTAGTGAACAAAGCTGATAGGATTTTATAATCTTTTCGGCTTTTTTGCTTATAAACAAAGCGATTGGGCATAGATATACAGTTTGTATTATTATCTATTCGTTCTAATGATAATAATTCTTGGGGGAATGCATAACGTTATTTAAAATATATAGTACCACCTTATGTTATGCCTAAACCTACAAGCAAAATGAATTAGTCCATATGAATATGACTTAGCAAATGAAACGGTTGAAAATATGACTAATTTAATATATGATTTAACGGTAGATATTAAAGTAATCTAGGTATGTATCCTATATCTGGGATGTAATCATTTTGATTTTGTAGGTAAAAAGATGAAAGCAAGTAGTAGAAAAGAATTATTGCAAATGAACTTAAAGCTCTAAATAATAGCGGTCAATGCAGAAAATCTTAAGGATTTAAATATTAAATTAATATGAAGGTGGATTAACTATGAATAAAATTGTAATAAGTGTTTTAATGAGTCTAATTATACTAACGAGTAGCATCAATAGTCTTGCTAGTAGTAGCAATGTAATTGAAAAAAACATATTGTTTAATGGATTACCTATTGAATATGTTCTGATTGATGACCATATTCACATTAAAGCAGATAACCTTATGGAATATGGTTATATGAAATTATCCTCTACTGCTTATATGCAAACAAACAGCAAAATCATTCACCCTATTGTAAAACAAAGCTATTATTGTGGCACAATTGAAAAACCATGGACTAAAGCAGGTATAACTATCAATGGCATGATTATAGAGACAAAGCTAATTGATGATGTTCACTATTGTTTATTGGATGACATTTTGTCTTTTTATTTTTTATCTAACAATAATCCTGTTGTGAACCCTGTAAGAAGCTCATTAAGTATCACATATGAAAATAACTTTTTTTATCATGATACTCATAAAATTGGGTATGTGTCTAATGGTATACCTGTTCTTTCTCTAACTTATATAAAAAAATTAATTGGGTTAGAGGGTGATAGAAAACGGAATCGTTTGTCATGGACCGAATATGCTGAAAACGAACAATTTTGTTTTGCCATAACACGATCAGATGCTTCAAAAACTGCTATTTTGGAAATCTATTGGAATGATACATTGGTTCACGCAAAAGTTATTAATAATTCTGTTGACATGAATGATTCAGATGTATTTATTCCACTCCAAGACATGGAGACATACTTAAATCTAGAGTTATCTATTGAGAAAGATGCGCCTATAAAAAGAATCTATAAATTTCAAGACATTCAAAGACTTGAAGACACACAAGGTGATTGGATTTTTTATAGAACACTATCAAATGGCTTAGCTATTAGAAATCTTCTAACAGGAGAAAAACGAATTCTTGTAAAAAATGGATATGAGAAGTATATCAATACTTTAGATGGTTGGGTATATTTTGATAAATGGGGTGGGGGTATATATCGCATCAAAATGGATGGTAGTCAATTAACAGGACTAACTTCTTCCGATGTTATACGTATGACAGTGGATGAAGATGGTATCTTCTTCATGCAATCTAGAAGAGGAGAAGTAGGCGATTTTTATAGAGCTAATTTAGATGGTTCTCATCTTACTAAAATCATTGATGATTTAGATAAAGATATACATTTTGCTTATCAAATTCAAGGTAATCATATTTTGTATCGTAAAAAAGACGGTATCTATCAAATAAATAAAGATGGCTCAAATAAGATTGTAATTGAAGAATTTGAAACCAAATATGATTTTCATGGATTTCCAAACCAATCGATACAATATAGTCAAGAAGAACAATTAATAGATGGAGTTAATACATGCAGAGTCATGCAGACAAATCACGCTACACAAGAAGTTAAACATATTATTGACATACCTAATCCTACAGGTCAGTTTATTAATCTATCATTTACTGAAAATGCAGTTTATTATACTATTACTGAGGAATTTGGAATGCTATATCATGTAGAAATAAACCATAATAAATGAGGCCAAAAGAATTTAGAATTCACTGCTTTAATGCAATGGAGGAAGAGCTATGAAGTATAAAAAAGTAATGATACTTATGTTATTAATAACCGGATTCCTAACATCATGCTCAAGTAACTTAGTAAGTAATGAAAACAGAATCAACATATACCATTATTGAATCTTATGACAAATATTTTGAAGGTTATGATGGTTGTTTTATTATGTATGACGAAACATCAGATAACTATTTAATTTATAATAATGAACAAGTTGATGAACGTATATCTCCTTGTTCAACATTTAAAATATTAAACTCACTTATTGGACTTGAAACAGGTGTGATTGAAAGTCAGGAACATCTATATAAATGGGATGGTAAAAAACATTCTATTCAAGCATGGAACCAAGATCATACTTTACAAACTGCAATAGCTAATTCAGTCGTATGGTACTATCAGAAATTAGCGTCTGAGGTAGGCGTAGATCAAATGCAAAAATATTTAGATATGCTAGAATATGGTAATAAGGATATATCAGGTGGAATAACCAAATTTTGGTTAACATCCTCTTTTAAAGTTAGTGCCAGAGAACAAGTAGATTTTTTGTATGATTTATATCATGATAATCTTCCTTTTACTAAAGAAAACATGGAAATAGTAAGAAATATAATCACATTAGAATCAACCGATAGTTTTATATTATCTGGAAAAACAGGAGCAGCAAAATTTTCTAAACTTGGTTGGTTTGTTGGAACCATACAAAGAGATGATAAAAACTATTACTTTGCTACTAATATTTTAGCAGATGATAACGCAACAGGATTAAAAGCTAAAGAGATTACTTTAGAGTTATTAAAGGATTTAGAGCTATATTAGAAACTTGAGATTTACTGAGATTATGCTGGGCGTACATTAAAAGGATAATTATAGCATTCCGCTTTAATTATCCTTTTGTTTTAAATGTATTGCATAATTTCCATAGCCAGTAAAAAGTTACTTGCTAAGTACAGTTATAATGGTAAAATCTTAAATTGAAGCTTGCACTGATTATCCAATTAAATATTTGTTTTTAGTTAGAATTTATTAATCTTTTAACAGGGTCTACAAATTGTCTAAAAGGTATTTTTTTAATTCTTTAAACAGATTTGATTTTTTATTCTTAGGAATGACCTTAAAGTATTTATCTTGGTAAAATAAAGTGTTGTCATCATATATACAAATACTTAAACCTATTTTTTTATTAGCATGGGAGTTTACAGAAATATGATATTCAGAATTATAAAAATTAAATGCTCTAACATAATAATAATTATTAAAAATATCAATTAT
>JANQFZ010000066.1 GCA_028277605.1 Vallitaleaceae bacterium | reverse complement strand
TGTGAAAGAAGATATAACAGGCATAAAGCAAGAAATGACAGGTGTGAAAGAAGATATAACAGGCATAAGGCAAGAAATGACAGGTATGAAAGAAGATATATCGGGCATAGAGCAAGAAATGACAGGTGTGAAACAAGATGTAACAGACATGAAACAAGAAATAGTAGGGATTCAAAAGGATATGAAGGTAGGCTTCGACGAAGCGAAACAAGAAAGGCAAAAGTTATCCAATAGTATGATTAAGATTGAAAAGGATATTAGTGGGTTGCAAACAGTTACAGAAGGCATATTAGTTAATTCAGAAAAAATCAATAGAATAGAAACTAAAGTGGATAATATGGAAACATTGATACAAGATAAGAGTATTGTGGTTTCAGCTGACTATTACATACAACTCCTTAAAAAGGCATAATATAGATTTCTTTAAGATTTCAGTGAACTACTCATGTAGCTCACTTTTTTGTACCATCAATGCCAAAATTACATTATCTATAGTAATTGAGGGAACAAAACTCTCTCTTGTTTTTTAATACATAGTATGATATACTGCCTTTAATTGTAAAGACACAGTAAAGACAATAAGAAAGTGGGTAATAAAAATGACCATTGAAGAAAAAATACTTACCCTAAAAAAAGAAAAAAATGCCTTAATATTAGCTCATTTTTATCAGATACCCAAGATACAAGATATCGCAGATTATGTGGGAGATTCACTTGCTCTTGCAAAGAGAGGTCAAGAAGCTAAGCAGCAGTTAATTATAATATGTGGCGTCTGCTTTATGGCAGAAAGTGCTAAAATTCTCTCAAAAGATAAAACAGTTCTTATACCAGCTGTTGGTGCAGGGTGCCCTATGGCAGATATGGTGACTTATGAAGCTTTAAAGGCTTATAAGGAAGAAAAGCCCGAACGCTACATTGTTTCTTATGTTAATACAACGGCAGCAGTAAAAACACTATCGGATATCTGTGTTACATCTTCCAATGCCTTAAATATCATGAAGCAAATAGAAGCAGATAAGATACTGTTCTTACCAGATAAAAATCTAGGTGGCTATATTAAAAAACAACTACCAAACAAAGATATTGAACTTTGGTCTGGCTTTTGTTCAACGCATCAAGCTCTAAGTTCAGATAAAATTGTTGCCATCAAAGATAGTTATCCAGATGCACAGATATTAGCTCATCCAGAGTGTGAAGAATCTGTATTACAATATGCTGATTTTATTGGTTCAACAAAAGGGATTCTGGATTATGCTAAACAATCGGCACATAAGGAATTCGTAATTGCTACTGAAGAAGGTATTATGCATCCTCTTCAGCAACAAAATAAAAACAAAATTTTTCATCTTGCATCTTCAAAATTAATTTGTCCTAACATGAAAAAAATAGGACTAGAAGAGCTGTATACCTGTTTAAAGGAAGAAAAGGAAGAAATACTATTAGATGAAAAAACGATTCAGCAAGCGAAGCAGCCATTAGATAAAATGTTAAGCATGAGTTAAGTCATGTTTTATATATTGAATTAAGGTGTGATAAATGAAAACAATAAAAAAAGATGTATTAATTATAGGCTCAGGTTTATCAGGATTATACACTTCTCTATGTCTTAATGACACATTAAAAATTGGTGTCGTAACGAAAGATCATATGGACAAATCTAATTCAGTTTTAGCTCAAGGTGGCATTGCTTCTTGTATAGACAAGGACGATTCTTTAGCTTCACATATTAAAGATACCATGTCAGCAGGAAGTAATGTTAATAATGTGGATGCTGTTACTTTACTTGTTAGTAAAGCGCCTAAAGAAATACATAAATTAATTGATTTAGGTGTCCAATTTGATAAAGATGAGCACGGTATGATTTTAACAACTCTTGAAGGTGGACATTCTCATAAAAGGATCTTACACGCTAAGGGTGATGCAACTGGTCAAGTGATTATGGAAACGGTCGTTGGGCAGGTTCTAAAAAAAGAGAACATTGAAATCCTTAAACAAACAATGGCGATCAAAATAGTTTTTCATTCAGAGCAAGTGGTTGGAGTAATTGTCCTCAATAACAATCAATTTGTATTCATAGAAACATCCGTTGTAGTCATTGCATCTGGTGGAATTGGTGCTTTATACAGACATACAACCAACCATCCGTTTTCTACAGGGGATGGTATAGTATTAGCAAAAGAAGCTGGATGTAGCTTAGTAGATATGTGCTTTGTCCAATTTCATCCTACAGCATTCTACTCAAAAGAAGGGGATAAGAAGTTTTTAATAACAGAGGCAGTCCGCGGAGAAGGTGGAAAACTCCTTGATCGTAATTATAAACCTTTTATGTCCAAGTATGATAAACGTTTAGATCTTGCATCACGAGATGTTGTCTCTAAAAGCATTGTCGATTGTATGCAAAAGCAAAATATAAAACACGTTTGGTTAGACATTACTCAACATAGCAAAGATTTCCTTGAAAAGAGATTTCCTACGATATATGCTTTTCTTAAAAAGCACGAGATTTATATGGAAAAAAGTTACATTCCAGTAGCACCAGTTGCCCATTATTTCATCGGAGGTATTACAACCGATTTGGATGGAAGAACAACGGTTGATGGTATCTATGCTTGTGGAGAAGTATCATCTACAGGCGTTCATGGAGCTAATAGACTTGCTAGTAACTCTCTATTAGAGTGTCTTGTATTTGGGAAAAGAACAGCCAATCATATTAATAAGAGATTAACAAAAAATAATGTTTTATCTCAGCAATCACAAATTACACAACACATTCAAGAGCAAATGAAAGTATTAGATCAGTTTCCTCCTTGTAACGATCAAGCACCCTATCTCAAATTTAAAAATCTTATTCAATCAGTGATGACTCAGTATGCAGGTATTATACGTGAAGATAAGGCGTTAACTATTGCTTATGAAGACATTTGTAAAATTAAGCAAGAGGTGCAAGAGTTTAAAGCTGTTTGTCCATTGTACTTTGAGGTATTTAATATGTGTATTGTTGCCGAGCAAGTCATATTAGATGCAATAGAGAAAGATAGTGTGGGGTGTCATTATAAAATAAGTAGCAGTGATAATGAAAGCTAGGAGGAAAATAGATGTTGAATGCAATAAATGATCTAGAGCTAGAAAGAAGAATTAAAGATTGGTTAGAAGAAGATATGCCTTTTGGCGATATTACAACAGAATATATTTTAGATAAAAGCACGATGGGGTGTGGTCAGCTTATTGCTAAAGAAAAAGGTATACTTTGTGGTGTAGATGTGTTTAAGAAAGTATATCATTGCTTAGATCCTTCTGTGGCTGTTATTCATGATGTTGTAGATGGCGACATGGTTTCTCCTGGTCAATTGATTGGAGAAATAAAGGGCTCCATGAATAGTATTTTAAAAGGTGAAAGAGTTGGACTAAATATATTACAGCATTTAAGTGGTATTGCAACTAGAGCTTCTTTATACGCCAAAGAAGTCGAGGGATTACAGACAGTGATTGTTGATACAAGAAAAACTACGCCCGGTTTTAGAAGCTTAGAAAAATATGCAGTCCGAGTAGGTGGGTGTGTTAATCATCGATATAGCTTAAGTGATGCCGTATTAATAAAGGATAATCATATTGCAGGAGCAGGCTCCATTATGAAAGCGGTTAAGGCGGTAAGACAGCATATACCTCATACAGTAAAGGTTGAAGTAGAAGTAGAGACTTTAGATGAGGTTAATGAAGCTTTACAAGCTGATGTTGATATAATAATGCTAGATAATATGACGGTGAATGAAATGTCAAAAGCAGTTCAGTATGTAAGAAATACAGTCAATAAATCGATCTCATTAGAAGCAAGTGGCAATATGACATTAGAACGTATTCGTGAAGTAGCTAAGACGGGGGTTGATATTATAAGTGTAGGAGCTCTAACACACTCCGTAAAAGCTTTAGATATCAGTTTAAAATTTAAGAAGTAATCAAGAACTAATATTAACTTGTACAATAAGCATTGTATAAAAAACTCGATTCTCATTCATAAGCGAATGATGAATTGAGTTTTTTTATATTCTAATTAAGAGTTATATATGTTTATTTGATTTAAAGGAACGTTGAATTAATAATTAATGACTTTTATAGATAATCAAATATGTTAATAATTAATTGACAATATATTAACAAGAATAGTATAATATAAT